>JABDEZ010000040.1 GCA_013286835.1 Bacteroidota bacterium
ATAGCTTTTTACAAAATAGCTTTGCATACGTCATGAACCGAAAACAGAGAATTGCAACCGTTGCATTAACCCTTTTTGCAGAAAGGGGTTTTGAAAATACTTCGTCCCAGCTGATAGCAAAGGAAGCTGAGGTGGCAGAATCTCTTATATTCAAACATTTTGGGAATAAAGACAAACTGCTGGATTATATTATCAAAACAGGATATATGCGTATTGTAGAGCATAACAGGGGCACTCTCACAGAACGGAATGCACATGAACTGATAGATGCCGCCCTGGAACTTCCACTCAAACTGATAACAGATGAGCCTATGTTCTGGCGCCTGCAATACCGGTTAGTTGATATGCCTTTCTCTGTAGAACAGCATCAGCGCTTTTTAAAACCACTCTACACCCTGTTAAAAAACGCTTTTATAGCGCTCGACTATAAAGACGCAGAGGAAGAAACACAATTTGTGATGCTGGTTATTGATGCGCTTTGGAAAAGCCACATCACTAAAGGGCTCGAATATGTAGAAAATATGAGTGCCTTTGTAAAAACAAAATATCAACTTTAGTTTACTTCGTTACTACCTAAAGATTTAGCCTGAAAAAGACTATAGAAACAAGGCAGATACAATGCTTGGGTGTTTTTATTTCTCGCTTTTTCAACGTATATTTAAAACGTCATAGTTAATACGTTAACCCCAAATGCGCTAAGGAATATTACAGCGTTAAGATTATATCTATATGAAATTTGAGCCTGTAACTATTAAGGATATTGCCAAAGCATTAAACCTATCTACTTCTACTGTATCCAGGGCATTGAGAGACAGTTACGAAATAAGTGCCAAGACGAAAAAAAGGGTAATTGAGTATGCCGAAGAGATGAACTATATGCCTAACCCCATAGCTCTTGGCCTTAAGGAAAGAAAAACAAGGTCTATTGGTGTGGTGGTTTGCGAAATAGCCAATAGTTTTTTCTCACAGGCTATTAATGGAATAGAATCAGTAGCCTACAACGCTGGTTACAATGTCATTATCACCCAAAGTAATGAATCGTACGAACGCGAGGTGATCAATGTAAAACACTTGGCATCGCGGTCGGTAGATGGTATTATCATCTCTATTTCATCTGAAACAACAGATTTCAGCCACTTGAAAGAACTGCGCGACAAAGGAATGCCTATAGTGTTTTTTGACAGGATAGTTGCAGATATACAGACCCACAAGGTAACCTCTGATAACTATATGGGCGCTTACAATGCAACAATGCACCTGGCACAAAACGGCTACAAAAAAATAGCTTTCCTGGGTAATGCTGAATACCTATCTATTATAAAAGAAAGGCTTGCCGGCTACATAAAAGCGCTTGAAGATAGCAAACTGCCTTACAACCCAGATTTTATTAAATATTGCCTGCACGGCGGGTTGATATATGAGGAAACAGAAACGGTACTGAAGGAATTATTGAAAGGGAAAAATAAGCCAGATGCCATCATTGCATGTGCTGATAAACTTACTACTAATTGCCTTCGCTATTTTAAGAAAAACAACGTTAGTGTGCCTAATGACGTTGGCCTTATTGGCTTCTCTAATCTTGACCTTACAGAGTGGCTGCAACCTTCTCTTTCCGTTATCAGGCAACAGGCTTTTGAGATGGGGGCAAATGCAACAGAACTACTGGTGCAATTGATAAGCAGCAAAAGGCCGGTAAAACAATTTGAAAATATGGTACTTGTTCCCAACATGATCATCAGGGAATCGAGCATGTAATACCGTGTAATACCGATAGACTCTTATTTATAATCAAACACTTTATCCAGGAAATCAACAACGTACTTTACTGTTGGTTTAAACCATGGCTCAAATAGCCAAAATGGGTGCGGGGCATCGGTAAACGTATGCACTTCATGATATATCCCTAATGTATCCAGTTTACGCATCATATCGTCCCTACCAGCATGCATGCGGGCTACACTACTATTAATGAATAGGATAGGTGGGGTGCTTTGATTTACATGATTTAATGCCGATGCATCCTGCCACAGGAGCGGGTTTTCAGCCCTTGTTGCCCCCAACCAATAGGCCGCTGCAGATATCCCTTTGCTTTCATCTCCCTCACCCGACTCAGGATGTGTAAAAGCTAATATACCGTCTATATCCACAATAGCATTTACGGTACTTTCTTCGCTATTATTACACTCATTACCCTCAAATGCAGACAAGCCATTTGTGGTACCAAGTAAGGCTGCAAGCTGGCCACCTGCCGAACACCCTAAAACTGCAATTTTGTTTTTATTTATTCCATAATCTTTAGCATGGAGCCTTACCCACTTTATGGCACTTTTCAGATCATAAACAGCAGCAGGGTACTTCGCTTCAGGCGATAAACGATATTCGACAGTAGTGGTCACATAGCCCCGCGCAGCCAATTGCTGTGCCATGGGCACTTGCTGATCGCGCGACCCCGAGCGCCACCCGCCGCCATGTATCAATAATATTGCCGGTCTGGCCTTATGCCCTAGTTTATGTGGATAAAACACATCGGCATGCAGGGCATGGCCAGCGAGTGTACAATAGACCTTCCCTGTATCTGCAATAACACTGTGTGGCAAAGACGGATATACTATGCTTATAAACGGTTGCTTTTTATACGCTTTCACAAATGCACTGTAAACAGTAAAGGAAGTATCTCTTGCTACTTGTGCATATACCAAAGAACTGATCAGCAGCAATAAAGCAAATGTCAATATACGCTTCATTATTTTGCGCCTTTTCTGCCAGCAGTCAGGTGTATAGCCAACTCTATCTTCATATCCTTCATCGATTGTAGCACTAATTCAGCCATCTTACGTGCACCTAGTTCATTAAAATGGGTATTATCATCAACGCCCTCAGGGTAATTGGGGTGCTCACCCGGCCCCAGCTTATTGAACAATAGCTTCGAATTTTCAGGCCCCATCTGTTGCAGTAATTCCTTGCTTTTTTCATCTAAATCGATCAGTGGCACATTTTGCTCCTTGGCTACTTCTCTTACAAGCGGCGAGTATATTTCGTGTGTTTCAAGGGCGGTACCGCCAGCATCAAATTTACGACGGCTTAAAGGCGTAAGCAATATGGGTAAGCCTTTTTTGTTTCTCGTTTCCGTTACAAATTTCGTCAGATTGGCCTTGTATTCTTCAGGGGTAGTATAGCGGTCTACCTTCTCTTTCGATTCATCATTATGACCAAATTCAATAAAAACGTAGTCGCCCGGTTTTACATTATCAATGATAGAACCCCACAAGCCATCTGATATAAATGTACGCGTACTGCGGCCGTTCTTTGCTTTGTTTACAATTGTAATTGAAGAATCAAAAAAATAGACAAAGGGCATGCCCCAACCAGTTTCAGGATAGGCTTTTGTTTCTTTTACAGACATAGTACTATCGCCAGCCATAAATACCGTTATGCGCCTATTGTCCATATTGAAAGCCATTAAAATAATTGCTGCAAATACTACGATTTTGTAGTGGAAAAAAGTTTTCATTACTTATCCGTTTATTGAATTAAAAGTACCTTATTTCTTAATTCTCTATACCTACAAACACCGGGAACGATTGCATAAACTGCATATTATATGGCACACAAGTTGATTAATTTTGATTCAACACAAACAGAGAACTATAATGATACGCAGGCAGTTATACGACATGGGCTTAATATGCACATGTTTTGTTTTATCCTTTACAACAATAACAACAGCCCAGGTAAAAGACCTGACTTATTATTACAGCCAGTGCCCTTTTAAAATGCCTGTTGTTACCGAACCTTCGTTTGCCGATAAATCATTTAATATAAAAGATTATGGGGCCATTGCCGATAACCAAACACTTAATACCAAAGCCTTTGCAGATGCTATAACCGCTTGCTCAAAAGCTGGCGGTGGTAAGGTGATAGTACCAGCTGGCACCTGGCTTACAGGCCCTCTACAAATGCAAAGCAACGTAAACCTTGTAGTAGAACAGAACGCGCTGATACAGTTTACAAAAGACCATACCCAATACCCTATCATAAAGGCATCTAATACCAGCACTTCCTATGTGCCGGCATCCCCTATATATGGGTACGATCTGCAAAACATAGCCATAACCGGCTCCGGAAAAATAGATGGCGCAGGTGATACATGGCGCCCGGTAAAAAAGCAAAAAGTTTCTCCAGACGAATGGAACAGACTGCTGGCTTCAGGTGGCGTAGTAAGTGACGATGGTAAAATATGGTGGCCATCGCGTGAGGCTATAGATGGTGAGGCTTACATGAAGAAACTAAAAAAAGATAACGAAAAGCCAGGCCCTGAGGCTTACCTACCTGCCCGCGACTTCAATCGCCCATACATGGTGTTCTTTGTTAATTGTAATAATGTTCTGCTAGAAGGGATTACTATTCGTAACTCTCCTAAGTTTGCTTTTTATCCTAACTCCTGCACCAACCTGACAATGCGGAGTGTAAATATCTACAACGATTGGTGGGCGCAAAATGGTGATGGCATAGACATTAGCGCTTGTAAAAATGTTGTGATCTATAAATGCACAGTAAACGCGGGTGACGACGGTATATGCATGAAAGCATCAACTAAAAAAGGAGAAAGTGGCCCTGTAACGCAGAATATACTTGTAGCAGGCAATACAGTGTTAAGGGCGCATGGTGGTTTTGTAATTGGCAGTAATACAGATGGTGGTATGCAGGATATTTTTGTTGATGATTGCACTTTTACAGGTACCGATGCCGGCATACGTGTAAAAAGCAACCCGGGTAGAGGCGGTCTTGTTAAAGACATCTACATCACAAATATCAACATGAAAGACATAAAGGGCGAAGCCGTTATTTTTGATACCTATTATGAAGACATGCCCGCTGGGAAAACAAAAGGTGACGACGAAGGCAAAAATGATAAAATACCACAATTCAGGGATTTCTACATCAGCAATGTAACTTGTTTGGGTGCTAAAAAGGCAATATCACTTACCGGCTTGCCCAATATGCCTATTACAAAGATCAACTTCAAAAACGTAAATATCTCTGCCGATGAGGGGTACGAAAACAAAAACACTTCAGAAATAAATTTTAAATCTGTTAAACTAAGTACGCTAAGCGGAGTCAAAGAATATTAACGCACTTTACTGGTCACTTTAACAACACTTTTTCATCAGTACATAATGAAAAAAATTACCCTTGTTATTTTTATATTGTTTATTTGCGATGGATGCTTTGCTGCCGATAGCCTCAATATCAGTATCAATAAAACCAGTTTCCTACAGGGCGACCCCGTGCAATGGCAATGCGAATTAAAACATTATACGCGCGCAGAAAACGCAATCACTGTTCAGTTGTGGATAGAGAACATGCAAACGGGACAGACCTGGCAATACAGATACCCCCTCATAAACGGATATGCAGAAGGTACTTTGACTATTGGCGACAATATACCAGATGGCAAATATGCGTTCAATTTTTTGCTGCAAAAAGACTTCTTTAATATTCGTGGCGTAGTGAGGGACTATGCCCGCAAGGACTCCTTCCTTAATTATATGGTGTTGTATAAAGGAAAGAAAAACATAATTGATAAAGCACCGCTTACAAAAAGAAAAGCATTTGCAATACGCAATCTATTGTTTCAGGATACTGCATTGTTTATGTTTTCTCCCTCTCTGCGCAAAAACAATGGAGAACTGTGGATAGATGCAGTTACATCATTAGATTCTGCCTTTGTACCTGCCGCCAAAATAACAAAATTCATATACATTGGCCCACAAGACACTTTTGCCAAAAGCAAGTTTGCAGCTATAAAAGAACAAGACTATCAATTTGACGAAAAGTCTAAAATGAGTAAATATTTATTACCTGAGGTAGTAGTAACCGCTAAACGTAAGGTGATAGAAGATTTTGCACGCGAACATGTTAGCCCCTTGTTTACGGGAATTGACGATATAACATTCGACGGGCTTACAAATGACGATATTAGCCGGTCTATAGATATTAATACCTTCCTGATGGAGCACGTGCCAGGCATACAATCTCAAATGAACCCCACCACAGGTGTACAGGAACTCATGTGGCGCAATAACGATGTAGCCGTATATATAAATGAATTTTTAGTAGATACTGATATACCGCTAACTGTAAATCCATCAGATGTTGCTATGATAAAGGTATTCCGCCCCGGTTTTGCACCGGGCAATCTGCCTTCATCGGGGGGGGTAGTAGCCATATATACCAAAATAGGCAACTACGACAATAACAGCGGGAAGCATAAAAACACGTTTTCTGTTCGCGGTTACGATCCGCTTAAAAGTACCTGGCAATAAACAGTCATTACATTTACACATTACAGTTGTTTAGCTTTTGTCTGTTTACGCTATGTTTATAGTATTTTTACAGCCTCATAAAACTTTCTATGCAATTTCTTGATTTTGAAAAGCCGCTTGAAGACCTGTATGCGCAGATCAGTAAATTAAAAGAAATGTCGGCTAAAAATCAGGTTGATGTTACTAAAAGCATCAACGAACTTGAATTATCAATAGACGAAGCCAAGGCACGCATATACACAAACCTTACTCCCTGGCAGCGCGTACAGCTCAGTCGCCACCCAGACAGGCCATATACGCTGTATTATATAGAGAAGGTTTTCTCCAATTTCACAGAGCTATATGGCGATAGACAGGTAAAAGACGACAAAGCCATTGTTGGCGGTATGGCAGAGCTAGATGGTATGCCAGTAATGGTGTTGGGCCATCAGAAAGGTGTTAATACCAAAATGCGCCAAATGCGCAACTTTGGTATGGCCAACCCTGAAGGGTACCGCAAAGCTTTGCGGTTGATGAAAATCGCCGAAAAATTCAACAGACCAATCATCACGTTTATAGACACTCCCGGCGCATATCCCGGACTGGAGGCCGAAGAGCGCGGCCAGGCCGAGGCAATAGCCCGCAACCTATTTGAAATGGTGAACCTGAAAGTTCCCGTTATATGCATAGTGATAGGCGAAGGTGCATCAGGCGGTGCACTCGGCATTGGTATAGGCGATAAAGTAATGATGCTTGAAAATACCTGGTACACAGTTATATCTCCTGAATCCTGCTCATCTATACTATGGAGGAGCTGGAGCTTTAAAGAAAAAGCGGCCGAACAACTAAGACTTACCTCTGAAGACATGAACCAGTTTGGCCTGGTAGATGGAGTAATCCCCGAACCTTTGGGTGGCGCTCATGCCAACCCTGAAGCAATGGCTGCAATTATAAAAGAATTTCTGATCTCTACCATACAAGACCTTTATAAATTTGATGCAGAAACACGCATCACCCAACGCATCGAAAAATTCTCAAAAATGGGTTTTTACGATGAAATTGAAGAAGAAGAACCAACAGAACAAAGCGCATAAAAAAAGTTACGTATACAATGTCACACAAATTTAGCGGTACCGGTGTAGCACTCGTTACTCCGTTCAATAATGATAATACAATAGACTTCGCCTCTTTGGGCAAACTGGTGAACCATGTGATAACTAATAAGGTAAACTACCTTGTTGCATTGGGTACAACCGCTGAAACCCCTACCCTCTCTGCCGACGAAAAAAAGAAGATACTTGCATTCATCATTGCCCAAAACGCTGGCCGTGTACCTGTGGTGTGTGGTATAGGCGGCAATAACACTGCTGAAATAGTACACCAACTGCAAACAGACGATCTGCAAGGAGTTGATGGCATTTTAAGCGTGGCGCCTTACTACAGCAAACCTACACAGGAAGGCATGTACCAGCATTTTAAAGCCATAGCCGAAGCCACAGATAAACCCATAATATTATACAACGTACCTGGCCGCACAGCCAGCAACTTAGCACCGGCCACAGCATTGCGCCTTGCAAATGAACACAGCAACATAGTAGCTATAAAAGAAGCTAGCGGCAGTCTGCCCCAGTGTATGGAATTAGTAAAAGGCAAGCCAGAACATTTTGCTGTACTCTCCGGCGATGACGACCTCATCGTATCGCAGATAGCCATAGGCATGGAAGGTGTTATATCTGTAGCTGCAAATTGCTATACCGCCGATTTTACACAAATGGTTAATCTCGCATTGGGAAACGACTACGCTGCTGCACGCAAACTATTATATAAACTCCTCCCCGGCATAAGTCTCCTTTTTGCAGAAGGCAACCCTGCAGGTGTTAAAGCCGCATTGAAGCTACTCCACATAGGTCAAAACAAACTCCGGCTACCATTGGTACCCGTTGGCGAAGATACTCTTGCAAAAATAGGTGCCTTCAATAGCAACATTTAAGCGCAGTAGTTTGTTGATAGGCTGTAAAACTTATGTTAACAGGGTTACATGCGATTTAACCATAATTATTTTTCTTAATTTTGTAAAAATTTTTTAATAACCATTTATGAGCACGATGACTCGTTCTAACATTGATTTGAACCTGCCCTACAAAGTAAAAGACATTAGCCTTGCTGCATGGGGACGTAAAGAAATTACTTTAGCTGAAGCGGAAATGCCGGGACTGATGTCTATCCGTGCTGAATATGGACCTTCACAACCACTTAAAGGTGCGCGTATTGCAGGTTGCCTGCACATGACCATACAGACTGCCGTACTGATAGAAACACTAATAGCATTGGGTGCTGAAGTACGCTGGAGCTCTTGCAACATATTTTCAACACAAGACCATGCAGCAGCAGCAATTGCAGCAGCAGGTATTGGTGTATTTGCATGGAAAGGACAGTCTCAGGAAGAAGCTGACTGGTGCATAGAGCAGACTCTGTTCTTTGGCAGCGAAGATCGTCCGCTAAACATGATATTGGATGATGGTGGTGACCTGACCAATATAGTATTTGATACTTATACCGAACTGATACAACACATAAAAGGCCTGAGCGAAGAAACTACTACAGGTGTTCACCGCCTGTACGAAAGGATGGAAAAAGGAACATTGCCTATCCCTGCTATCAATGTAAACGATTCTGTTACCAAATCTAAATTTGATAACAAGTATGGTTGCAAAGAAAGCCTGGTTGACTCTATACGCCGCGCTACCGATGTTATGATGGCCGGCAAGGTTGCTGTAGTTGGTGGTTACGGTGATGTAGGTAAAGGTTCTGCAGAAAGTCTGCGTGGTGCCGGCGCCCGTGTTATAGTTACAGAGATCGATCCTATCTGCGCATTACAAGCAGCGATGGACGGTTTTGAAGTGAAGAAAATGATAGACGCAGTAAAAGAAGCAGACATTATTGTTACCGCTTCAGGTTGCCGCGATCTGATCACGGAAGCGCACTTCCGCCTGATGAAAGACAAGGCTATTGTTTGTAACATAGGCCACTTTGATATTGAAATTGATATGGCCTGGTTGAACAAGAGCTATGGCCACACTAAGGATACAATTAAACCACAGGTTGATCTTTATACCATAAACGACAAACAGGTAATAGTACTGGCAGAAGGCCGCCTGGTGAACCTGGGTTGCGCTACGGGCCATCCTAGCTTTGTAATGAGTAACTCTTTCAGCAACCAGACACTGGCACAAATAGAACTGTGGCTGCACAGCGAGAAGTACGAAAACAAAGTTTATGTACTGCCTAAACACCTGGACGAAAAAGTAGCCCGCCTGCACCTTGCTAAAATAGGTGTTGTGCTTGACGAACTTACAGATGCACAATCAGCTTACCTGGGTATTCCTCAGCACGGTCCATACAAAACTGATCTGTACCGTTACTAGTAGCTACAAATGTATTATAACAAAGAAAGCAGCCAAGTGGCTGCTTTCTTTGTTTAACCGAACTGCCAGTAGCTTTCAGCTAAGCCATCTTAAAAGAAAAATAAAAAGTAGAGCCTTCGCCTTGTTTGCTGGCTACCCAGAGCTCCCCACCGTTCTTCTCTACAAACTCCTTACACAACATAAGGCCTATACCAGTACCTACCTCTTCCTGCGTACCTATCTTACTAGTAAGGTCCAGGCTAAAGAGGTGATCTTGTTCTTCCTGGCTCATGCCCACGCCTGTGTCATGCACCGCAAATACTGTAAAGCCAGGCTTATCATTTTCGGTTGCATTAATATGGATGGATCCGCCCGGTGGAGTGAATTTTAAAGCATTTGAAAACAAGTTACGGGTCACAAAATCAAAATGCGATACGTCTGCAAATATTTGTGTGCCTGCGGGTACTTTATCTGTTACAGTAATATTCTTTTGTTGGGCGGCTATAGTAAGCAGTTCAATGTTGCTTTTTATAATAGTATCAACAGTAAATATCTGTTGCTGAATAACAATGCCTTTAAAACTGTTCTTACCCCAGTACAGCAATTTATCCAGGGTATCAAGTGTAAGCAGCGATTGCAACCTAAGTTCATTTACATATGGCAGGTACTCATCATTAATAACACCTGCTTCTTCTTCCATCACCTGCAGCATGCTTATAATATTGCCCAACGGGCTACGCAGATCATGCCCTATCACCGAAAATATTTTGTCCTTAACTGTATTCAGGTCTTTCAGTTCTTCTTTTTGGGCTACAGTAACGTCGTTCAGTTCTTTTAGTTCTTCACGTTGCACTACCAGTTGTTTATTCAGTAGGGTCACCTTGCGGTAGTAAAACCCACCGATGATGAGTATTAACCCAATGCCGGCAGCTATAGCAATAACCAGTTTAGTCCTAAACTCATCCCTGCTATTTATAAGCGTCAGGTTGTTTACTTTGTTGTTAGATTGCCCTAACTCATATGTACTTTGAAGATCCGCTATTTCAACAACTTTTTGTTTATTCAAAATGCTGTCTTTTAGATCATTTTTTTTATCGGTAGCCTCCAGCGCCTCAGCAAATCGTTGTTGTTTTTTATAAAATTCTGCCAGGCTTTCATATATCTTCATTTGCAGGTACTTCTGGCCTATTTCCTGGCTAATGGCAAGCGCCTCTTTTAAGTGTGCAAGCGCCTGCACCGGGTCTGCCTGCGTTTCTGCAATGTTTACCAGTGCATAGCATTCAGATTCCTTGAAATTCATTTTCCTGGTCAGTTGCAAGGTTTCATTCATGTACTCTATCGCCTCTTTATGATGTCCCGCATCATATAAAACCCCACTGGCATTAGATAACAGTTGGGCACGAACAAAAGCATATTCAGGCGCTGTACTTTTAGCAATACCTATGCTCAAAATCTTCATACTGGCATCATAATTTTTCAATTGGTGATAGACAAGGCCCAGGTCGTTCATCAATTGTAAATTATATACAGAGAAGGGAACAGCATTCAACATATCTTGTGACTTAAGAAGATAATTGAGCGCTTTCTCATTTTCACCCAGCGCTTCGCATGTCATGCCTAATGACATATACGCAGCACCGGCTTTGCTTTTATCATTAATGCTTTCAAATATTTTTAGCGCTTCAATATAATAGTTCGTAGCATGCGTGTAGTCACCTTTACTTATAGTTACACGCCCCAGGCTTAAATAATCGATACCAGTAGCACGTATATCATTGATACCTTTATTAATATTCAATGCCTGTGTAAAGTCTTGCAACGCTTTATTGTACATGTTCTTCTCCATGTCCAAAGCCCCCATGACCTCCAGCAGTTTGCTTTCCCTTCTTTTATCATCTATGCTGTTGGCAAAGGCAAGCCCCTGGTTCACAAAATAATATGAAGAATCCTCATTTGATATCCTGTGATAATAATCAGCTATTTCGGTGTATGTTTTACTTCTATCGGTATCCGGCTTGGACGAATGTAATGTTTTTAGTAAAGACGATACATCAGTATCTTGTGCAAGCACCCTGCTCCCACAAGAAATGAGAGATAGCAGGCACAAGAAAAATGTCAATCTTATCTTCATAATATCACATCAATTATCAGAAAATAACGTTGAACACACTACATTAATATACGGCTTGTATAAGCGCATGCATAGATTTATTACATAACTTTTAATCAAACATAAACGATATATTTTCATATCTCTACATACGCTTGTGCTACATTAAAATACAATCTACAAAAAAATGAAACAATAGATGGGCATTAAGTATTCATCTTCCTTGCCACGGCTTCCAGCGTATCATAAAACTCATCGCCGTACTTACGTACAAGTGCATCTTTCAGGAATTTGTATACAGGTACTTTCAGTTGGCGCCCCAGCTTGCAGGCAGGCTTACAAAGACTTTTACGCGGTTCATAATTCACAGCCTCATAGCCTTGCATTTCTTTTACCCGTATAGGATACAAATGGCAGGAAATGGGTTTTTTAAAATCTACAACCCCATCTTTGTATGCTTTTTCAATGCCGCACATCACGATTCCCATTTCATCAATGGTACCATAAGCGCAAATGCCACCATTAACCGTAGGTGTCACATAGCCAAACTCGTTATCGTAGGTGTGGGTACCTTGCCGCTCTATTTCGGCAGCATAGTTAGCGGGTAAGTATGGTTTTACCTTGGGGTATATTTGGGCAAGTGTTTTTGTTTCAGCCTCAGTAAGTGGTGCGCCGCAGTCACCATCTACACAGCAACCACCCTTGCATTTATTCAGGTCGCAAACAAATTGCTCTTGCACCACTTCGTCGCTCAGCAGCACATCGCCTATAGCTATCATTTATACGTTTTGGTACAAATTTAAAGAAAGAAAAGGGTTGAACAGATTAGATGTTGATGAAGTTCATTAGGTTATTGAACCTGTCTTGCACATCCTCATCTTCTGTCTGTTCGCCATGTGCTTCTATCACCTTATAATTATGGCGCTCCAGCGATGCGATTACAGCATCTATATCTGTACGGTTGGTCTTCAGCGTCACCTCAAGCATGCCGTTGTGGCTATTGGTGCGCAGTTGCGTGCTGGTCAGCAGTACATCCTCATTTTCGCAGATACGGGCTATCTCGTGCAGTGTATAGTTACGTGGCGATATTTCCAGCACTATTATACCACCGGGCATATCCAATCCGCTGTTTTCAGTTATATACTTCAACAGCTCGCTACTTGTTATAGCGCCCAGGTATTTGTTTTCATTATCAATGACCGGTACTACCGAAAGGTTTTGAGCATGCGCAATACGCATAGCATCAAAAGGATGACTATGGGCAAAAACTGCAGGCTTATAATCGAGGAAGTGTGCAATACTTAATGGAGAACCGGGAGCTTCCCAATCCAGTACATCATTCTCCTGTATCAAAGCTTTATACCGCTCATCTATTATCAGCGGTAATTGCTGGAAATTATTTTCTTCCATCAGGTATAAAGCTCTATTCCCTGTATCTGTAGGAAGGAGGGTAGGTACAATAGGCGAAATCAGTTGCTCAATAGTCATGTTTCATCACAGTTATCTTCGTGCTCAAGATATAGACGTACAAATCTCACACCAAATTAAATTAAATGAATTCCGGCAGCGTTAATATTCTGTTAACGGCCTTCACTAACCTTTATGCTTTGAGAGGAATTCGGCTAGTATCTTATTGAATTCATCTGGTACTTCCATCATAGCAGCATGTCCACATTTATCAATAAAATGCAGTTCTGAATTAGGTATGAGCTTATTAAACTCCTGCGCAACCATAGGTGGGGTTATCGTATCGTTCTTTCCCCATATCAGGCAGGTAGGCACTTTCACATCCATTATCTCATCGCCCAGGTTGTGGCGTATAGCTGATTTGGCAAGGCTTATTACCTTCAATGCCTTTAGCCTGTTATTTGTTATCGAGAACACCTCGTCAACCAATTCCTTGGTAGCCAGGGCAGGATCATAAAAGGTAAGTTCTGTTTTTTTCTTTATGTAGTCATAATCTCCGCGTTTGGGGTAGGTTTCGCCCATACCGTTCTCAAACAAACCAGAGCTGCCGGTAAGTGTAATGGTCTTTACATTTTCCTGGTTCTTCAGTGCATATACCAAGCCTATATGCCCACCTAGTGAATTACCCAGCAGGTGTACATTGCTTATTTCAAATGCTTCTAGAAATTTTTGCACGTGTTTAGCAAGACCCGAAACCGAAGTATCAAGTATAGATAAATCAAAAAGGGGCAGCATAGGTATAATAACCCTGTGTGTATTTTTGAAATAATCCACCAGGTCTTTAAAGTTACTTAACGCACCAAATAAGCCGTGCAATAGCACCAGTGGCTCACCTGTGCCTTCTTCTACATATCTAAATTTACCTGATTGTTTAATTTCGTATTCCATCCGATACTTTGAGGATTTGCTAAAATACTATTGTTTACTAGAAAAACATACATTTCACGGCCCAACGTAACAATTTGTTTTTTTCTTCTCCTTTCCGAAACCTCATATATTACGTTTTTACTTTCGCTACACCATTAGGTTCATACCTATATCCTACCTTTGCGGTTCATATGTTACAACAATATTGCCGGTCTCTTACCGAATACCAACGCCTCACTACACGCGAAGTAAAAATAGGTAACCTGCTGCTAGGTAGCGGGCATCCCATCCGCATACAAACCATGACCACCACAGACACCATGGATACTGCCGGGACTGTGGCGCAAACTATACGTTGCATTGAAGCCGGCGCCGAACTGGTGCGAATAACTGCCCCCAGCAAAAACGAGGCTGAAAATTTGCTAAATATAAAGAACGAACTCCGCAAAAGGGGATATGACACCCCACTTGTTGCCGATATACACTTTACTCCAAATGCTGCTGAAATAGCTGCACGTATAGTGGAAAAGGTAAGGGTAAATCCCGGTAACTATGTAGATAAGAAAAAATTCGACCTGCTGGAATATACCGATGCTGAATATGCTGCTGAAGTAGATCGTATCAGGACACGGTTCACGCCGCTGCTACGCATATGCAAGGAGTATGGTACCGCCATGCGTATTGGCACCAACCACGGCTCCCTCAGCGACCGTATTATGAGCCGCTACGGTGATAGCCCTATGGGTATGGTAGAAAGCGCTATGGAATTCCTGCGCATAGCCCGCGAAGAAAATTACCACCAGGTGATACTCAGCATGAAAAGCAGCAATCCAATAGTAATGGTACAGGCTTACAGGGCACTGATACAGAAAATGGATGAAGAGTTTGGCGAGTGCTACCCACTACATCTGGGTGTAACAGAAGCCGGCGATGGCGAAGACGGCCGTATAAAAAGTGCAATAGGAATCGGCACCTTGCTTGAAGATGGTATTGGTGATACTATACGTGTGTCGCTCACTGAAGATCCCGAATTTGAGATACCAGTATGTAAGGATATTGTAAACAGGTACATCAACAGGCAACAACATACAGGCACCGAACCTTTTGTCGGCAATGGGAAAATAAAGTTACCATACAACCCTTTCGCATACCAACGCCGCAGCACAAATGTTGTAACTCATATAGGCATTGGTCACGTACCAGTGGTAGTTGCAGACTACAGTAATGAACCTAATATACTCCCCGCCGATCTTGCATCTATAGGCTACCGTTACGATGAGGCTAGTGATAAGTGGAACATCAGCGATGGCGCAGCAGATTATATATATACCGGGCACAACGCTATCAACTTTGGCTTACCCGGTACCCTGCAAACCATTTGCGATCATAAATATGTGCAGCAAATGCCTGGCAACACTGGTCTTCTGTTATACACCAGTGAAGATTATCTGCAAGCATCGATCCCTCACACGCAGCATTTTGTGAGTGTAGATGCTGATGCACCATGGCACATACTAACCAGCCTTATGAATAAGGTTAAGGATACACAGGCTGTTCTTTGCATTGAAAGTACCAACGCAAACGCGATGCCTTCCGTAAGACGCTTTATTTCCGAACTGATGCAATGCAACATACAGTGCCCGGTAATACTGAAAGTAAACAGTAACAAGAACAGCATTGATGAACAACTGATACAGTTGGCGACAGAAGCCGGCGGCCTGTTCCTGGATGGCTTTGGTGATGGCATATGGCTTACGGGCAAAGAAATAGAGGAAATAAAAGTAAGTGGCCGCACCTATCTTGAAGTAAAGAACAAACACCAGTTCCTCAATAATACTGCGTTTTCTATATTACAGGCTACACGTACACGCATCAGCAAAACCGAATACATCAGCTGTCCCAGTTGTGGCCGTACCCTGTTCGATCTGCAGGAGACGACTGCCAAGATACGGGCCGCCACACACCACTTGAAAGGTGTGAAAATAGCCATCATGGGTTGTATAGTAAATGGCCCTGGCGAAATGGCCGATGCCGATTTTGGATATGTAGGCAGCGGTGCCGGCAAAATAACACTTTACAAAGGCAAGGATATTATGAAGCGTAATGTACCCAGCGAGATTGCCGTAGATGAATTGATACTGTTGCTCAAAGAGAACGATGCCTGGGTGGAAGCAACTGCATAAATATCATTTTCGGGGATTTAATCATTAAGCCTACTTACCTTCACGAGCACAGTATTCAAATATTAATACCAACATTTGCAAGCATTCTTGCAACTTGGCCAATAGGATTTTGTTAATTTCAATTTCCAAAATCATACTGATGCTTATTCGCATTGCCCGGAAGGATGACTTGCAAAGAATAGTTGATATCTACAATCAATCGGTAGCAGGTGCTTTTATGACAGCCGATACCCGCCCCTGGCAACTTGTGCAAAGGCAGGAATGGTTTGACGGGCATACGCATAATGACCACCCAATATTTGTGGCTGAAATCGATGGCAACATAACGGGCTGGCTTACAGTGAGCGCATACCGGCCAGGGCGGCACGCATTACGGTTTGTAAAAGAAGTAAGCTACTACATAGACCATAATTATATGGGGCAAGGGATTGGCAGCGCACTCCTGGCACATGCCATACTAGAAGCGCCAACCCTTCACATAAAAAACTACATAGCCATTGTATTAGACCAAAACACGGCAAGCATTAAACTTTTAGAGAAATTCGGGTTTCAACTGTGGGGGCACTTACCTGGCATTGCAGATTTTGATGGCATTGTCTGTGGACACGTTTACTATGGACTGTCTATTTGAAATACTAGCCACTATGAATCCCGTTTCATTCGTAAATTTGATGCATGGCGCGCCCGGCATTTGTACATATACCAGTAACAAAAGTAAATACATCGTCATCGTTTGATACAGACGAGGTACTGGCTGCCGAAGAACCGGTAGAAATAAGACTGGAATATGGACCTGCGGGGCAACGAATGCAAAAGAGTATTTCTGTAACCATGCGCACTCCCGGCAACGATATGGAACTGGCGACTGGTTTTTTATATACTGAAGGTATCATCACATCTGCCAAAGAGATAATAAGTATAAAGCATTGCAATGGCACTAATGAAAACGTAGTACGTGTGAGCCTGGATGAAAATGTGCAACCAGATATGGCAAAGCTCGACCGCCATTTCTATACAACATCCAGCTGCGGAGTATGCGGCAAATCGTCTATTGAAGCGGTACGCACAGCTTGCAATGTAGCAGTAACCGAAGATACCTTGCGCGTACCTTCATCATTGATCTATGAACTACCCGATAAGCTACGCAAACAGCAGGAGGTATTTGAACATACTGGCGGCCTGCATGGTTGTGCATTGTTCGATATGGAAGGTAACCTGCTACTGGCACGTGAAGATGTGGGCCGGCACAACGCAGTTGATAAGCTAATTGGCGCTATGCTGAATAAGGACACATTACCTTTACAGGAACACATGCTGTTGCTTAGCGGCCGCGCAAGCTTCGAGCTAGTGCAGAAGGCCACGATGGCGGGCATAAAAATAATTGTAGCTATTGGTGCCCCTTCATCACTAGCTGCGCAGATGTGCGAAGAATGGGGAATGACATTAATTGGTTTTTTACGTGGTGAGCGGTATAATATTTATACCGGTGCACACAGGATAATAATGCAGTAGTATATGAAAATACGCATCAAAGGGAATTCCATCCGCCTGCGCCTCACGAGGTCAGAAGTGGAACAATTAGCCCTCACTGGCCATATAGAAGAGGTTACAGAATTTGGGAATAGCACATTCACGTATGCACTGGAAACACGCAGCGACATAGACAACCTGTATGCGGACATGATAGGTACAAAAATGACGATGTACATACCGGCTACACTAGCCGTCGATTGGGCGGCCAATAATATTGTCGGGTTCAACAACACAATCCATACAGCAAACGGCAAACAACTCGCGCTGCTGCTTGAAAAAGATTTTAAATGCATTGACAGCGAGATAGTGGAGGACCAGAGTGACAATTATGATAACCCTTTTACAATGTGTGACTAATGGCGGAAGATACACAAGTGCCATCGGCACAAAATCCTGAAAAGTTCAGGCGACTGAAATTGTCTGCACACAAAACAGCCGCAGCAGGCATACCAGCCGTGTTAATAAGCGGTAGGCATGTGTTTTCAGAAATGAATATAGCGCGCGGCCTTAAAGCGCTTGCAGCCCTCAATCAGAAAGATGGCTACGATTGCCCTGGTTGCGCATGGCCTGACCCGGATGATGAGCGTAGCGGCATTGCAGAATATTGCGAGAACGGTGCAAAGGCCATTGCAGAAGAAGCTACAACAAAGAAGCTGGATGCAAAGTTCTTTGCAGCAAACTCAGTTGCAGATCTGGCGGAGTTGGACGATTATGATATTGGAAAAAAAGGGCGCGTAGCAGAACCTATGTACCTGCCTGTAGGCGCTACACGCTACCAACCCATAAGCTGGGATGATGCCTTCAAAAAAATAGCAACCCATTTAAATAGCCTTGCAAGTCCTGATGAAGCCATCTTTTATACATCAGGCCGCACCAGTAATGAGGCTGCTTACTTATACCAATTATTTGTGCGTGAGTATGGCACCAACAACCTCCCCGATTGCTCCAACATGTGCCACGAGTCAAGCGGGGTTGCACTTACAGAAACTTTAGGAATAGGTAAAGGCTCTACAACACTTGATGATATACATATGGCCGAGGTATTGATCATCATGGGACAGAATCCCGGCACTAATCACCCACGTATGCTTACGGCTTTGCAGAAGGCCAAGGCTAATGGCGCAACTATCATTTCAATAAACCCACTTAAAGAAACCGGGCTGCTGGGCTTCAACAATCCACAAACAGTAAAGGGCGTTTTAAATATAGACAACAAGCTCACCGATATTTTCATGAACGTGAAAATAAACGGTGATATGGCGCTTATAAAAGCAATAGAACTATTGCTGCTTGCAGAAGAAGAAAAAGCGCCGGGTACCGTTTTCGATAATGATTTTATTAAAGAAAATACCTCCGGGTACACAGAATTTATTACCGACCTGAAAAAGCAAAATGCCGCTGAACTGGCTGCAATAGCCGGCATACCCATGGAGCAGGTGCAGGCTGCTGCCGATGCGCTGAAACATAAAACAAAAATTATAGCCTGCTGGGCCATGGGCCTTACACAGCACAAAAACGCTGTTGATACTATAAAAGAAGTTGTGAACCTGCTGCTGCTGAAAGGCAGTATAGGAAAGCCGGGAGCAGGTACCTGCCCGGTACGTGGCCACAGCAATGTACAGGGCGACCGTACTATGGGCATCTTCGAGAAACCCGCTAAAAAACTACTCGACACCTTACAGCACGTATATGGTTTTGAGCCACCACGTAAGAATGGATATGATGTAGTAGAGTCTATACATGCCATGCACGAAGGCAAAGCCAAGGTCTTTTTTGCTATGGGTGGCAACTTCCTATCTGCTACTCCAGATACAGTGTACACCGCTGAGGCATTACGTAAATGCGACCTCACAGTGCATGTATCTACAAAGCTGAACAGGAGCCACCTGGTACATGGTGCAGAAGCCCTGATACTACCCTGCTTTGGCCGCAGTGATAAGGATGAGACAGGTGGACAGGTGCAGTTTGTAACCTGCGAAAACTCTATGGGAGTGGTGCAAATGTCAAAAGGGAATTTGAAACCTATATCGCAGCACCTGCTCAGTGAGCCAACCATCATTTGTAAGCTGGCGCAAGCCACCCTTGCTAACCGCAGCAAAGTAAACTGGGCATTGTACCAGGAGCATTACGACTATATACGCAACGACATAGAAATGGTGATACCAGGCTTTACAAACTTTAACCAGCAGGTTCGTTTCCCTGGTGGATTTTACTTACCCAATGGAGCACGCGAAGGCAAGTACGATACCGAAAGCAAGAAGGCCAATTTCACAGTCACGGAAGTAACTACAATACCCCTTGCACATGATGAACTGCTGATGATGACTATTCGCAGCCATGACCAGTTCAACACTACGATATACGGCCTTGACGACCGCTACCGCGGTGTGCTGAACGAACGCCGTGTAATATTGATGAACGAACATGACATTAAAAAACTGGGCTTTAAAGCAGGCGATGTAGTAGACCTCTTTAATTACAGTGATGGCGTAGAACGCAAGGCGCGTAAGTTTATAATAGTGGCATATGATATACCGGAACAATGTGCAGCCACCTACTTCCCCGAAACCAATGTATTGGTGCCGGTAAAAAGCACGGCCGACAAGAGCAATACGCCGACTTCAAAATCGGTGGTCATCAAAGTTAAAACACATCAACCGGCATAGATATGCAGCACTGGGAGCTTATTATATTCTTCGCCGTCATTGCTTTTGTATATGCGTCAGTTGGCTTTGGCGGAGGCTCAAGTTACCTGGCCATACTGGCAGTATATGAATTACCCTTCCAGGAGATAAAACTCACTGCACTGATCTGCAATATAATTGTAGTAACCGGGGGCACTATCATCTATATCAAACACAAAAATGTAAACTGGAAGAAGATATTACCACTTGTACTTGTCAGTGTACCCATGGCATTCTTAGGTGCCAAAATGAAGCTAAGCCAGGATGTGTTTTTTATTATCCTGGGTTGCAGCCTGCTTACAGCCGCTATACTTTTATGGATAAAAACAAAGAACGTATTACCGGCAACAATTGAAAAACCTAACTACGTACGAGATGGTTTGTTAGGTGGCTCTATAGGCTTCCTATCGGGGCTGGTGGGTATTGGCGGGGGCATATTTCTATCGCCCTTGCTTAACCTCATCAAGTGGGATGACCCTAAGAAAATAGCGGCTACAGCAAGTCTCTTCATTTTTGTGAATTCCATATCTGGCATTGCTGGCCAAGTAACACACCTTCAGGGAAATATCGATTATACGCGTATTGGCATACTCTGTATTGCCGTGCTTATCGGCGGACAAATAGGTTCCCGCGTAGGCACCTTAAAGTTTAATCCGCTCACAGTGCGCCGTATGACAGCAGTTTTGGTATTTGCAGCAGGTGTTGAGGTTTTGATAAAACATGCAGCGCACGTTATTAAATAGAATAGATGACTATAAACATTTTAGCTTTCGGAATAGCAAAAGAAATAGTGGGTGGCGCATCAACAAGTGCCGACCTGCCCAGCCATACCACTGTAGCACAGTTACGCAGGCGGCTTGAAGAACAGTACCCGCAATTAGGTAAACTGGCATCGTACATGATAGCGGTGAACAATGAATACGCAGCTACAGATAGTTTGATCAATGAACAGGACGAGGTGGCTATAATACCGCCGGTAAGCGGGGGCTAGGCACATGGTAGACATATTAATAACCGGGAAACCGATCGATACACAGGCATGTATTAACATGGCATCTTCACCGCAGAGTGGTGGTATTGATGTATTTATAGGCACTGTTCGCGCTACTACAAAAGGCAAAGAAGTGGTACGGCTTGAATTTGAAGCCTATCGCCCCATGGCTGTGAGTGAAATAAAAAAAATAACAGTACAAATGTTGCAGCGGTGGCCCCTGCACCATATCATTATTCACCACCGCACAGGCATATTAAAAGTGGGCGATGTTGCGGTAGTCATAGCCGTCTCGGCCGCGCACCGCGATGCTGCATTTGATGCTTGCCGTTATGCAATAGACACTCTGAAACAAACCGTGCCGATCTGGAAAAAGGAAGTGTTCCTGGATGGTGAGGAGTGGGTGGCAGCGCACCCGTAATTACGTAACAATAAAGTTGTCATTTCGAATGAAGCTTCTTCAGCGAAGTGAGAAATCCGTTTAATCAAGGCTTTTAGCTGACAATTGGGATATCTCTCGCCAAGTCTTCAGTCCTCCGTCCAGCGACAATAACTGCACATTATATTTTCCACTCAGTAATTGAACTGCTGCCATGCTCCGCCTCCCTGATGCACAATAAAACACAATGTCTTTATCGCCCGAAAGTTGAAACGTCCCTTGTTCTATCTCTCTTAGCGGGATGTGGATTCCACCGATGTGATAGGCTTCGCGTTCCCCTATTTCTCGCACATCTACCAATGTATATTTATTAGCGTCGATGCCCGCCTTAAGCTCTTGCGCTGATATTGTGTGCTCATCAATGCTATCTACTATGGCTGTTATATTCATACGGGTTACCTCTCCAATTTTCACTATTCTGCTCTGCATCGTCAGCGCATCAAACAACAACATTTTTCCGCTTAATATTTCTCCTGTACCAGTTATATATTTTACCACTTCATTGGCCTGCATGCAGCCTATTATACCTGCAAGCGTGGGCAACACCCCGCCTTCTGCACAATTAGGTACTTGCGCTGCATTTGCATTGGGGAATACATCTCTATAATTAGGTGAGTAAGTATTTTTATTGAGCACGTTCCATACTGCCACCTGCCCTTCGTACTGGTATATGGCGCCATACACAACAGGTTTGTGTTGCAGCACACAGGCATCATTCAGCAGGTAACGGGTTTCAAAATTATCGGTGGCATCCAGCACTAT
>JABDEZ010000041.1 GCA_013286835.1 Bacteroidota bacterium
CTTACTACTAAAAGGATGCCCCCTGGTTGCTGATTCGTAATGGTACAGCTCTACAGTCGGTACATAAACATTATAATATCCAGCTTCATATACTTTCAGACATAAATCTATATCGTTGTAATCAACCTCTAGGTTTTCGTCCATCCCTCCTACTTCAAGGTATATGCTTTTCCTGAATAGGATGCAAGCTGCGGTAAGTGCTGCATAATTATTTAAAGATTGTATATAGCTGTAGTAGCCTAAGTCCTCTCTTTTTGCATTCACAAATATATGTGCAGCCGCGCCAAGTATGCCTATTATTACACCTGCGTGTTGAATAGTGTCATCAGGATATAAAAGCTTTACGCCAACAATGCCGGTTTCTTTTCTTTGTGCGTGCCCAACCATCTGGGTTATCCAATCTTCGTGTATTACTTCTACATCGTTGTTGAGAAATAATACATATTCTCCTGTGCTTTCGGCGACACCTACATTCATCAATTGTGAAAAATTGAAAGAGAAGTTTGCATTGATGCAACGGAATATATCGCCGTGGCTGTTGGTATATTTTTTTATTAGTTCGAAGAAAGCAGGGGATGTACTATTGTTATTGACAATTATTATTTCATAATTGGGATAAGAAGTTTTAGAAAGAATAGATTGAATTGCGACATTTAATAGCTTCTCCTGATCCTTTGTAGGTATGATAATACTTACCTTGTCATGTTTTTTTACTTCATAAGTAATTCTGTAGCCGCCCGGTACACGAGGTAGAAAATCAACTGTACCAGGGGTGTTACGTCTGATTAATGCTTCTTCGAGTGCTTTTTTTGCAGCAATAAAAGCATAAGGCTTGGCATCCATATTAAGCGCTACTGATGCAGAGTGTATGCGCCAGTGATAAAGTATCTTAGGTATGTGTCCGATGTGGGTAGCCTGCTCAGTTGCTCTAAGGAAAATATCATAGTCCTGGCTGCCTTCAAATCCTGTTCTAAAGCCGGCTATCTGATCCATGAGACTCTTTTTCATCATGGTGACATGGCCTAAATAATTTCTAGATAATAGATTATCAGGAGCCCAGTCTGGTTTGAAATGAGGGTGTGAACGCTCACCTTCGTCATCTATTTTGTCCTCATCAGAGTAAATAAAATCGTCTTCTGGATGAAGATTTACATGTTTTACAAATTCAAATAAGCAATTTGGAGTAAGCAAATCATCGTGGTCCATCAATAATATGAAATCACCAGTGGCTAATTTCCATGCCGAATTAGATGCGGCGGGTATATGGCCATTTTCAGTTCTGAAAATGAATTTTATGCGTTCATCTTTGCTCGCAAAAGTTTTTATCGTATCTCGAACTGCTTCGTTGGGCGATTTATCGTCTGCAAGGCATAACTCCCAATTTGTATATGATTGGTCAATAACACTGTTTATCGCTTCCTTCAGAAAGTTAATAGGAGGATTGTAAACGGGCACTATAATACTGATTTTAGGTGTACTTTTTATTAGGTGTACAGTCTGTTCGTATTCTAATGCTAATGTTTCTTTACTTAGTTTTTTAGTTATCCAATCGTTGTATTCAGAAGTGGTACTTAAAGCATTTTTTCCTTCATAAGCGATGTTAACTTTACGAAGGCTTTTTATGATTAACTTTTTTAGCAATTCATATCCCGGACGTGTAAGTATAAATGAAGCAAACTTCACAAGAGCCTCAAAAGTATTTGTATTGGGATTTTTTAATTTTAAAAGATTTTTTTTCATTATGTATTACCTCTGCTGATTTTTTTTAAGCTTGCAATATTAAAATAACTGGCTGTATTTATTACAAACATATTCAACGTCGCCATTTTCTACAATTGAACCGTTTTCTAATAATACTGCTTTGTCGCATATTTGTTGCACAGCATCGGGGAAGTGAGATACAAATAATATGGTTTTGCCTTCTTTTTTTATCTGGTATATTTTTTCCATGCACTTTGCCTGGAAGCCTTGGTCGCCTACAGCCAATACTTCGTCTATGATCAATATATCAGCCTCATTGGCCAATGAGATAGAAAATGCCAGCCGTGCCACCATGCCTGAAGAATATCTTTTTACCGGCATGCGCAACACCTCATCTGTTAACTCAGAAAACTCCCTGATATTGCCCAAAGGGTCACCATTTTTTTTATTGGTACCATATAGTGAAAGCAATAAAGAGATATTCTCATAACCGTTCAATTCGGCTTCAAGCCCCGCCCCAATGGCTAGTATAGGGGCGAAAGTACCCTTTACCTCTACAGTGCCCCTTTGTGGTTTTATAATGCCTGCTATAGTACGCAGCAAGGTGCTTTTACCGCAACCATTGCGCCCCAGCATACCCAGGCTTTCGCCCTTTTTAACGGTAAGCGATATATTCTGCAAAATTGTCTTGTTCTGGAAAGGATTCTTTCTTTGCACAACAAGATCCTTAATAGAATGAACACCAACATTGTTTTGCCAGTAACTGACAGAAACATCTTCTAGTATTATGAGGTCATCCTGTTTCGATACCATACTTATATTGCAGAAATAAACTGGTTCTTTAATTTGTTAAATATCACGAGGCCTATGGCGTACATGAATATAGCCATCACTCCACAGAGCAGCCATAAATGTGCTGGCGGTATTGCCGCATCGTAAAAAATACCACGCGCCAGGGAGATATAGTAGTAAATGGGATTACATTTTATTATAAATTTATAGTGCGGCGGTATCAGGCTTTCCGGGTAGGCTATTGGGGTAAGGTAAAACAATGCCGGTTGTACAGTATCCCATACAATACCAATGTCCCTGAAAAAGACATTAAGGGATGATAGGATAAGGGTAATGCCTAGCGAGAACAGACCAAAGAGCAATGCGACAGGTATAATAAGCAGTAATTTGAAGCTATATATAATGCCAAACCAGTGCATGAGTATCACAAACACAAAAAGGGTAAGCACCAGGTTAAAGAGCTCACTTATCATATCTGACAACGGAAAGAAGATAGAGGGAATGCTCAACGATTTTATAATGCCGGCAGACCCTACGATATTTGCTATAGACTGATTGGTGACATTTGCAAAAAAGAACCAGAATATAAGTCCCGATGTAGCGTATAGTATATAATTGTTAATAGAATTGAACTGGGAACTGAATATGACTATAAATATAAACAGGTACAACAAAGGCTTGAAAAAACCCCAGAAAAAACCGATCAATGAACTTTTGTATCTTAGTATTACGTTTCGTTTGCTTAGTGCATAGATACGAGTAACGTTTTGCATACAACTTATTTGTTGATATTTTTACAGTCAGTAAATCCGCTGCAGTATTATTAAATGAAAGTATTTATCAATGCCCGTTTTCTGACACAGCCTATTTCAGGGGTACAAAGGTATGGAATTGAATGTAGCAGGCAAATATTAAAAATAAACCCTGATGTTGTGTTCCTTACACCTGCAGATATTATTCACCATGATCTTGCAGCAGAGTTTAATGCCCAGGTAATAGGCGATTACAAAGGACATAACTGGGAGCAGATAGACTTGCCGCTGCACCTTAATCAGCTTGGCGATCCGCCATTATTGAACCTGGCTAATACGGCGCCTGTAGCATATAATAATGCTTATATTACTATACACGACCTGGCATTTATGTACCCCAAGCAATGGAACACACCATTGTTCGCCACATGGTACAAATGGTTGGTGCCAAGGCTGGCACGCAAAGCCAAACATATTTTTACAGTAAGTAATACTATAGCTACTGAGATAGCGCAAACGCTTGAAATTGCGCCCGACAAGATAACTGTAACCTACAATGGTATAGCCCCGCACTTGCAAACAGATGATGCACATGCTACGCCTAAGGAAAAGATAATACTCTCTGTAGGCTCCTTCAACCCACGCAAGAACCACCAGAAACTGGTAGAAGCTTTTTTGAAAAGTAGCATAAAAGACGACTACATCCTCATTATTGTTGGGGATAAGAACAAGGTGTTTAAGAATACAGGTATTGATGAAAAGACACTGGCAGGCACTAATGTGAAAATAATGGCAGGGGTAACCGATATGGAGCTTGCTGTGTTGTACCGTAGGGCAGAGATAGTAGCATCTATGTCGGCATATGAAGGATTTGGAATACCTATACTTGAAGGCCTTTACTTTGGATGTAAAGCTATTTGTTCTGATATAGCTGCTTACCGGGAGCTATACGGCAATTATGCCTACTTTTGCAATGCTGAAGATATATGTGGCATCAGCAGATTGCTTGAAGACGTTGCCGGTGCGCAATATCAACCACCAGCTACCGGCGTATTAACCCAAAATTATAATTACTCAAAAGCTGCACAGATCATTTTTAAAACCATAGCCGAAAACAACAAAGAATAAAATGAAGGTATCTGTTGTTCACGACTGGTTTTTTGTAAATGGCGGAGCTGAAAAGGTTGCTGGTGATATCATTGATATATATGAAGATGAAGAAGTAACCGTTTATACTTTATTCAATCATTTTAATGAGCGCGACAGAAAGCAGGTGCTTAAGGATTATCCTGTAAAGGTTTCCATACTGCAGCACTTTCCGTTCATCACCAGGATATACAGGTACTTGCTGCCGGTAATGCCTTTTGTTATGAAGCAGTTCCGCATACAGGGGCAGGATATGGTTATTTCTTCCTCGCATGCTGTTGCCAAGGGGTTTACTGCTATACCTGGAACATTACATGTTTGTTATTGCCACACTCCTATGCGCTATGTGTGGGATATGTATGAGGATTACGCTAACGCCCACTCTATGGGAGCATCTATTTTGTACAAAGCATTTGTAGATTATATACGCAGCTGGGATCTGAAAACATCTAAAACTGTAGATTTTTTCATTGCCAATTCTATGCATGTACAGGAGCGCATACAGCGCAACTACAATCGCTCGTCGGTAGTGATATATCCGCCTGTCAGGGTCGATAAGTTTCAGCTCTCAACATTGCCCCGGGAAGATTACTTTTTGTGCCTGGGCAGGTTTGTACCCTATAAGAAAATAGACCTCATTATACAGGCTTTCCAGCAGATGCCCGATAAGAAGCTGGTGCTTATTGGTGATGGCTATGGCACCAAGGCCATGAAAGAACTGCTGCACAGAACACCCAATGTAACATGGCTGGGATATAAGGATGATAAAGAACTGATACAATATATACAACAGGCAAAAGCATGCATATTTGCTGCCAAGGAAGACTTTGGTATCATGTGTGTGGAGGTACAGGCATGTGGCACACCCGTGCTGGCGCTCGACTATGGTGGCTACCGCGAAACCGTGGTGGATGGTAAGACTGGTTACCTGTTTGCGGCGCAGACTACTGAAAGCATAGCAGCAGCCGTGCAGCAATTGGATACGCATCCGCTGGATGATAGAGAAGCGATACGAGAGAATGCCCTGCGTTTTTCAGTAGAGCGGTTTAAAGAGGAGTTTGCCAATTATGTAAAAGGCTGTATGCAGCAATTTCATAAACCTAAAATGAAATATGCACCGCAAAGCAGTTGATACCTGGGCGGCCAGGTTGCTGATGACCTGTTTCTTCATGCCTATGATGGTGCAGGTGATAGCATTGCTGGTGGCAGCATTTTACTTTTTTGCGGTAAGTATTGCAGATAAGTACCGGGCACCCCTTAAAGACTACGGTTGGGCATTGGCGCTGGGCTCTTGCCTTTGCCTGTTTCTATTCTGGTTGCCGGTTACCCCCGATAATTATAAAGACCAGTTTTTTTTGCTCCTACAACATAGGTTGAGCTACTTGCTTATGCCGTTCTTTTTTGCAGTAATAAGCCCTGCCACCAGGGCGCTTATAAGGGCGCAGCTCAACTGGTTTGTGTATGGCTGCATTGCCATTTGCATACTAGCCAATGCTATGTATATTGGCCACTATTACCTGGCACCAGGCGCTACGCAACCCCTGTTTCATGTAGAGTACAGGATGTACCTGGAGCATGTTACAGATATACATCCCACCTACCTATCCATGTTTATATGCTTTGCTATATGCATACTGCTGCTTGCAAAACAAGAACCTGGAAAACAAGTATGGCTGAAGTATGCGGCATTGTACTTGTTGTTTATATTCCTGTTCTGCTTACTGGCAAAGGCCGCTATAATAGCCTTGTGCATTATACTGCTGCACTACGCCTATATCAACCGTAATATGCTTGCCCGGTATAAAATACAATTGGCAGGTGGTATAGCTGCACTTGCTGCTGCCATGTACATCATCCCGTTTTCCCGGCAGCGGCTGGGCGAGGTGTTCCAGTTCGCGGGCGTGGCTAACAAGAGTGGCGATATATCGGACAACAGTATGTACGTGCGCAAACTGGTATGGAATACAGACATGCAGATGCTGCATAAATATTGGCTGGGTGGGGTAGGGCCGGCCCTATTGAAACGTATGCTTGATGCCCATTATTTTTTCTTTTCTGTATCGCACAGCTGGGCCGTGGGGTACTACAATACGCACAATGAATACCTGAACGAATGGCTCTCTTTTGGGCTTGCGGGTATAATATTGCTGGTAGCAGCCCTAGTCATACACTTGGTAAGCGCTGTGCGCCGTGCCGACTATCTGTACCTGTACCTACTGGTTATTCTGTGTGTTACCTTTTTTACCGAAACAGTACTTGCACGCCAATATGGTGTTGTGTTCTACGCGGTGCTTACGTCGTTATTTTTCTTTGGCAGGCAGGAAAAGAAAGGAGTAGTTTAATGCTTCTTCGCGAACGCAGCACCCTAAAATATAAGGGCTGTGCTTATCGCAACAGCCCTTACTTATAAGATCATTTGTAATTATTTCCTAGGACTTAGGAATTGCATTTGGCCCAGGTGATTACTTTGGTGTACCGTGCGACCCATAAGCACGTTCAGCTTATTACGGTTAGGTTCTTTTTCAAAATCTTCGGGCGATACGCTCATGTGCCTTGTAAACCAGTCCTGTGGCTGCATAGCGCTGATGTGCTTACCCAGCTCCGCATTAATGGTTTTCCAGTATTCTTTAAGAGTGGCTACCGGTGGGAAGTTCTGGCCCGATTTATCAGGTGTTTTCAGGAACGGCTCATCCATTTCAGGGTGCAGGCGTTCGCCCCAGCCCATAAGGGTAAGCAAACCATCGTTTACTGCTGCCAGGTGGCCTAGCAGGTAGGTGCCTGTATTGCGGCCCGGTGCGGTTTCTGCAGCCAGTTGCTCGTCGGTAAGTTCGTCTATCAGCTTATCCACGCGTTTGTTCATGCCATCCCAAAGGGTTACGGCCATTTGTACAAACAGAGCCTGGTTGGCTTGTGTTGCGTTTATTTCTTCCTGTACTTGCATATATACTGTGTTTTAGGTGATGTTTATTTAAATAATGTCATGCTATCACACATTCAGGCATATTCCATTTCTACTCGCTCATCAGGTTTTCTATAGCGCTGGCTATATCTTCTGCATTGGGCTTGCTGAAATAGTCACCATCGGTAGCGTATGCGGGGCGGTGTGCATTGGCCGTGATGGTGCGTGGTGCAACATCCAGCCAGCGATAGCCGCCTTGTAATTCCATTACCTGCTGGTACATGTATGCTGTGGTACCACCCGGTACGTCTTCATCAATAAAGACAATGCGGTTGGTCTTCTTCAGCGATTCCACTATCATGTGGTTGATGTCGAAAGGCAACAGTGTTCTTACATCTATCACCTCGCAGCTTATGCCTTGTGGTTCCAGGTAGTGTACTATAGCATCTTCTATAATGCGCAGGGTAGATCCGTACGATACTATCGTCACGTCGCTGCCCTCGCGTATCACTTCCGGTATGCCAAATGGTACTGTGTATTCGCCCAGGTTGCTTGGTAGTTTTTCTTTAAGGCGGTAACCATTCAGGCATTCTATAACCATACCCGGTTCGTCGCTTTTCAGCAGGGTAGTGTACATACCGGCTGCCTGCACCATGTTGCGGGGCACACACAGGTACATACCGCGTATGGCATTCAATATCATGGCTATGGGGCTGCCGCTGTGCCATATGCCTTCAAGCCTGTGGCCGCGGGTACGTACTATAAGCGGGCATTTCTGGCCGCCCATGGTGCGGTATTGCAGCGTAGCTACATCGTCGCTCAGTGGTTGCAGGGCATACAGCATATAGTCCAGGTACTGTATTTCGGCTATGGGGCGCAGGCCGCGCATAGCCATGCCTATACCCTGACCTATAATAGTAGCCTCGCGTATGCCGGTATCAAATATGCGCTGTTCGCCATATTTTTCCTGCAGGCCTGCAAAGCCCTGGTTCACATCGCCTATCTTACCCAGGTCTTCGCCAAAGGCAAATACTGCGGGGTTGTGGGCAAATGTGTAGTCGAAAAATTTGTTCAGTATTTCGTAGCCGTTCAGCATTTGTGCATCATCAGCATACGCAATAGGTTGCTCCTTTATTTTCAGTGCATTTTGTGCCGACTCTGAGTGCAGGTGCGATGTGAATTTGCTTTTATTATCGGCCTTCGTAGCATTGTAAAAATTGCGCAGCTGCTTTGTAGCCTCGCTATTAACAGGGCTCAGGGCCAATACCTTACGTAAGGTCTGTACAATATCTTTACGTATGGGTTCCTTTATGCTTGTAAGATCCCTTACCAACGCGGCTATTTTCTGTGCATGCTCACCACCCTCATACACCACCTGGTTGCACACCAGTTCGGCTTGCTTTATGTTGTTTTTTATGGGCGATAAAAAGTTGTCCCACGCACGGTTTTTAGCGTTGCGGGCCTCTTCTTTTGCCTCTTCTTCTACTGCAATTATTTCTTCCTCTGTGGCTATCTCGTTAAGCGTTATGAACTCGCGCATTTTAACCACGCAATCCCAGTTCTTTTCAAAATCAAGCCTTTCTTTATTCTTGTACCGCTCGTGGCTGCCCGATGTAGAGTGCCCCTGCGGCTGTGTTATTTCCTGTACGTGAAAGATACATGGTATCTGTGTTTCGCGGCAGCGGGTTATACCTTCCTGGAAGGTGTTTACCAAGCTGGCATAGTCCCAGCCCTTCACCGTGTATATATCTATACCACCTTTATTATTATCGTACTGCATACCCGCAAGTGCGTCACTTATGCTGTTCTTAGTGGTCTGGTACTTGCGCGGTACGCTGATGCCATAACCATCGTCCCATACAAAAATGGCAAGCGGCACCTGCAGTACACCCGCAGCATTTACGGTTTCCCAAAACAGGCCTTCCGATGTTGAAGCATCGCCAATGGTGCAGAATACCACTTCGTTCCCCTTCCTGGTAAACTTTTCAAAACCGGTCTTCAGCTCGGGGGTATTGCGGTACAGCTTGCTGGCAAAAGCCAGGCCCAAAGCCCTTACCATTTGCCCGGCTGTGGGGCTGATGTCGCTGCTCGATTGTGGCGTTTGCATCAGGTCCTTCCAGTTACCTTCATCATCCAGCCAGCGCGTACCGTAGTGGCCGTTCATCATGCGCCCGGCTGTAGATGGTTCGTGCTCTATATCAGGGTTAGCATATAGCTGCGAAAAGAATTTTTCAATATCGCTCATACCGGTGGCAAACATCAGGGTCTGGTCGCGGTAGTAGCCACTGCGTATATCGCCGGGTTTCATGCACTTGGCGGCAGCTATCTGCGCCAGTTCCTTACCATCTCCAAATATGCCAAATTTGGCCTTGCCCGTAAGCACCTCGCGGCGACCTACAAGACTAGCCTCGCGGCTGGCCATAGCCATACGATAATCTGAAAGCACTTCCCTTTTAAACTCATCGTACGATAGTCTTGCCGGTTGTGTAATGGTAGCCTCCTGCAGCATATTTATGAATTGGGATATATTAAAATCTTTGGGGCTAAAGGTAAAAAAATAAGTTGATATAGATGATGTGGGGCGGGTGTAGCTAATATATTGATTTCTTATTGTTTTAGCTTTTGTTTTTATGTTTTGTTCATTGCTTTTGCATTTCAAATTTTGCGAGAACCCAACTTTCTTTTTTGCTTGTCCAAAAAAGAAAGTTGGCAAAGAAAAAAAGACACTTTTAAATCAATTGCTCCGCAGATTTAAAAGATAGCTCTGCTGCGTGTTTCGTATTGGTTCCCTGATTGTGGGCCACTGGTTTTTGCAGGCGATGAAGGATCGCTGCAAAAAAGGTGGCTGAATATGGGTTCAACTTTTCATATGTTTTGTTGTGATGTCCTGTCCGGTTTTTAATTGGAAAGCGGACAGGTGGGGTTTGGGAGCCTTTGAAATGCTTTGTGGTGGCTAATATGTGTTTTAGTTTTACTGTCTGGTGTGTCCGGTATCGGACAGGGTGGTGTACGGTTGGGGAGGGTACGTTGTAAGATAAATTGATCTTAAAAAACTTTGATGAACTATAAAGTTAGAAAGGTGTTGACCACTTATTTTTCTGTTTTTGAGAAGGGGGACAGCCTGTGGCAAGTTGTTTTTATAAAAAATGTCTGTCGGTTGAGAAAAAGGGGAACGGACATTTCTGTGGGTGAGGGCTGCTGAAATGCTTTACTGTAGCTAATATTGCGTTTTAGTAAAATGTCTGTAAATGTCGGTTGGGGACATTTGGGTGGTAAGAATTTTTATATAGTGTCTCATTCTGTGGGCGGTTTACAGGTTTTATAATAACTGATGCAATTTACTATGCGGGAGTATTGCAGCCAAAAGATGATATGCACGGTTCCATGAGGTGGAGTGTTTCACGGAATGTTGTTGGGTATAGGTTAAGCACTTTGCACAGCCGGGCTCAGGGGGAAGACCTTCGAGAATTGGCTGATGAATGCCGTTCAGAGAACGGAGCTTATTAGCACTTCCGGATGCCCTTCGGAACATCCGGAAGATGGGGGTAAAAGGGTGTGCTGAACTAACAAACGTTATAAATATATCTCAGGGACTCAATAAAATATTTAATGTATTTATAGATTTTTATTTAGTTTTCAAAAAACCAAGTCTATGAACCACCTCAAAATTATAATTCTTGTCTGTTTATCGTTTGTCTATAATGAATTCGCATATGGTCAAAATGATATAAAATTTCAGGATTTTGCATTTCAGTACTATCAATATAACTATAATAAAACACTAAGGCACATAATATTTGACAAAGTAGTCTATGATACTGGCAAGATTTATAAATCTCCTTTCTATGTGGATTCTAGCCATTTTACAAAAGAGATATGGCTCGATGTAAATCAATATTATTTAAAATATGGATTCGCGAATGACACATTTGAGGAAAATGTAATTGTCTCATTCGATACATTTTATAATTCTGCTGCTTTTGTAAATTCATTATTTAGGGGGCCGGTTATTTTTCATGAAAATACATATATGATAGGTGCGCAATTCGATAGGTCAGTTTTCAATAAATACTTCTCTTTTAACCTTAATTATTGTCACGGGCCAATCCGGTTTGTGTCTACTAAGTTTTCTGGTTTTGCTGATTTTAGTGATATGCAAGAAGATAATTCTACTTGGATCAATTTTTCATTTTGCCAGCTTCCTGATACATTGGATTTTTCTTACAATACATCCATCGCTAATGAAGTAGATTTTACAACTGCGACTTTGAAAGAAGGGAAAATATGTTATGTTAATTTGTATAATACAAACATTTCAAAAATAAAAATCGACTATCGTCACTTTAAGCTTTATTTCAGAGATCGTTATGGAAATGCAAACGACACCTTATCCGATCCTAAAAGAAAGATAATTTATGAGAATTTAATAAAGTGTTTTCTTGATAAAGGGCAAAAGGAAGATGCGGAATTATTAGATGTAGAGTATCAAGATTATTTATTGAGTAGAAAGTGGAGTCTTTCTGGTTGGGTGTCGAAACATTGGTATTTATATGGCTACAGAAAATATTATATATTTTGTTGGGCTGCAATGTTTATCACAATATTTTCTATTGTGACATTTTTTTGTTTAAATTGTTTAAACGATAACGTTTATTGTATTGAGCATATCCCATATAGATATCCATTTAGAGATCTTCATTACTTACAATCTCGGCCTAGAGTGTTTGAATTATTTAGGCGAATATGGTATTCATTTGTTTACACAGCATCTGTCTTTTTCTTATTTTCCTTGAGAGTCGAAAGAATTAAGTATAAAAATGTTTTAGGATTTATGTATGTTATTGTAGTCTATTCAATAGGTTTGATTTGCATAGCATATATGGCTAATATTGTATTGCAGAAGTAAGTTGAGCAATCAATTATTTTCAAATAATAAAAATATGGACATCCCATTTATAACAGAGCAAGTGTATGAAGCTCCTATAGAAGCAGTGTGGCTGGCACTGACTGATGAACATAAAATGAGGGAATGGTATTTCCCACAGCTAAAGAAATTTGAGCCTGTTGTCGGTTTTCAGTTTCAGTTTGCTGATGATGGTTCAGAGTTTAAAAAAGAATGGCGGGTTACCCAGGTTATAGATGGCAGAAAATTAGCCCATAGCTGGACCTATAAAGGTTATCCCGGCAGTTCAGAAGTCACTTTTGAATTATTCAAAGAAGGTGCTGGAACTAAACTAAAACTCACACATACCGACCTGGCAAGTTTTCCACACGATCCACACTTTGCACGGCATCGATTTGAAAATGGGTGGAAGCAGATACTGGGCACCAACCTGGATAATTATATTAAAAGAAACTCGTAATCTCTTGGCGGGCAATTATCCACAGCACACAAGACCGAATAAAACATTACCAGTCTGATTTTTTTGTAAATGAGTTTTGGATAGAGGTTAGCATTTTGCCAAAGTTTTCATCAACATAATCAACCAGTAGTCTCATTTGCTTTTTGGTGTATCCCAGAGCGGGGCTGGTACCTAAATTGGTGTTGGGAGCATCTACATTATGGGATACAAAAGACGTTGCTGATAAGCGATATTTACCCTCTTTTATATCAAAATTCAACTTGAAATCATATGTGGAAGGAGGTGTCCAGGTACTCCAGGCAAAAGATAGCGTTGTACTGATATTATCCTTGTCCTTCTCGTTGAAGTAATTTGTATTTGATTGATCTTTATTGTTTTTAACCACCCAGGATTTTAAAGTTTCATAAATTTCCTCTTTAGTCTTGCCTGGTACTTCAAAGACTTTTTCATAGGAATAAAGCCCATCTGTTCCCTTTGTGAGGTTTGTAGTTGCTTCCTGGGCTTTTATGTTAGAAAAACATACTAACATAAATATCAAAAGAGAACTTATTTTATACATGCAATTTATTTTAAGGCTGGAAATTATAAAAAAAATTAAAATTTAAAGTAAATTTTTTTGAATAGGGGTACCATCTATTCAAGGTCCACGCTTGAATCCCTCGCGAAAAATAATTAAATATACTTCACCCAGATCGTCACCCTCGTGAAACATCCCGCCGCGTGGAACGGTGCATATCTTCTTTTGGAAAACGCCCCTACTCAAACGTATCTTGCGCAATTTCAGAAGGTGCGTTCTGCTTTTATTGCAAGGAGTATAAACCAATAAAAATGGACATGAAAATCAAGGTCACGTTAAAAGGTGTCATTCATTTTAAGACTAAACAAATCGTGTCCATCTTGCAATCCAGTAATCCTGTTCAAGACAAATTTAACAGACATTTTCGCCAAAACCCTTACCAGTCAATACTTTCACCCAAACTGAAAATGTCTCCCGACGGACATTTCAAGACATTTTACCCATCAAACAGACATTTTCCTGGGTATTAGTCTACTCAAAACCACCCTGTCCGATAACCGGACAGACCAGACAGTAGAGAATAAAAGTATATCAGCCACAGCAAAGCATTTCGCGCTATCCGCCAAGCCACCTGTCCGCTTTTCGTTTAAAAACCGGACAGGACACCCCCACAAAAATGTTCATACTCGTAAACTACAACAGCTCATGTATTTTCTCCGTCGGCCGCCCAATAACCGCCCTGTTGCCCGATACTATAATGGGGCGTTCTATAAGTATGGGGTGTTCTGTCATTGCCTGTATCCATTCTCGCTCAGTAAGCTCTTTGCCCTTATAGTTTTCTATATACACGGCTTCTGTTTTACGGATGAGGTCGTGTGCCTTAATGCCCAGCTTTTTGAGGATGGCAGTAAGTTCTTTGGCAGTTGGCGTAGCCTCCAGGTAGTTAACCACTTCAAATTCTTTGCCGCTCTCTTTCAGAATGTCAAGCGCGCACCTGCTTTTGCTGCACCGGTTGTTATGGTATATGGTGATCATCAGTTGTTATCAGGAATATTAAAGCGAATAAGTAAGATCATAATAATGCTTACCCTCTTCCCTGCGTATGTTGAGCGTGCCAGATATGCCTTCCAGTTCGTCGGTTCCCGAATCAGGTATTATGGTTATAGTTAGCGAAGGTTCACCACGGTTCATGGTAGCTGTATGCTGCAGCGCGAAGCTTCCCTTTTTTCCATCAAGGGCGCCTTCTACACGCTCAATAGCTACATAGCCCGCAGAGCCTTTCACTGCTGTACCTGCGCTCAGCATTTGCCCCTGGCTGGTACCTTCAAGCGCACCATGAAACTGTTTGTCTATTGTCATGCGGCCAAACATAGGGATCTCCCTGTCTGTTTGCGGTACTATGTTTACTTCAAATATTCCGGTTGCGGTATGGTTCATATACTTAGGTTAGCGTATGGAAAGATAAGATGCATTATGGTAAAATAAAAAAGGTGCTTGAAGATGATAAATAGGGAATATGCAATAATATATGGTCTATAGCGTTTACCTAAATCCCGCCACACAGCAAAAAGCCAAACGACAAAAGGTATGTGGAAAGAAGTGATAAAGGCCTTAATGAACGGATGGGGCATTGCAAAGTAAAATACATTTCGTAAGTTGTTGCCGGAATTTGACACATTATTTATTTGAAATAACTATTTAAACCTCCATTTCTAAAAACCCCATTTATGAAGAATAGTCGTTATGCCATTATGGCTGCGTTGTTTACCTTCCTTGCCTTTGCTTCTGTAACATATACCTCTTGTAAAAAAGATCCTTGCGCTGTTTACTCCTGCCAAAATAATGGTACTTGTTCAGATGGTAAATGTGTGTGCCCAAGCGGCTATGTAGGTGTGCATTGCGAAAACCTGGCACCATCTATAGTGATGTTGAGAAACAATGCAAAACTGTCTATGAGCGTTACGATAGGTGATACTTCCAAAATAATTCCTGCAGGCGGGAGTATGCCGTTTTTCGGGTTGTGGGGAAGTGATTATTATGCTAGCACAAATATTTCCCCTATTTATTATAATGGACAAAGCTATGGAAACTATGTGTCGTTTAATGTTTATGTGGTTTTCCCACAAGGCGGCTTTATGACACAAGATATTGATGTGCCCTCACAATATTTCTTTTTGCAGGTCATCAATACCAGTGCAAATACCATCACTTCGGCAAATATTAATCAAAATGCAGGTAATGGTTCATATGACTATGGGTTGAACATTACCGCCGGCAATTCGCCCTATGCCCTCGGATATTATTATGCTTACAGCAATTCTACGGTAGTTTTATATTCACCGGCACAAACGTGGACATATAATAATTTGAACCTGCAATTTACCCCGAACCAGGTGGTAACGTTGACTACTTACTAGAGTTTAAGAATAACAATGCGGGCTGGTAAATGGTATTTAATTAATGCAAAAATGAGCAATAATTATTTCCATGCAAACCCTGTAAGCACCCAGTTCATAGCAACATCAACAACAGGTGCACCGCAATAGCTGCAATTATCTTCTGTGGTATCGGTATAAGGGGCGCCACATGAGCTGCACTCATAGCTATACACTGTTTCGCCCGACTTGTTGTTGACATTTTTATTTCGTGAAAGTTCCATGCTGCACAAACGGGTAACGAAATCGTTGTCTATTATCTGCAATTGACCATCAATAGCTACCCTGCGGTAGGTTACTTTAACATCGAGGTAGAGTTTTACAAGGTCACCCTCAATGGCATAGTTGCTCAGCGTTACATTGTTGATGTATAAACGGTCGTACACAAAAGGTTTTACCTTTTGCTTTTGCAACGCAACAGCGCTCACTATTTCATGACCTGCAAACCTGGCAATACGTTTTTCGCTGCCTACAGTTAGTACATCCATCAGTTGCATGAAGATATTGGATGCAATATCCTCCATACGCTGAACTGCAAAAAAAGCGTCTTTTTGCAGTGTTACTTTCAACTCTGAATCGGCTGTAAGGGCAACGCGCCTGCTGAAGTCATCATTTTGGGTTATTTCGCTCAGCACCCAATCGTAAGCTGCACTATTGGTAAGTGTGTTACAGTTGGCGCAGCGGCTTATTTCGCCCATCTTTACTTCAAAAGGGGCACCACAATTGGGGCAATTGTTATTGTCGTACAGGTTCTTCTCGTTTGAGCTGCCGGTATGTTTTATAAATGTCCAGTATTCTGTGTCTGAATCGGATGGGTAATTTTCATTGAACTGCGGATATTTGTTGCTCGTGAAGCTATCGTCCATTGTAAATGAAATAGCTACATCTGCAACCTGGTATTGCCCATCGGTTATTGTACTTACTACAGCAATGTTGGTAATGCGGATATTGCTGAGCGTATTTTTCTGGCCAAGAGCATCCATCATTTTGAACTGAACAGTTATACGCTGATACATGCCATCAGAAAGCCATTTCCTTACATGGGCGGGATCTTTGCGTTGCCACGCATCCTGAATGGCTAAAAAAGAAGTTGCTATTTTATTGGCATCCAGGCCTTGTGGAAACTGGGCAACCTGGCTGGGAGCGGGAGGAGTACTTGAACCCGTAGTTGAGCCTTTTTTTATGTACTTAAAGTAAACGATAAAGGCTATGAGGATCAATCCCAGGAAGGGGTGCTCTAATAGGAAGTAAATGAGGAGTGCGATACCACTGCCAGATCCGGAGCTACCGCCGCCACTATAACCACCACCGTGGCCACCTGCGCCACCCATTCGTGCAAATGCATCAGTAGTCATTAAAGTACAGTAACACACAAGTAACAGTGCGGCCAACTTGTTGAATGGCGTTATCCTTCCAGAGCGCATTAAGAGACAGTATATGGTTTATGGAAAAAGTAAAAAGGTTTAAACTATTGGCGGAGGCATATTACTGAATAATGCAGCTAACTCGCTGATAGTGTCTGCTGCAGCCCATCCGGCCATGCCGGCTTTCCACATCAGGGTATCGCGTTTCAAAGTTCCGCTTTGTATCATTTGCTGCACTTGTGCTGCATCAAATGGGCCGGCTTGTTTGCCATCTATACCTGTGAAATATTGTACAGAGGTAGCTAGCGGTGGTGGCGCACCATTAGCTGTTGTTTGTTGCGCAGCCGATTGTGCAAAAGCATTAGCCATCATATTACCTACGCCAATGCCAGCGCCCAGGCCAGCGCCAATACCGCCGGTGCCTTCGTTGCCTGCTGCTATTTCTATGCTCTGCGCTGCTTTGAACTGCGTGAGTTTTTGCATGTCAATTTTGTTCAAACGGGAGTATTCGAATATCTCTTTCTTTACCTCGTCTGGCATAGATACATTTTCGACCAGGAAATTGGTGATCTGTATACCATATGCAGTGAAATCTGCATTCAACTTCTCCATTATTATAGAGGAGAGGCTATCGAGATTTGATGCAAATTTATCTACCGGGATATTGCCACTGGCTGCGGCATTGGTAAAGCGTGTAGCAATGATGCTTTTCAGCTGACCAGCTATTTCGTCTGTAGTGTATTCATGTTCGATGCCTGCAATCTCTTTAATGAACTTCCCTGCATCTGTTACCTTATAAGCATATGTACCAAAGGCCCGTAACTCTATCATTCCAAAACGATCGTCTGATATTGTTATGGCATTTTTGGTGCCCCACTTCTGGTCTATAGCCTGCTTTGTGCTTACAAAGAAAACATCGGCCCTGAACGGACTATCAAAACCATATTTCCAGCCTCTGAGCGTAGATAATATGGGAAGGTTTTGTGTTTGCAATGTGTACATGCCCGGCTGAAAAACATCGGCTATGGTACCTTCATTTATAAATACAACCTGTTGCGATTCGCGGACCGTAAGTTTTGCATTGTTTTTTATCTCATCCTGGAAACGGGGAAATTTCCATACCAATGTATTTGCGTCCTGGTTGGGCCATTCAATTATATCAATAAACTCGTTGCGAAACAAACTCATGTGGTAGGTATTTAAGTGTATTTGTAAATATAGATAAATACCGTTGCGGGCAAAAAAAAGAGTGATAAACTTTTATAAGTTTTGAGTATAATGAGCCAGAAAGGGAATTATTCCTGGTTTTTTATAATAGCATAATGGGTGCATTTGAGGATGACTTGATGTTCAAAAACAGGTTCCATTCGCATAAAATGACACAGCCTGTAAATCAATGATTTACAGGCTGTGTTTGGTATAGTCGCCCTGCCTATACAGTTTTCGAACCTTGGATACCAGCAGTAATTTCAGGCACATGGAAACAAGTGATAACAGTTGCCTGAAGTATGATTGATAAGATAGGCTCAAATATGAGTTGGTGTATGGCTCATTAGTATTTGCTTCAAGAAATAAAAATCGATATTACGTAGCTGTAGCTATAAGATTTAACAATATGCCTTAAGCAAATGAATCCTTATTTACCTGAGATTATTGCTAACGGTTTATTGCTGTTATTATGATTCGCTTTCAATTTTTGCTGTAGCTTAGGTTTTAAACAACAGTCTGAATAATAGTTTAAGAGAAAATCCACTATGGTTTTAAAGCAAACCACAACAAATTCGACGAAAATTCCATTAGCTTCGGGAAATGGTATTACCTTTTAAGCATCTAAAAAGTAGGTTTATCCCCTAAATCTTCCGTCCTATTTATTAATTCTTGTTATTGATTTTTTAATTCCGGATGTTTAACCTTTATAAATAGGCAATGATAATAAAGGGTGAAAGAATTGGGCTAAATGACAAATGGGCAAGACTCATCGGGATACCGGTCATTGTTGTTTTACTGGTCCTTCTAAGTGACAACCCCGGAATCCGGTTTTCTTCCAGAATATTGATTCTGAGTATAGTAAAGTATGTGGTTTATGTAACCATCTATTGGGAATGCAGCCGGTTTGTCTTTCTGTATATGCGCAACCGGTTCCCGACCCTAAAACAAACGGGAAAAAGAATTACGGTCCAAAGCTTGGTGATGTTCTTTTTTATTTTGTTAGCCAGTTTGATCATAGCCGGGATCAATAATGCCTATCCTAATGGTAACCGGGAACCCTTTTTTGCCGAATACGAGGATATTTTCCGGAAAAGCGTGGTCTTGCTGGGGATCGTGACCATCATTTATGAATGCGCTTATTTTTTTGGACGTTGGGAACATAGCCTGTATGAGTCGGAACGTTTGAAAAAGGAAAGCCTGATCTCCCAGTTAGAACTGCTGAAAAACCAGATCAGCCCACATTTTTTATTTAATAGTTTAAACGCATTGATCACCTTAGTTCCTGAAGATCCTAAATTGTCGGTACTATTCATTCAACGGCTATCCAATGTATATCGACATGTTTTGAATTACAACGAAAAAAACCTCATCGATCTGGAAACAGAATTAAAATTTCTTGACGACTATATTTTTTTGAACAAAATGCGTTTCGGGGACAACCTTCGAATTGTCTATCAACTGCCGGGAGACCTCGAGTCGGTCAAAGTGATCCCGTTTACCTTGCAGATGCTTGTTGAAAATGCGATCAAACATAATATCGTATCGGGTAAGAAGCCGCTCACGATCAGTATCAGCAAAACAGGGAATTTTATTGTGGTGAAAAATAACCTGCAGGTCAAAACGTCTGGTGTGGAATCAATGGGCACAGGGTTGCAGAATATCACCAATCGGTACGAGTTATTAACCAATAACCGGGTCGAGGTTATCGCTGGTGCGGCCGAATTCAGCGTATCCCTCCCCCTGATTTACGAGAGCCAATGATGAAAGTATTGATTATTGAAGACGAAGCGCTTGCGGCGCGCAGGTTACAGCAATTATTAGAAGGCCATGATCCGACCATCCAGGTCATTGCCGTTTTGGACAGTATAGAAGACGCGGTGCAGTGGCTAAAAGGTTTTCCGCACCCTGACCTGATCTTTATGGACATCATGCTGGCGGACGGTCAGTCCTTTGAAATATTTGAAAAGGTAGAGGTCAGAGTGCCCATCATCTTTACCACTGCTTATGACGAATATGCTATACGGGCATTTAAAGTGAACAGTATCGATTACCTGTTAAAGCCGGTAGAACCCCTGCTATTGGCGCAGGCACTGAACAAATATCGCTTTATCAGTCAATCGCCGGGAAATTTGCGGGAGATTATGGAATCGCTGCTTAATCAGACAAAAGGCGCAGATGCCAGGCCCGCTTTTAAAAACAGGTTCCTGATCCGTATTGGCGATAAGTATATCCCTGTTGAAACGCGGGAGATCGCGTGGTTTTGTTTTGAAGATAAGCTTGCATTTTTATATACGATCAAACAAAAACGGTATATGCTGGATCATACCCTGGACGAGCTGGAGAACCTGATCGACCCTTATCTTTTCTTCCGGCTGAACCGGCAATACATTGCTTCCTTCAGCGCAATTAAGTCCGTTCATAACTATTTTGGTGGTAAACTTAAGGTATACCTTACTACAGAACTGGAAAATGGGATTGTGGTCAGTAAGGAAAAAGCGCATTTCCTTAAACAATGGCTTGACAGGTAGAAACACATTGATGATAATTGGCTGAAAACAAAAATACGAGCTCTTTTATAGATGATTAATCTGCTGCTGCATTTGCATGAATGTAATTTACAACCTATAGTAAACAAAAAATTCAGTTCTTCCTGTAAAGTCCATTATAACATTTTCAACTGAAGAATTAATTCGCATTTAATTCAAATGTCTGTACTCGCTGGGCGACTTTCCCGTCTTCGATTTGAAGATTTTTGTAAAATGGGAAGGGTGCTCAAAGCCAAGCCTGTATGCGATCTCGCTGATCGAATTATTCGTACCCCACAACAACGATTTAGCTTTGCTTACCAGTTCCAGGTGGATATGTTCCTGAGTGGTTTTGCCCGTAAATTTGTTTAACAGGTCGGATAGATAGTTAGGCGACAAATTGAGCCTGGAAGCAAAATATTTAACATTGGGAAGACCTGCTTCAATCAGGGTATCATGTGAAAAGTAATCTTTTAATAATTTTTCAAATTGTTGCACGACATCTGAGTTAACTTTAGCCCTGGTATAAAATTGCCTGTCGTAAAAACGGCTGCAATAATTCAGTAAGAGTTCGATGTTACTGACAATGAGGCCTTGTGAATGTTTATCTATATTTTGCGAATACTCCTTTTCAATCTTTGCCACACAATCTTTAATGGTCAGTTTTTCCTCTTCGGAAATATGCAGAGCTTCGTTGACCTCATAATTAAAAAAGGAATACTGGTGTATCTTGTTATCCAAATCCGTACCATGGATCAGATCAGGATGAATGAACAGCGCCCAACCTTCATCAACTGTAACATCCGGGCCCGGTGCTATCACTTGTCCGGGCGCGGTGAACATTAGGGAACCTTCATTAAAGTCGTAATATCCTTTGCCGTATTTTAACAGCCCCTCGAATTTTTTGCAGGAAATGGTATAAAAGCCAAAACGGTAAAAAACATCCTCCCAAGGGCGCTTTGCATAAAAGTCGACATGGTCTATCACACTTACCAGGGGATGCCTGGGCGGCGTGTATTTCACCAGCTTGTGCAAGTCGTTGATCGATTGAAGATCGATGTATTTATCCGGCATGTTTTTAATTGTTATAAAGTTACCATAAAAACCCACGGCTGCCTGTATTCGGCAGCCGTGGGTTTTTTAAATGCCCATTTGGGCTGTCATCATTTTTTTAAAATCCATATCATTCATTTGCTGGCGGGCCTGTATCAATTGCTCAGCATCATGACCTACAGGATAACGCAATTTTGCAGTATCGTCGGTTGCTGCTTCATAAATGGCGTTGGCTACTTCTCCAATATTTTCAGACATTGGCCAATGGTCTATCATATCTACAAATTTATTAAATGCAGGTTGATATTCATGAAAGCCATCCGTATTGAAAAGTGTCATCGAACGCCTGGAAAACTCGGTCTTATAGCCCCCCGGCTCAACTATTTTTAAGCGTATTCCAAGTGGATTCAATTCGTATTGCATAGATTCTGTCAACCCTTCAACGGCAAATTTAGTGGCATGATAAAGCGAGGAAAATGGGAAGGTAATCCTTCCACCTACGGAAGAAACGTTAACGACGGTACCGGATTTTTGTTGCCGCATACCGG
>JABDEZ010000042.1 GCA_013286835.1 Bacteroidota bacterium
GTCTGGCCCTGGGCAGATCGCTTTTTATAAGGCGGGTAAAGACAGTGTGTCTGTTACTGAAGAACCGATCAAGAATTGGATAGGAAGAACAACAATTACTAAGGGCGATACTACAAGTCCGTGGCTGTTGGATTATCGCAAAAGGGCTTTGAGGCAGGCTAAGGAAGATTCTATACTCAACAAGGCTAGAGACACAACACATACCTTCCTGGAGCAGGTGCTGAAACCTAAACCCAAGAAAAAGAAAGCTGCTGCAATAAAGGACAGTTCTAATAATTCAGTTATTTATGATCCTAAGAAGACTGGGGCTTATATTTTACAATTGCACAGCGCTTACTTTACTGCGCAGGTAAATAACGATTATTTCATCAACCGTTACCAGCCCTATCAGAGCAACCAGGGTGAGTTTAAGTTCCCAGAGCTGGGAGCTATGGCTCAAGGTGGGTTTACCGATGTTTTGGAGAACCATCATTTTACAGTTGCCTATAGGATACCCTCTGCTACTGATGGCAGTCTGTTTTTTGTGAAGTATGAGAATACCACTAAAAAAGTGGATTGGGGCTTGTCTTACTTCCGTGATGTGGAGACCTTGCAGCCTGACCCAAATAGGAACTGGGTAGATGAGAATGGCAACACTTATCCTAATACAGCCAAAGTAAAGACCCATTATTATGAGTTGTTCTTTAAAGACCCTGTAAATTATGATTGTGCATTTGGGTTAGAGACTGCTGTACGACAAGATGCAACCATATTCCTGGCTACAGATAAGCGCAGTCTTGATTTTGCTCCTTATCTCAGCAACTGGTCTATTACTACAGTGAGCTATACCATGAATAAACTGCACCCTACACTGCCCTTCCTGTTCAAGGGGGTATATGTAAAAGCAATAGTGGATGGCTTTAAAGGGTTTAGCCAGGAAGGACCTGCACTGTTTGGCAGTACAATAGATGTTGCTTATCACCAGCCACTATATAAGTACATTACTTTAGTAACTCAAGTACATGCAGGCTATAGTGCCGGGCAGCAAAAGATACTTTACAACCTGGGCGGGGTAGATAATAATGTTACTCCCCGTGTTGATAGCGCTGTACACTTTGCACAGAATGCACCGTATGCTTTTCAAACACTGGTGACACCATTCAGGGGATATTACCAGAATACACTGTATGGCAATGAATTTTTACTGTTGAATGCTGATCTCTACTTTCCCATCTTTAAAACGTTAATACCGATTGAGGCACCATTGACGGCCATAAACAATTTACAATTAGGTCTATTCAGCGATGCCGCAACTGCAAAAGAAACATGGAATACTACCCATAATAAAAACTGGCTGCTTTCTTATGGATTAAGCGTCCGTACCAGCTTAGCGGGCTACCCATTAAGGGTAGATGTTGCATGGCCCAATAATGGCAAATCTCCGGTGTGGTACTTCAGTTTAAACTTGCAATAGGAGTGGTAATTATTGATCACCACATTTGAAATTTGAATACATAATAGCTTTGCGGCTAAAAAAATCTGGCGACTATTGTCGCCAGATCGTATTATTACTTACTTAATCTCCTTCTAAAATCATTTCGTAGCATCTTAGGCAAGAATAGCCAATGCGTCAAAATTGTTTTAAATTGGGAAACATTTGCCTTGCTCGTTCATTACCCAGCTCATCCAGTTTCCTTTTTGTATCAGGATAATTTTCAAGACTGAACAAGTTGCTAATCTTACTTAGCTCGTCTTCCAGGAATTTGTTATATACATCAAAAGTTGCAACATGACTAAGCTCTTTTTCATTATATAATAAGGCTTTTATCAAGGCTAAATCATACCAATTATCATTTTCCTCAATACTTTTTACACCTATCGATTTAAAGGATCTGTCGCTGATAAACCGCAATTCATATGCGTCATTGGAAAACGTCTCATAATAGTCTCCAAAAAACTCTGAATTAGCAGCATCAATCAATTTAAAACCATTCGATTTTAGAAAATCCTCCATAAACCCTAATAAAGTTCAACTACGTGAAATTTAAAATTCTCCAAGCACTACAATAACTTATTCTTTTTTCAATCCTAACTGTTCTAAAATTGGATCAATTGAATCCTCAGTTAGTTCAACTTCTTTGAGTAAAGAAACAACCATTTTTGTATCTTTTACTGCAACGGCTTTGTCAAACTTATCCATTACGCCACTTACATAAAGTCTTTCATTTACTGTCATTCCCTCATATTTATTATTCAATGCATTTTTATTATTTTATCAATAGTGCTTGCATCAGATAAATCCCAATACCACCATTTATTTGGAGCATTTTTTTCGTTTGCAAATCTCCTTCTGTAAGCGATCTTAAAAAGGCTCAACAATAGTAAAAAAGCTTTATCCATTTCAGCCTCTGGCAATTCGATAATTTTTTGCAAGTGATGATTTGCAACGCCTTTTCGCAAAAGGATACATGGGGTGTATGTTGGTTTCAATTTGCTCTCTAAAATTGCCAATTCTATATCATCGTCTTTAGCTTTTGATTGTTTTATCAAATAAAGAAGATCATTTAAGAAAATTCTTTTCTTTGAAAAATCTAATAAATCAAATTTCTCAACTAATTCGTTACAATCAATTAAATCTTGACCGTGTTTATTTATCAATATCTCATCTGCTAAATTCATATAATAGAGATTAACGTGGGTGAATTGTAATACTTGGCAAATCAGGGTTTACCGGAGTTGTAAATATATCAATATTACGCGGCGTATTATTTATTACAGATTTTGAACCTGGCAATGAGTTTTTAATTTTCTTCCAATCGCTGTTAGTCAGCCCTTCTATTACGTAATCCCAATCTGAATAAGCATTTGCCGTCCCACTCGCCCGACTACCAACAACAGTTATAGGTTTATTAATTCGCGTTGCTGCATTTTCAATTCTATTAAAATCACTTACTGAAAGAACAGAAGATACATTCTCTTCAGCTGGTGCAATATCTCCAAGAATCCCGGGTATCGCCCCTCCTCCTGGCGCAGCAAGCGTTAGAACGTCCGTATGTGCTAACATATTACCTGCTGATTTAGCAACATTTCTGTAATAGGCAGGGCTGGTCATTAATCCACCTACGATCGCAGCTGAATGTGAGATTTGACTTACAGCAGCCGCTACTTGGTTTGCAACCATTGTAGTCGTTATCCCAATAGTTGCTGCCATAAAATCTCCAATTGACGGATTTGATGCGGCAACAGGTGTTGGTGGGGCTATGGTAGATACCGACTGGTTCGTTTCATTTACAGTCATGCCTAGAGATGGATTTGCAGCTATTTCCATTACACTTGAGGGCGCCTCCCCCGGCAATATCACTGTCCCTGTTACACTAGTTGTTAAACTGGATGATTGGAGTGCTGCAACTTGGCTTCATCGATATATGCATACAGAAAACTTATAACTGTGGTAAAGATTGTGGTTTTAACCAAAGTGCTACAAACTCATTATCATCATCTATAACCGCAATGCAATTATTAATAAATTCAACTGTGTTACCCAGCTTTACCGGATTTCCAATACATACCCAACCTGTTTGAATATTGACATGTACAGGTAATTCTTCTCTATTTACTCGGTAAGAGCCAACTCCAATTTCTAAATCATCGACAACTTTTAATACTCCTTTTCGACTTTTAGGAACTTCACAATTGGATTTCATCCAAGCGGTTAAACCGCACCCCCCCCAAACCTGAACTACTTTGTTATCATCAATAGTTGTGAGATTTAGCTTATTCAAAACAATATCAAAATTAATATCATTTTCTACAGGTTCTGTATCAAAAGAATGTTCTTCAGCACGATAAATCAATTGCCTATCTTCGGCAACGCCCGTATATTCTATTTCAAACTTCATGGATGCGTAAAGTTAAAATGATAAATAACATTTGTTTCAGGATTAATACCCAACTCCCAAAAGCCTTGCAGGTTATCCTTTACGGGTTGATGTGGCATGGCCCAATAATGGCAAGCCTCCTGTTTGGTATTTTAGTTTGAATTTGCAATAGGATTTGGGGTAGTCGTTCATCACATATGAAGACAAATAGCCTTGCAACTAAAAACAAACCTGGCAACAATAGTCGCCAGGTTATATCATTCATTAATTAAACTCTAAATTCAATATTTTGATAAAATACAAATGCAGTTACCGTTTTTTCTTGTGCTAGTTAAAACTCATTAAACACATCTGGACGCAATATCTATAAGAACATCACCTGACGGGAATTGCTATTTTTTCCAAATATTTTGCTTGATCATTAACACTTGATTCGATTTAATAATAGCTAAATCCTGTCCCTTATTTAAAGAACTTTTTCCGTGGTCATATTCATTGACAGCATAATTTATCTTAACAGTGTCGGCACTTACTAAAAACTCGAGCAATGCATAATCTGCAAAACTTGAGGAACTTGACGATGACACAAAACAGTTCTGAGCCAACACCTTTTTTGCAGTAACATTATTAGAAAACCATTTACTAATTGAATTCTTTTGACTTACTGAACCTTGAGCACTATTAAACAATGCAGTTGTCAACTCACATTTCCCGTCATCACAATTACTTCCTGCCAAGCAACTATAGAAAGCCGCTAATGCTTTTAAAGGTTCGTTCAATCTTTTAACATCTTCAATATTAACGACCGCTACTTTTACATTTTTATGCCCCATTTGCTTGTGGGCTATTTTTACTAAAACGTAGTGTTGGCTATCATCTTTTTTGAAAGATGATAGCGAAATCATTAACAAGCAAAACCAAATTGTCTTTTTCATTTTTTTTTATTTATCTATGGTTTTTATAAATTCCTAGGTTCCATATAGCATGTTCAGCATCTCTTCGATCCTCTAAACCTTGCATGAACATACCGTTTGATGTATTTATATCCATTTCACTTACTGCACCAGCATAGTTACCCCTATTAAGATTCTTCAATAATCTTGTACCTTTAAATGAGCCGGTATTAAAAACATAGCTTGTTAATGCATCAAATTGATTTTGAGATAAAGGTACACGAGATAAACGATTAATAATATTTTCAGCCGATTTTAAATCATTCATTAGTATATCATCTGCTTGCCGGTCGGTGATTCCATTACCAAAATTTTCGTTGCTTTTTATAACGTGTCCCCAGCCAATTGTCTGCTTTCCATCATGTGCATCATATGAAGTTAAAGCAACACCTCCGTTAGGTCCTCGTTCATAAGACTTAATAAATGTTAAGCCTTGGGAACTTATACTTCTTGCGACAGATTGACTAGAAACCGAACTAGCTGCTATCATAACCTGATTCGCTGTAGCCGCAAATGTAATTCCGGTGGTTGCTGTCATAAAATCCCCTATTGATGGATTTGAAGCTGCAATAGGGACCGGCGATGTTATTGTTGATGCTGATTGAGTTGTTTCATTTACAGTCATTGTTTGGACGGGACTTGTAGCTATTTCCATTGATATTGTTGTTCCTACTGTAACAGTAGTTATACTCGTACTTAATGAGAATACTGGACCTGCAGAAATAGATGCAGTTGCAGTGATCGTTGTAAATGAAGTATATCCAAAACCAGGAATGGTAATAGTACCATAATAACCGTCGCCATTACTTGTACTGCCTATCATAGCAGCAAGGTCTGAAAGCGTTAACTGCTGAGCATCTGAACCACCACCTGTTGCAGTTGCCGTTGCAGGGGCATCCCCAAGACCAAAAGGATCTGTATGGTTTGCAGGATCATTGCGGCAAAAATGATATGGTGATAAAGATTCCTGTCCCATGCCGTCAGCCATCGGGTCCAGGCTGGAAAACCGTCCTATCTGCGCATCGTATTGCCTTGCATTAAAGTCATAAAGGTTCATCCCAAGTTCATCATGTGCCTCGTTTGTTTCAAATAAAAATTTATTAGGCAAGGGGGTATTGTTCTGCCCACCGTCTTTTACGGCAAGGCCAAAAGGATAATAATGCTGTTCTTCAAGCAACCTTCCCCTGTACATGGTAATATTAAAGTTGTTTGCAAATACATTTGTTACTTGTGCATTGCTTAAATAAATAACGGCATACCCATTTTGCTGCACAGCAACAGGCGATGCGGTTTGTATTTGTTGCCAAATACTAGGTGTAGCCCCTATTTGTACCGCGCCGCTTTGGCTGGGTATAAAATTCATATTTTCATCAAAAACCAGGTAATTAATATAAGCATGTGGTACATTGGGTGTGCTGGCCTGGTCTTGCAGCGACTGGTAAGCCGTTGCATTTTTACCCAATGTGCCTTGCATATTTGAAATATATGCGGCATTACTACCTTCAGCCACACCAGTACCCCCTGCGCCACCAGCCAGTGTAGTAATAAGTGAGGATATCATTTGGGGAGCATTTACGTACGTCCGCTCTACAGCAGTATCGGCCCAATACGTTAAGGCGCTTACATCAAACTTATCGCCAGCCATTACATGCAGCATAATTGATGTTCCTATTTGCCTGCCCGTCTCTCCGCCATTCAACAACGCAGCTTTCAGGTCGCCCGTTGTTGGTTCAGGGTTATCTACAGCTAAACTGGTTACATTATTAAAATAAGCATTCTCCACATTTGCCGCTGCCACTTCATAGGTTGCAGAATATTGCGATACCGCTACACCAAGCTGTGCATTATTTACAACATTACCATTATAAGCGTCAGATGTGAGCACTGTTCTTACATTGCCCAAATGGTCTCTTACAAAATACTCATACTTAAAAAATAATGAATCTGTTAGCCACCTGCATCTTCCTTCCTCAGTCAGTTCATACTGCAGGTCTTGGTTCTTATAAACAAAGTTGCCGCAGTACTGGTAAACATCAGTAGTACCGTTTTGATTTATTGTCTTTTCGATCAATCTCCCATTTGCATCATATATATTCTGTATGCTGCCTTGCATAGCCTGTATGCTATTTTGTGTCTGGGAATTATTAACCGTTACAGAAGTGGGCAGATCCTGGTAATTATATGTAATATTTTGTATGCCCTTATTCAGATCTGCACTCAAGTTCCCATCTGCGTCATAACTGTAATCTGTAGAACTGGTGTTACCATCAACAAAGTCTCCTAAATTATAATTAGTAGATATTTGATCGCTTACAGATTGAAGCTGATTGGTATTGGGTATATAGTTATATGTCAATTCATCAATAGGCACCGGGCCTGTTGGGGTATTCCCCATTTGGTTCATGCTCGAAATATTCCCGTTCGCATCGTAAGTAACATTAGACATTGAAAAATCACTGTTACCGGCCGACCATACTTGTCCCCCAGGGGTAGTTAACTCTCTAAAGTCTGCAGCTGTAAGGCGGCCCGCGTTATCATAATTATACCCATACGCACGCAACGGCGCTCCTGTGCCGGCGCCACGCCAGGTCATACCGGATAGTTTACCATCAAATCTTGGTACGGAAAAACCATAATCATAGTTAAGGTTGCAGCCAAATGTTACATCTGGCAGGCCAGCAGGTGTGGGTTGTGCATAAGTTGGATTTATTCCAGTTAATTGTCCCCTTATGTTATATATATAGGACTGGTTTTCTACTCCACCAATTGATTTCTGAATTACCTTACCCAAATTGTCATATATATAGGAGTTGATCAGTCTTAAATCACCGTTATCTAATTGCTGGTATTCACTGGTTAGCCTTCCACCATTTGAAGGATCATAATTAAATTGTTTTACAACAAGAGTGCTTGACTTATGACTATTAACTGTGCCATTGTGCTGAAGAATATCCCGAACAACGTTTCCGGCAAAATTGTACTGTAAGGTATGTGTATCCCACTGTCCGGAGGGGGTAAATGCATCTTGTGTTTTAGTTTGTATTACATGCCCTGCCTGATCATATATATTAATAATAGTAGCCCATTGGTTAGGGGCACTAGCATCTGTATAAACTTTTGTAGCCGTTAATAATCCCTTTGTGTTATAGTTAGCGCTGGGAGTTATAGCAGTTCCAGAATAGTTACTGTAGTAACTACCATCAAATGTTGCATTATTCTGTATCATGGGGTCGCCATTATAATTATCATAGTAATTATAAGTGAGTATGTGGCTATAAGGAATAACAGGTGGGTAAAAAGGGTCATGTACAGTTAAGGGTCCATTGTAGCCATTTATCAAATAGTCAAGTATTGTAGCCGATACATAGTTGTTACTAGCTATTGCGGTTTGCCAGGCGGCTTGATTATTAGGGCTTGTTGTGATTCCCGTCATTACCGGTCTGTCTTTATTATCATATATTATAAACTTCCAGTTGCCATATTGCCCTAATAATGGTGATTGAAATAGTACAGGCCTTTGAAGTTTATCGTACACTATCACCTCAGGTTGACTTTCCCCTGGAATTTGCCTTTGTATTATATGCCCATTGGCATCATAAACATAAGTATAACAAAGACCACTTATTATAGCCGAGCTTATAGATTGTGGATAGATACCATTCATATTGGCTATAATTTGTGTGTACGCTTTGGGAGGTATTACATATACCATTTGTCCAAAATCATTATACACATAATAGGTAGTAAGCCAGTTTGAGTTATTAGAAGCAGTACCTGCATTCTGAATTTTACAAATCAATTTGTCATCCATGTCATAGATAGAATAACTTTCTTCACCCTCCTGACCAACCTCATGCTTACTGGTCAACTTATCTGCCGGATAGGTGTAATAAAGCATGGGTAAATTATTCTGATCTAACGTAAACCTATAAATATTATAAAGTGGATTATACGACGGACTATAGGTGTCAACTATTTCTGTTGTTGTTTGGGTAATTGCATTATTTGAATATAGCTGCTTACCAAAAGCTTTACCAGCACTGTAATTGCTTATTATTGGTGTGGGATAGGAATTGCCACTTAATACCGGGAATGAAGCTATGGACTGTGTATAGTTTACGCCACCTTCATTTGGGTATAAAGAACTATAAAAACTACTTTGGTTTTGGAAGGGATTAAGCTGAAATTTATTTTCTCCTGACGAAACAAATGGAAGAAATTTAGTTTTGGTAGCCGACATCACATTATTACTGGCGGCAATAATATCGCCCACAGGTTGCCTGTAGATAGTCTCTATCCCTTGACCAAATCCATTTAAATAGACAGTTTTTAAACTGCTATTGTAGGTTTGAAATTGAAATTGTGCGTCATTTGTACTAAAAACAGGCGATTGTGGTCTAAATGTCCTGACGTAGTTATATAAATAATTATTATTGTAAACAGGCGTAAAATTTGCGGGGGTAGAGACCGTTATAGGATACCCTGTGGCAGAAGCATTTGCCACAGGTGTATTTTGTGAAATAGCTTTGTGGACGAAGCCAAATAACAAGGCCAGAATGAATATCTTTTTCATGTATTTATTTTTGAATGAGTTTAATTATCAGCGTCCTGAAGGGCCGTTTTTACCAATGTCTTAATATTTCCGTCTATGTCACGTACCAAATACTGTCTTCCTTGTTTATCATATTCGTAAAACGTAATATTATTCCTATCATCGCACTTGCTGCTTATACCTAACATTGGCTGGTAAGTATAAGTAGTAAATGTTGCATCGGAAGGAGACAACCTCAATTCATCGAGGTAATATATAGTTCCAGCATTTCCAGTTATAGCAACGCCATTACTGCCATTCCCAATAATGTCTGCAGTATATAATGTCCACCCCAAATATTCACTATACTGACGTGTTAATGTAACGGAGCCACCACTTGAGGTCACATTAGGGGCCACACCACCGAAGGCCCAAAATGACAACCTGTATGATTTGTTTGTGGTTAAAGGAAAGGAAGTATATAGATGCGCATATGGCGAGCTTCCGTCTAGCTCGAGATAATATTGGCCTGTCAAGGGTTGATGAGGTCCAGATGTAATATTTTTTACACTTGTGTTATCAAAATGCCAGTTACCGTTATTATAGTCACCAGTTTGTGTAAAAGGGCCTTCAAAGCTAGTGTACGCGATGTCAGTATATTTTGCGTTTGTAGCAGTTGCTATTTTTTCTCCAATGCGTGTGTCATAAATGGCACTGGAATACTTCTCCATGTCATTATACCGTGTTTGCAATACATTCCCATGATCATCATAAACCTGATTTTCTTGTAGCTTGAAAAAGTTAACTCCTCCGGGGATTCCAGAAACCACAGCAGGATAATCAGCAAGTGCAGATGGTTGAATTGGGGTTGTTGTTTTGGATGCGAATACAGATGGGAACGTAACAAAATTACCTGATGGAACTATATTTTTAGAGTTATAATTCAAAACAACGTCGCCGTTACTGGTTTGTAATTTCCAAAATTTGGTCGTTAGCAAATGTTGAATTACGCCGTAAGAGTTGGTAGGCAGGCCGTTTGTAAAATAATTATAGGTATAATCATATTCCTTTTTATAATTGTCCCCTTTGCTATCTGTCCATGTTTCGTTTAGTATATTCAAATGGGTATCGTATGTATAATTTATTGTTTTGGTAAGGCTATTAGCGCCTGAATACATTATATCATTGACCTGGCTTACATAATATGCCTCGCCATCGAAAAAGCCATAAGAATTATTCAAATAATTTTTACTGTAATAATACCTCTGCCCAGGATTAAATCCAGTTATACTTGAAGTGTTATACACATCATTTGGATCATAATATCCAATAGTTGGTGTTTGCGTACTTCTAAGCCTGTACGTAAAAATAGTAAGGCCACCACCACCCTGATTATACATATGCCCACAATTAGCATATGAATATTGCTTTTCTGATGAGGGTATAGTATTATTTGCTTGATAAAATTTTATATTTCTAACAAGACCTAACTGTGAGGTTGCTAAACAGTTTGGAATGTTATGTGCATACACTTCGCTATTGTCTCCGCTTAGGAGAGGTACTCCATTGCCTGTTGGTAAGGCAGCTTGTGGTCCAAGATTATAAACATATTGTGGGCCTATGTTCCAGTATGTATAATCTGTTTCAGAAAGTTTTTCGTTATTGAAACCAGATGAGGTTACAGAAGCGTTTGTATATCCATGGTTAGAATTTCTATAAGATGCCAATGGAGTTAAAAAATTATTAGTGTAAACTAACTCATCAATTACGGGATTACTAACCGGACAACATGCAGTATGCGAATTTGGTCCCAATATATTTACAGTGCAGGGTTGTGCATCAAACACTGTAGGGTACCAAAAATATGCCCCCAAACCAAACCAGACACCATTAGTAAAATTGTAACTCTTGGTTATCGTATTACTTGCACTGTAGCCATCGCTCTGCACTATTTTATCTATACACAGCCCGTCATAAGGATTATTCCCTGTATAAGGATGAAAATTGTCACTGTTAACCGGATAGGCTGCACTTATAGAATGGGCTTTATAACTAAAGGTGGTCGTGCCTCCCATTCCATTAGTCATAGAAGTTAATACTGACGCGGGCAAATAATTTATATTTGGTGTTCGATCTGTACCATAACTAATATTAGTAGGAGTGAAATTCCAAGTTGCATTATAAAAAAGATCAAGAACATTATGATATGGAATGTTGAAATAATGCGGAACACTACCAACCATCAGAGGTGTTGTAGATCCATTATTGTAATATCCAAAATAATCAGTACCGTTCGATAATCGAGGAGGAAGTGATGTAGTGTTATAAGTAAAAGTATAATACTGATCCGTTGCTGTACCGTCAGTACCTTGCCTTCTGATCCCTTTCAATTTTAATCTGGTATCTAAACTTAGCGTATTGTTAGCTTGAGAGTACGTATAGCCATTTGACATCATATTATTTACCAGATTGCTTATTGTCGGGTCGGCATAATTGAGCTCTGCATTATTTAAAATGGGGTACATTGACATTATTGACATCGCTGTAGGGGAAGTTAATGTCCCTATTGGCGTATTGAAATAAGCGTAATCGAATAAATATGTTATCGTATTACTACAAAAATTATCGTATTTATTATTTATACTTATTGAATTGACTGTAAACTGGCCTGGTACATCTATCCGGTTATATGGTTGCTGTTGGATGTTATTGAAATTAATATTCAAATTATTGGGATAAGTTATGGCTTTTATATGCGACATGTAACCGGTCCAATTAACAGTTTCCTCAACAATGCTGTTGTCATTAACAGGAAAACCCGGTATATAGCTGGCGATTTGTGCGGTTGGCACTCCAGCATATTCATTCACAGTTTGATTTTGATAATAAGGGAATGTTATTGGGAAACTACTATAAGTATAATTAATTGTTTTACCGGTATAGGTAACTATTTGAGTACAATACCATTTGGTAGGGGCATAATATGAAAACCCATTGAAATTTTTATTTTGAATATCAACCTGGTTAAAATAAAATACATTTCCTTTTTCATCCGTAACCTTAAAAGTGATGTAATCGCTTTGACTAGAGCCAACGGTTGTGGGGAAATTAGATGATACAGCACCATTATATACCCATTGAGCTGTTATTCCATTCGCGGGCGATGTAGTTGTGACAAAACCCGTTGATGTACCAAAATTAACAATTTGGAATTGGATTGCTCTTCCTGCAAGATTTAAGGTAAAAACATCTGTCTGATTGTCTTTTAAACCGGTTGCATTAACCCATGTCCCGGAATAGGACTCCGAAGCATCTGTTGTAGCAAAAGATGCAGGTATGAAAATTTCATCTTCAACCCCTCTTACATCTCTTTCAATATAACTACATGCATTTAAATTCCATCCCAGGCCTACAGACGATGCGGTCTGATCAACTTTGATCCCCTTTGTATTATAATTTAAAGATACCCCCAGATTTAAATCATCTACAGAATAATTGTAGATCGGAATACTTATACTGGCAATGCCTGTATATAGATCTACGTCATAATTACTATTGGCCGTTCCTTGCGAAGAAGCGCCAGGTAGCGTTTCGGACGCTGCTGAAACATCCATACCAGCTAATTGCCCCAGAGAACTATTACTAATTAGTAATAACCCTGCAATAATTTGAAAGAATTTTCTTTGCTTCATACCTCTGTATTTATTTACTATACCTATTTTGTTATCGTTGAAAATCGTATTAAAAATGGGCTGCTCAGCCCTTTTTGCTGCCACCATATATCGTATAGCAGTTGTATGGCCCCATTGTATTTTGAATTGATCTTATAGCTTTTTGTAAGCCCGACCAATACACTTTCGCTATAGGTAGTTGTATTGTGTGCTGATGGCGTAATGTCGGTTGCTACATTTTCAGGCTGCTTTATAAATACAGCTTGCTTATACATACGCTCATAACCTACATAGGTACCTACCCCATACTGCCATTGCCAGGTTGTATAACTTCGCAGCCCCACTCCCTGAAACGAAAACTGTACATTACTCCAGCTTTGCCCTAAACCCATTGCAGAGGCAACACCCAGCCCGTAAACCAATTTAGGTGTTTGTTTAAAACCTACCATAGCAGATGCTTCCAGCATGGCCGGCTGGCCATCTGCTGTGGCACGGGTTGTTTGCCAGTTGTATTGTTTTTCTAAACGTTTCCAAAATGGTTTTCCTCGTTCAGGGTTTATTTTAAAAGAGGGTTTGCTGGTATTCTTGAGCTGTTGTAGAGATTGCTTGGTCTGCTTTGCATCATTAATAGAGCTTTGCACTCTATTCAGCTTGTCCTGGAACTGGGATATCTGCGAGCTTACCTGTTGGGTTATAGCTCCCATATTTCCGCCAAACTTCTGCTGCAGGCTATTTTGCAGCTGGCTCTTGGTCTGGTATCCCATCTTTTCCAGATCGCTTGCAGATGAAGCGCCAGCCGTCATGCCACCTGCACCACCCGCTTGCCCTTTCATGGCCTGGTCAAACCCTTCAGAGCCTTCCAGGTATTCAAGCGCTTTATCTTCAGCCTTGGATGGGTCTTCCTCCATGTCTTTATAGACATTCATCTTCGCCTTACCATAAAACACCTGTTTCTCTATTCCTGTAAATCCCGGTACATCCCCTTGCGCTGCAATGCTCTTCAGGCTATTGGTACGCTGCGTGATCAGGCTGTTGATATAGGTGTGATAGTTCAACTCCGTCTGCTGTTTGGTGAGTTCAGAAGTATATCCTTGCATTTGAGGTGAATTGCCACTTTTACTTTGCACAAAAGCTTCAACACCTTTCAGGCTGTCTGTAATAGGGTTCTTGGCTGATTTGGTTCGTGCAGCCATAGTAGCACTATCAGCATTCATTAAATGCCCGATGGAATCGTAAGAGAGATTTTGTTGTTTATAACGGGAGTATGCTACAGAATCAGTGCTTTTTAATTTAGTAGCGAGTTTCTGTTCTTTTCTTTTAAGTTTGTTTATGAGCTTCTGCTGTTGCTTTTCAAGGCGGGCATTGTACTTATCAACAGCCTTTATTTTCAGATCAAGATAATGAGTGCCTTGTGTTATAATTTGTCCATTTTCCTCTTGTGCAAAGGAAAATACCGGAACAAATAAATAAAAACAAAAAAGCAGTGTAAACGCTCTCATTACAAGGGGTTTATAGATAGTAGCGCAAACATAGTAATGTCGTTTGAAATATGCAAGAGTGCATTAACAACTTTTTAAGAAATTAATTTATGGGGTAATAAATAAAGAATATGCAGGTGATGATAAGAGTTCTTATGAGATAAAAATGCTGCAATTCAGCTGCCAAACGATAACGCATTAAGAAATATTCACGTGTCAATATTGACACCACAAATGAAATACTACAATGACACTTCTGAGTTTAAAGATTACTGACAGAAACTTAGAACTGGGTTGCAAGCGCTACAACAATTAAGAAAATGGTCATAAATGACGTTTGGGAATTTTTTCCCAAATCAACGATGTGATCGAATTTTTCATCAGTTATACCTCTCCGCCAAATATGATTACTTCGATCGTGACTAATTTTGTAGACCGTTTTTATAGACCACTTGAATGATCATTGGTCTTTGATAGCTTGAGAAACTGTCAAACGGCTGCATTAGGCCCTTCCTAGTGAGTTATTTTATGCTTTAAGTATAAATGCCAGTCTATAATTATTATTGTCTTCCTATTGAGAATTGTAAGTGAGGTTCTTCTGAACCTTACAAACGAAAAAAGCGGACACCTCTCGATATCCGCTTCACCAACTCAAATCATCAACTTTCTACTTAATCTTAAACCCAAGTGCCTTCGCTACCTTGAGAAATGGCTGGATGTTGGCAGCCGTGAACTGGTTACATACAGCGATCTTCTTATCCTTGAGCTTGATGACCTGTGTTTCTTTGAGGAAGTAACGATCACGTTTACCTGATATTTCTCGTGCAGTCGCTTCATCCTGAAATATACCAAACCGTTTCAGAAGGTCATCAGCAAATACTTCCTTCAATTGTTTGTATGTTGTGCTTGGGTTTTCTTCAACATACTTGGCAACCACGGCCCTTACAAGTGGCCCCTTGCCATACTCTTCGCCGTTGAACTTAAATTTTGAGTTGTCACGAGCCGAAGACTTTACAGTAGTCTTCTTATCCTTCACAGGTCCGTTGTCTTCTTCATTTGTGGTCGCCTCATCGTCATCGTTGGCTTCTACCCCATCTTCGTCACCTTCCAATTCTCCGTCACCTTCTTGTTCCTCTTCTTCGTCCGTTACATCTTGTTCTTCTTCACCATCATTTTCATTGATAGAATAGGTAGCATCCGCGCCGCCACCTTCTACCGTGATAGAACCTTGCTTCTCCAATTTCTTCAGGAGGTTGAATAGCGGTAGGCCTTTCAGGTCAGTGCCTTCACTGATGGCTGCTTTGGTTGAATCTGGGTTTGCTGTGATGAACCCAATCAGTACTTCTTCGTTTGTCTGTTGCATAAAATGATGTTTTTATACAGCGAGTGTAGCAGGAAGAAATGGAACCGGGAAATAATGAGGGCGTTGTTAGCGGAACATTAGCATTACCACCATACTTTGAATTTATTCAAAACTGGTTGAATATTTTCATTTACTATTGAATATTTGTAATTTCCTGTTAATTATCAATATGTAATTTAATTGAGCCTCCTAATTCTCATAATCAAATTCACACGGTTAATGTAAGTACCTAATGAATACAATTGAACTAATAAAAAATCAGATAGGACAAATTGCTAAACTAGAGAAGTCAGTATTTCTCGATTCCATTATTTTACATTTAGAGAGAGCGGAATACTATTATAGTCTTGGAGAAAATGATAACGATTACTACAATGATGTTGTATATAGGACAAATCAGGCTTATGAAGGAGCTTTAAAAGAAGCCTATAATGTCTTAGCTGATAAATCGCAATCAGAAGTCACCAAAGAGACACCTTATAAAATTGAAAAATACTTAGAAGACAATTCTATATTTAAAGAACGTGTCTTAGAATTATTCAAAAATTATCGAAATGAATGGAGGAATAAATCAACTCATGACTATAAGTTATTTTTCGATAACAGTGAAGCATTCATTGCTCTTACAAGTGTCTCTTCCTTTGTTCATTTGTTGTTAAATCAAATTATTGAAAGAGTAGCATTTGAACGTCAAAAAAGCAAAATTGAAAATTCAAAAAGCGAACTGTATATGTTAAAGGAGAAGGGACTTACAGCAGCTTCAGGGATATTTAATATTGTCACTATGTTCCTTATGGAGATTGATTATACAGATTTAAAAGAGGATCACACATTAGAATCTGAATTGATGGGCTTTTTAAAAGCAAACTTAAAGTCGTTTTTAGATGATGGTGCTATTATAAGGGAAGATGTTAAAATAAAAGGCAATTTAAGACCTGATTTTATTATTGAATGTGGAAAAGACAAAATAATTCTTGAGGTCAAAAAGTTTTCTGGAGAATTAAATATTGAATCTTCATTACAGCAATTATTATCGTATTTAGAATACTCCGATACTTATCAGGGAATAATATTTGCGTTTGACGTTTCAAATAAAGTTAGATCAATGATTATGAAAGAGCATACTTTAGAAGTCAATAATTCAAAGTATACTCTCAGAATTATCAGTAATCAAGGTATTTCTTAAAAATTGACTACAAGAACGATCGACTTATTGAAAAGATTCGCACTTATCTCAAGGATTGATGTCTGGTAGATTCTGGCGCATGCATTTCGCTTCCAAATCATTTTCAAGCATAAAACCGCTTGCCCGAAGAACTTTAGTCTCAAAAACGCCAAAATAAGTGTTCATCAAGAACCTGTGGCGGAATTGACGTAAGTAAAAAGCCATTCAGAAATTGTCTCACATCTTTACAATACCATATTCACGTTAAAATAAAATCGGTGTCACAATTGACTAATGAAAGTTTAGCCTAAAAATAAGATTCAATACAAAATCAATTTCGCATTCTGGCTCAATCTGGAGCTTGCCTGCCATCTCCAAATCTTGTTCGAGTATAAACTGCTTACTTTAAGTCAGAAGTCCTCAAATGAGACTGTATCACAAAGGTTCATCTGGACCTTTCTATAATTAGTCAATATATTTTATATTTCTTCCTGTCAATATTGACAGCTCCACATCACATCAAGTATTTCCCACAAATCATCTGATCTTTTCTGGAACAAAGAAATAAATCTTCACTTCTTTTTTCCTGATCTGTTTTGCTTCTATTCTCGCCGTATACATTTTCAATTTTACAATCGAATCTGTATGCAGCAAGTAGCCGGTCATTTGAGAGATGAGATGTGAAAGCTGAAACAATATTGATCAGTTTTAATTGCCAAGCTTGTTTCTCTCAAAGACATCTCCAGCAACTCTATTTCAAACAAAATGTTCAGCTACTTCACAAAAGGCACGAAGAATTGCACACCAGACAAAAAGATCTCCATCGAAGCGCTTGTAAAAGAAATCAGGAAAGACAACAAACCAATCATTCAACAGATCAGGAATCTTGATACCAATGATCTTGAATGCAATTCAAAGAAGAAGTCTTTAAAACAACATCTTCCATACATCACACCATGTTGTACAGTTTCATATCGAAATGATGACAGCATAAAAGAATTCAGCGGTTATATGTATTTCGACATCGACAACATCGATGACGCTGTAAGCCATAAAATGAAACTCATCAATGAATACAAAGAATATATCAGCATGATCTGTCTTTCTTGTTCAGGAACAGGTCTTTCAATTCTAACGAAAATTGAAAATGAGATCACAGCTTTGAACTTCGATTCAATCAGAGAATATATCTGTAAGAATATTTTCAAAGATCTAAACCTTGATCCAAAGACAAAAAGCAAATCAAATGCCTGGTATGTTTCTTACGATCCTCATTGTTATTTTGAATCTTCATCAGTCATTGAGATTCCAGAAGAGTTTATAAGAAATAAACAATTTAAAGAGAACACAAAAGGTGCATTACCTACAATATCTATACCTCCCTCCGATAATGTAGGCAATGCACCTTTTGAATATCAACGTATTCCTATCTCAGAAATCTATGATACTCTTAAATTCAAGACAGAGGTTGTCGTTGAGAATAGGATCTTTGATCTGAAACCTGTTGAATATTGTGAGATCTATATAGGCCATGACTATCAGATACCCAAAGGAAAGAAAGAAGCAATATTTGCGCAACTCATACACAACCTTATATACCTAAATCCTGATGTTGATCCTGATTATATCCTCAACTATATCATCTACCTGAATTTTAACAAGACAGTTCCTGGAACAGAGGCATCAATGAATGATCTGACACGTTTCTTTAACAGAATATATAATGGCATCGAGAAAGGAATCTTTAAGCCTAAGGTCAGAATAAAATATTTCCACTGTAGACCGAATACAATATCTCCCAAAGAACAGAAAGCATTATCAATAAGAATGACATCTGCATACAAGATCAATCATTCGATCACTCAACTAAGAGATGCAAGAGAATATTTAGAAGAAGAGAAAAGAAAAAGTGCATTACCTACATTATCGGGTAGAAGTATAGATATTGTAGGAAATGCACCTTTTATAAAAGTAACACAGAAAGAAATTGAGCAATTCTTCAAGAATCAGTCAACAGAAAATGGATGTAAAGGCATAGCCATAAGAACAATAAAAAGATACTGGAATGTTGAACCTTTCGATTTGGAAGAAATTGCAAGAGAGGAAAATGAAAGAATACAGATAACATATATTCAAAAGGAAGAGAAACAGGAGCCAGACATCAAGCAACAACTTGAAGAAATAAGAAGAATAATGAAAAGAAGGACCGCAATTTCTGCCAGAAAGAAAAGAAAGATCAAATGATGTGAAAAGTGGCAATTTCTTTCAGAGTCGCAATTCAAAGATCATTCGACAGAGTAATTTAGTATCAAGCAATGCCTTCATGAACAAACTTTAAGCTTCCAACTTTGAGGCTTCAGCGATACAATCCATAAACAGGCAAGAAAGCTGTTTAGGTGTTCGCTGTCAAGTCCAAACCAAAATGGCGTACAAATTGCCTATTCGACAAAAATCAGATCGTGATGATTGCACTTACAAAAAGTGAGGTGTTCAGTAGCTTATTTAATGCACGTTTATGGTGATTCGACCTAATGAATGTGATAATTCATATTGCAGAATAGCTTACGTTTGCCATAGATATATTTTTATTATTTTCAACGTCACAGCAAAATGTCCTTCGACCTCAAATCTCTTGGAATTAAATTAAAAAGATGTAGAGAACAACTTCAACTTACTCTTAAAGAAGTTGAAGAAGGCACAGGCATTTTAATGTCTATTGTTGATAGTTATGAAAAGGGAATAGTTGAACCATCAGGAGATGAGATATTGATATTTTCCGATTTTTACAAACAGGACTATCTTTTCTTTATAAGCAATCAAAAATTATCTGCATCTGAAGAGATTGATATTTTATACCGGAAACACGGTGGTTCATTTTCTAAAGAAGATAGGTGGACAATACAAGAATTTCTTTTTTTATGTGAAGGTGAGCAGTTTTTATGGGACGAACTAGGTTTTATTCCTAAAACTTTTAGTTTCACTTCAAGCGGCACTTTCTTTAAAGGCCATGGAGAACAAGGCGCAAAATCTCTAAGACAGCATTTAGGATATAGACCAAATACAATAATTCAAGACATTTATTATGACTTGAGAAATATTGGTGTTCACATCTTTAGACGGCGTCTATCAAACTCTAATATTTCTGGTCTTTTTATCAAGCACCCAACAGCTGGTAAATGTATACTTGTAAATTATGATGAAGATATCTTTCGTCAAAACTTTACTCTTGCACACGAGCTAGGACATTCTATATTTGACTCAAATGATAAGATTAATATATCCTTCCTGAATGATGGCAAGGACAATAATTTGATTGAAATTCGCGCTAACACCTTTGCCTCTAATTTCTTAATTTCTAAAGAGGCGATACGAGACTTAAATATTTCGCATTGGAATGAAGATGTTATTTTACGGCTTGCAAACCAATTTAAAACTAATATTTTACCACTACTTATTTCTTTGAAAGAAGGGAAATTTATTGGTCAATCTCAATACGATAGCTATTCAAAACTTAAAATTCCTATTACTGATAAGTTAGATTCAGAATTAAATTTTTCTTTTGGGAAACTCAAGGAAGCTAAGTCAAAATTATTGGAGAAGGGATTGTCGACTTTCTATGTAAATAAATGTTTTGAATGTTACGTCAAGGGTTTTATATCTGAACGAAGATTTGCAGAATTATTACTTACAAATGAATTTGAATTGCCGTTCATCCTCGAAATGTTTTCATTAAAGTTAAACCATGGAAATTGATATAACAACATTAGAAAAAATTAACGTTATAGACAGTTGCTCAATTTGGAATATTATTTCATCGGGCATTTTATTATCGGCTTCATTAAATAGTAAGTGCTGTTTTTCAATAACTAAATTTGTAGAGTATGAGTGTTTATTTAAAAAAAGGAGTGACTTCAAAGTATCAGAAGTGGAGCTTAAAAATAAATTAAAAGCACTTCTAACAAAACAATCATTTAATAGCTATCCACTTAACATATCTGATCTACAGGAAATAGAGCTTCTTCGAAATAGAAAAAATTTAGGCCTTGGTGAATTATCCTCAATAGCGTTTGCAAAACGAACTAGCCAATCATTTTTTACTGATGACCAAGGAGCAAGAAAATTTGCTAAGGAAGTATTAGGTTCGAGTAAAGTTCAAACTACTCCACATTTATATGGATGGCTTTTGTTTAATCAATATTTAAATGAAAGCGATTTAAAACAAATTCTTATTGAGCATAATCTTAACAATAGACCTTTAGAGAAATATTTTAGAGAGGCACATCAGGAATGTCTACGGATAAAATTAATATTGAGATAAAGATACTTAAAGCCCTAATTCAAAGGATAGACGATTACCATAACTCAGGATGTAACCATTGTGCTAAGTCTGAAGTAACAAGTTTATCGATAAATCCTAACTCTTCGATTTGTTTTTTTATTGGAAAGTATTGATCTCTATTAAGTAAAGGATTGATTATGATATTGAAGGGTAAATTCTGTGCTTTATCAATGGTATAATTATAACCTACATAGGAGAACAGATGAGGTTGTTCAATTACAAACCTATACTCATTTTCATATTTGAACGCCACCTCTTTTCGAAATGCAAGTTGAGTAACTGTCTGGTCGATCAAAGTCTTTGTATCTGCACCTATCAATGTTTTGTATGCAATTTTACCATAAGTAAATTCAGTCCTATAAAAATGACTCATGTGGTTTCTGATAGAATACTCCTTTATCAGCCTTATTAGATCTGTTCTTTTAAATCTTATTGCAGTGGTTCTCCTATTTTCAATTGTCTCCGAATATGTATCCCATAATACAAGACTTTCTCTATCTGCCAAATGCCAGCAACTGATAAGAAATCTTTTTTTCCTGGCTTCGATCTTATCATAATCGGGCTTAACCTCTAATAAATCTGTAATACTTACACACTCCATCTTATCGCCAAATACATCAGCTCTGGAAAACCAAATACTGCCTGTATTAAGAAATCGCTCGAGATTATGTTTAGATAGAAACTTATATAGGTATTGTTCCGTAGCAGCACTTGCGTGATAGCTACTCCATGCCATAAATGATTTAGTTTTCA
>JABDEZ010000043.1 GCA_013286835.1 Bacteroidota bacterium
TCTTTTCCACGCTGTGTGAGGCGATATAATGTATAGTTGCCCGGGAAATCGCGCACCACACCATCACCTTCAAACACAAAGAGATGATCTACCAGCCTATCCATAAAATAACGATCGTGCGATACCACCAACAGGCAACCCTGGAACTCGTTCAGGAAGTTTTCCAGAACAGAAAGTGTTGGCAGGTCAAGATCATTTGTAGGTTCATCCAGTATCAGGAAGTTAGGATTGCGGAAGAGCACTGATAATAATTGTAATCGCTTTTTTTCTCCCCCACTCAATTTTGAAAGGTAAGTGTATTGCTGATCTGGCGGGAACAGGAACAATGCCAGGAATTGCGATGCAGTAATAGAACCACCACCAGCCAGCGGAAAGCTTTCGGCAATGTTCTTCACATATTCTATCAGGCGCATATCGTCCTTGATCTCTAAGCCTTGCTGGGAAAAATTACCAAAAATGACTGTTTCCCCAATGTTTATTTTACCAGTATCGGCAGGCTCCAGACCTTGCAGCATTTGCAAAAAGGTAGATTTACCAGCACCGTTCTTACCCACTACACCAATGCGCTCACCTTTCTTAAATGTATAGTCGAACCCACGGAGAATAGTTTTATCACCAAAACTTTTATATACTTTTTTCAGTTCAGCTATCTTCCCACCCAGGCGGTTCATCTTCATTTGCAGCTGCACCTGGTTGTCTTCTATCTTCTGCTTAGCCTTACCCTCTATCTCGTAAAAATTATCTATACGGCTTTGAGCCTTGGTAGTACGGGCCTTGGGTTGCTTACGCATCCATTCTAACTCCTTCCGGTATTCATTCTTAGCCTTGTCTATATTAGCCTGGGAGTTTTCAATTCTTGCAGCCTTCTTTTCCAGGTAGGTTTCATAGTTACCTTTATAGGTGTACATATTGCTGCCGTCTATTTCCCAAATCTCTTCGCATATAGCATCTAAAAAATAGCGATCGTGGGTTACCATTAACAACGTTACTTTTTGCTGATTCAGGTAATTTTCGAGCCACTCCACCATTTCCACATCCAGGTGGTTGGTAGGTTCATCCATTATCAGCAATACATGCTTGTGTTCAAACCCTATGTCTATAAGAGTTTGTGCAAGCGCTACGCGCTTACGCTGCCCACCCGAAAGCGTTTTCACTGGTTGCTCCAGCATATGTATATTCAGCTTGCCGAGTATCTGCTTTACTTTGGCTTCAAAATCCCATGCGTTCAGATCGTCTATCGCCCCTAAAGCATCTGACAATTCCTGCGGATCATGTTCGGGCATATTCAACACATGCTCGTACCTGCGCAATGCTTCGGCTACGGGATGTTTATAATGGAATATATTATCAAGTACAGAAAGTTCTTCCTGAAATTTCGGCTCCTGCTCAAATAATGCAACAGTTACATCTTTGTGTACCCAAAGAGTACCAGAGTCTGGCTTATCAAATCCTGCCAGTATTTTCAGGAGGGTAGATTTACCACTACCGTTACGTGCAACAAGAGATATCTTATCTCCTTCACTAATATGAAATGAAATATTATTAAATAAGGGTTTAATTCCAAATGACTTACTGATATTCTCGGCCGACAAATAATGCATATGCGCAAAGATAAGGCAAGATAGGCGGGGATGCGTATAGCAGTATGGGAGAAAAAAGTTAAGATATGTAGATCATTTTTTCACAGAATCTAATACAAGGCCATTCCGCGCTGCATAAGCATTTTGCAATATCTGAATATTGGTGAGCATATCTGTCTCGCGTTTGGACACCAATTTCAGGTCGCTAAGAGATTTCAGTACCTCTTCATCGCTGGTAGTTGCATTAAAACGTTCTATAGCAGCCACATTGGTAAACATTTGCTTTTCAAATTTTAAAAAGTCTAGTTCATGGTTGCACAGATCTTCAGAACCGCCTACATCATGCATGTTGGCAACCGTTTGCAAGGCACCATCCAAATAATTTAATTGTCTCACCCTGGCAGCAGCCACTACTGTATAATCCTTTGTTACCACCGCCTGTCCTACGTTTTCGCCCCATATCTTCCCTATATAGAAAACAGTATCATTAATAGTAGTAATTGTTTTACTAAGCGCCGTGGCAGCTTTTTTATCGGTGGTTGTGCATGCCTGCAATACCAATAAAAAGATACAGATGAGCAGCAGTCTTGAACCATTTTGCATATACATCATTTAAAAAACTGATGCTAAAATAGACAAATGCTTATTACTATGCCCTGTCTTCACTTAGCAATAACATTCAAAAGCACTTGTAGTACCTTTGCAGCCTATAATATAAAAAATATGGGCAAAGTAGCCATTAATATAGCCACAGGCAGCTTACAACAAGAAGAAACGATAGTTGGTATAGACTTGGGTACAACCAACAGTCTTATAGCCATAGTACGCCAGGATACCAAAATGCCTCTGGCTCTCAGGGAAATAGACGGATTGACACTTGTACCATCTATAGTACATTTTGACCAGGATGGTAATATTACCGTAGGCAACCCGGCAAAGGCATTGCTGGTAGCAGAACCCGAACGCACCATATACTCGGCAAAGCGATTGATGGGTAAGGCCTACAATGACGTAAGTACAGATGCAGGTTTTTTTGCCTATAAGGTAATAGACGACGGTACAGACGCACTTGTAAAAGTGCAGGTGGGTGACAAGTTTTATTCACCAATAGAATTATCGGCCTACATATTAAAGGAATTAAAGCACCGGGCAGAACATATATTAAAAACGCCAGTGAACAAGGCAGTAATAACCGTACCTGCATACTTTAACGATGCCCAGAGGCAGGCAACCCGCGATGCAGGCAGGTTAGCAGGACTAGATGTGTTACGTATTGTAAATGAACCTACGGCGGCAAGTCTGGCTTATGGGCTTGGCGTAAACCCCGAGGAAGAAAAGACAATAGCGGTGTATGATCTTGGAGGAGGGACATTTGATGTGTCTATTCTCAGAATCACCAATGGCATATTTGAGGTGCTGGCTACCAACGGCGATACCTACCTGGGTGGCGATGACATGGACAGGGCACTTGCACAACACTGGACCAATGTACTGGAACTAAACAATGATGAACTTGCGAGGAATAAAAAACTTACGCAACAGCTTCGTGTGTTGGCTGAAGAAGCTAAAGTGCATTTGTCTAAACACGATTTTTTTGAAGGTATAGTAGATCACAAAAAAATTGGCATATCACGATCAGAATTTAATACGCTGATCGCGCCACTTGTGGAACGTACTATCACGAGTTGCAGAAATGCACTTCGTGATGCCGGGTTGAAGATAACAGACATAGACGCAGTGGTAATGGTGGGTGGTAGTACCCGCGTACCATTGGTGAAGGAGCAGGTGAGTGGCTTCTTCGGCCGTGCATTGTATGATGATCTGAACCCCGATGAAGTTGTAGCACTGGGCGCTGCAGTGCAGGCCGATATACTGGCCGGTAACAATACAGCTATGTTGCTGCTGGATGTAACACCTTTATCTTTAGGTATAGAAACTATGGGGGGATTGATGGACGTGCTGATACCACGCAATTCTAAAATACCTAACAAAGCCAGCCGCCAATATACCACACAAAAAGACGGTCAAAGCGGTATGCGTATATCTGTCTTCCAGGGCGAACGCGACCTGGTGCAGGACAACCGCAAGCTGGCAGAATTTAATCTGACCGGAATACCCGGTATGCCTGCTGGTCTGCCCAAGATAGAGGTAACCTTTTTGATAGATGCAGATGGCATACTAAAAGTAAGCGCGGTGGAACTGCGTAGCGGCGTGCAGCAGAGCATAGATGTGAAACCCCAATATGGCCTTACAGACGAAGCCGTAGAACAAATGCTGATGGACTCCCTGACCAATGCGAAGGAAGATATAAAAATACGCGCCCTTGTAGAAGCTACTACTGAGGCACAGCAAATGCTGGAAACCACCGAGAAATTCCTGCACAAGCATGTAACCTTGCTGGATGAGGATGAGATAATAGTGACGGAAGACCGCATGAAAGCATTGCGTGAGGCTATAGATGCAAAAGACAAAGACAGGATACAAAAAGAAACGGAAATGCTGAACGATATAAGCCGCCCGTATGCTGAACGTGTAATGGATGCTGCGCTGAAAGATGCTATGCGGGGAAAGAAAATAATATAGATCTCATTTCTCAAATAGGTGCCAGATGTTTTCGATCTGGCACCTATTTATTTATACTGGGACCAAACGCATCGCTACTATAGTGTATTTTTACGTAGCAGAAATACCCTATGTATCCTGCGCAAATTATGCCCGGTCAACGTAAGATCATACATATTGACATGGATGCATTCTACGCATCTGTAGAGCAGCGGGATAACCCTGAACTGGCTGGCAAGGCTATTGTTGTGGGTGGCTCACCTGAAGGACGGGGCGGTGTGGTAGCTACGGCAAGCTATGAAGCACGGAAGTATGGCATCAGGTCGGCAATGCCATCTAAAACTGCCCTGCGATTATGCCCGCATGTTATTTTCATCAGGCCGCGATTTGCTGCGTATAAAGAAGTTTCCACACAGATACGCGAAATATTTGGTCGCTACACCGACCTCATAGAACCACTATCGCTGGATGAAGCATACCTTGATGTAACGGAAGATAAATTGCAAATAAGATCTGCCATGGAAATTGCCAAACAGATCAGACAAGCAATAAGAGACGAGCTCAAACTCACTGCTTCAGCCGGAGTGTCCATCAATAAGTTTGTAGCCAAAATAGCTTCGGATATGAACAAGCCTGATGGCCTCACCTTCATTGGCCCATCTAATATTGAGCATTTCATGGAAACACTGCCCGTGGAAAAGTTTCATGGGGTGGGCAAAGTTACCGCTGAGAAGATGAAAGCAATGGGATTGCATCATGGCGCAGACCTAAAAAAACTGACGCTGGAAGATATGATGGATCGTTTCGGTAAATCGGGCAGGTTCTATTACAACATTGTACGTGGTATTGACGACCGGGAAGTACAACCTTACCGAGAAACAAAATCGCTGGGAGCCGAAGATACCTTTGCAGAAGACCTTACCACGATTGATGAGATGAATGCCGAGCTGGATAAAATAGCTAAAACAGTATATGACCGTTTGCAAAGGTATGAGCTAATGGGCCGCACCATTACAGTAAAGATCAAGTACCATGACTTTAAGATCATTACTCGAAGTCAATCGTTTCCCTACCTTGTTGGTGACATAGAAACCTTATCATCAACCGCAAAAATACTACTGTCAACCAGCGGCATTGAAAACGTGCGTATCAGGCTACTGGGAATATCATTATCCAATTTTGACATTGCAGAGCCAAAAGGGAGGAGAGATAGGCCCGGCCAATTGAGTTTATTTGAAGGCCTTTAGTTATTCAACAGCCCATATACGCGACATTTTTTTTAGCATAAGAATAGGGCAACGATAAGACAAGCATAAATATTGCAAACCATACAACCCAGCGCTTACTCGCTTTTCTTATCACCACCTTCTTTAGCTTTTTGTTCCTCATGCTCCTGGGCTATCTCATATTCCAGCTCAGGATCAATATTCTGCTGCTCTGCTTTCTTAGCTTTTTCCATCAGGTCATCGTGATGAGCCTGCAAATAAGCCAGCTCTTTTTTGCCATAAGACACTTTTGTGATCACTACAAAGAGCACAGGTACAATAAATATAGCCAGACTGGATGCAGCCAGCATACCACCCAATACGGTAAACCCTATTGTTTTACGGGCTACAGCGCCAGCGCCACTTGCAAACACCAACGGCATAACCCCGAGTATGAATGCAAGCGATGTCATAATGATGGGCCGCAAGCGCAATTTCACCGCTTCTAATGTAGATGCTATAAGTTCCTCACCACGGTCAACACGCACCTTGGCAAACTCCACAATAAGTATAGCGTTCTTGGCCGATAAACCAATAAGTGTAATGAGTCCTATCTGCGCATACACATTATTTGTAAGTGGTGGTATGCATATGAGCATAAGTATAGCCCCAAATGCACTTATGGGCACTGCCAGCATTACAGACAATGGCACAGACCAGCTCTCGTACAGTGCTGCAAGAAATAAGAATACAAATACAATGGAGAAAATGAAAATGTAAATAGTGGTTGAGCCCGCCTTTAACTCCTCATAGCTGAGGCCCGAGAACTCATAAGTATATCCTTGTGGCAGGAACTTCTGTGCTGTTTCTTTCAATGCATCTATACCCTGACCTGTGCTATAACCCGGTGGCGTAGAGCCATCGACTTCGGCAGAACGGAAGATATTAAAGTGAGTAATAAGCGGTGCAGCAACCGTTGGCTTGTATGTTATAAGCGTACTTAATGGCAACATAGCACCAGCCTGGTTGCGTACGTAATATTTATCCAGGTCAGATATTAAGGCACGGAATGTTGTATCGGCCTGTACAACCACGTGGAAGGTTCGGTTATACAGGGTAAGATTGTTCACGAACAGGCTGCCCATGTAGGCTTGCATAGTGGTGAAAACATCTGATATATTGACACCCAGCTTCTGGCACTTTTCACGATCCACAGTCACGTCATAGCTTGGCGTATGGGCTGAATAATAACTAAATGCCGTAGATATGGCGGGGTTCTTATGCGCTTCAGCAACAAATTTCTTCACTACTTTTTCAAAAGCATGTACATCATCGCTGGTGTTGCCCTGCTCTATCTGCATACTAAACCCTGCAGCTTGCCCTATGCCACGTATTGGCGGTGGTGGGATGACCACGATATTTGCATTCTTTATCCCGGCATCGGCAATACGTTTTTTGATCACATTCATAATACCCGGCACCCTTTCTCCAGGCTCCGTGCGTTGTTCCCAAGGTTTAAGCGTGACAAAGATGGTACCGTTATTGGAGTTAGAACCTCCGTTCAATATGTTTAAGCCCGATAAGGCAGCATAGTGTAATACACCGGGCGTATTGCCTACAATACCCATTAGTTTAGTAATAACCGCTACCGACTGAGTTACTGAAGAGGCTTCCGGCAACTGGTAAGTAATGAATAAACGTCCCTCATCTTCAGAAGGAATGAATCCTGAAGGTTTACTTTTAAACATGACTACTGTAGCCACACAAATGCATACCAGCAATATAACAATATATCTTGCACCCTTAATGCTGCGTTTTACACCGTTACTGTAACTGTTAGTAAACCGATCGAACCAGCGATTGAACGCACCAAAAAAGCGTGCTATAATATTGGGTTTCTCTTCTTTTTTTGTTGGCTTTAAAAGAAGGGTACACAATGCCGGCGTAAGTGACAATGCAATAAAAGCAGATAGCATAACAGAGATGGCTATTGTAATGGCAAACTGCTGGTACAAACGGCCTACTATACCGGGTATAAAACCTACAGGCACAAACACCGCAGCCAATATCAGCGCTATAGCAACCACAGGCGCCGATATATCTTTCATAGCATTGTATGTAGCTTCCTTCGCACTCATATTATGCTCATCAATGTAGTGCTGTACAGCCTCCACTACTATAATAGCATCATCTACTACTATACCTATGGCCAGTACAAAGCCAAACATGGTAAGGGTATTGATGGTAAATCCCAGTGGTATGAAAAAGATGAAAGTACCCAGGATGGAGACCGGTATGGCAAGGATGGGGATGATAGTGGACCGCAGGTTTTGCAGGAAAAGGAATACAACTATAGCCACGAGCGCAAGCGCCTTTAGCAAAGTATCTATTACCTCGTGCATAGAAACCTTTATGATCGTGATAGATTCAAAAGGCACTGTATAATCAACATCAGACGGGAAAGATTTTTTTAATTGTTCAAGAGCGGCATATATATTATTAGCCGTCTCCAATGCATTACTACCGGGGGCCTGAAATATCTGCAGGTAAGATGCACGCTTACCATCTACAAATGAATTGCTGGAAAAAGTGAATTTACCCAGCTCTACGCGAGCCACATCTTTAAGATAAACAAGCTCACCGGTTGCCGGTATTGTTTTTACGACCACTTGTTGAAAATCTTCCGGCTTTTTCAGCATCCCGTTCACAAGTATGCCTAATTCATAAGACTGGTCCCCATGTTGTGGCGGTGCACCCGCTGAACCCGCTGCCACCTGCACATTTTGTGCATTCAGGGCAGCAATTACATCAGAAGGAGTCAAGCTATGGCTGGCCATTTTTTCAGGATCCATCCAAATGCGCATACTGAAAGGATCAGTACGTGTTGTTACATCCCCTACTCCAGGCACACGCAGTATAGCATCTTCAATAAAGATGTTAGTATAGTTATCCAGGAAGGTTATGTTATGGGTGCCCTTTGGAGAGTATATGGCAACCATAAGCAGCATGCTTGGGTTACGTGCACGCACCGTAAGGCCCAGGCGACTGACTACCGAGGGTAATAAAGGTGCAGCAATACCCACCCTATTCTGTACGTTAAGCGCGGCAATATGCACATTAGTACCTATGTTGAAGGTCACGTTTATATTCATGCCGCCTGTGTTGGTATTGGTACTTGTCATGTATTCCATGCCAGGGGTACCATTTACCTGTTCTTCTATAGGCGTGGCTACCGTTTGCTCCACAGTCTCGGCATCAGCCCCGGTATATTGTCCTGATACAGACACTGCAGGTGGCGATATATTAGGATATTGGTCAACAGCAAGATTGTTAATGCATATCGCCCCCGATATCATCAATACGATGGATATGACAATTGCAGTTACAGGCCTTTTGATAAATGTGTTCGCTATCATCCCTGGTCTGGTTTACTTAGCTCACGCGATTTCTGTATTTCATATTCCAATTCAGGGTCAATATCCTGCTCTTCCACTTTTTTGGCTTTTTCCATTAACTGGTCGTGATGCGCCATCAGGTATTCCAATTTCTTTTTGCCGTAAGACACACGGGTAATCACCACAAAAAGTACCGGCACTATAAAAATGGCTAGAGTTGATGCTGCCAGCATGCCGCCCAGTACGGTAAAGCCTATAGTACGCCGCGCCATAGCCCCTGCCCCTGTTGCAAATACCAGTGGCATTACGCCCAGTATAAAGGCAAGTGACGTCATTATAATAGGGCGCAAACGTAATTTAACCGCTTCTATGGTTGAACCTAGCAGATCTTCACCACAGTCAACACGCACCTTAGCAAATTCCACAATAAGAATGGCATTTTTTGCCGCAAGCCCTATTAACGTAATGAGCCCTATCTGCGCATAAACGTTGTTGGATATATGTGGCAGGAACACCAACATAAGGATAGCACCAAAAGCACCAATAGGCACAGCCAGCAATACTGAAAAAGGAACCGACCAGCTCTCGTACAATGCCGCCAGGAACAGAAACACAAACGTGAGCGAGAAGATAAATATATAGACGGTAGTAGAACCTGCCTTTATCTCCTCATAGCTTAAGCCCGAGTATTCGTACTCATAGCCTTGCGGTAATGTTTTATCAGCGATCTTTTTCAGTTCATCCAAAGTCTGGGTGCTGCTGTATCCATCGCCAGACGCGCCGTCCACCTCCGCCGAGCGGAATATATTAAAGTGAGATATAAGAGGAGCGGTTTCAATAGGTACATAACTGATCAACGTACCCAATGGCAACATTTCGCCAGCCTGGTTGCGCACATAATATTTATTCATGTCGCTTACCAATGCACGGTAGAGTGTATCGGCCTGTATCACCACATGAAAGGTGCGGTTATAAGTAGTAAAGTCATTAATATACAGGCTTCCCATGTATGCCTGTATGGTAGTGAATACATCAGCAATATTTACACCCAGCTTTTCACATTTATCCCTATCCACTGTAAGATTCATATTGGGGGTATGGGCCGTATAGTATGTAAATGCTTTCGAAATGGCCGGATTCTTATTAGCCTCTGTTACAAAGTTGTTCACCACTTTTTCAAACGCATGCAGATCGTCATTGGTATTGCGTTGTTCTATCTGGAAACTGAACCCTACCGTAGAACCCACACCTGGTATTGGCGAAGGTTGTATGACCTGTACACTGGCATCTTTGATACCCGCTTCTGCTATGCGTTTTTGTAATACACCTATTATGCCGGGCACCTGCTCACTTGTTTTGCCCCGTTCATCCCAGGGGCTAAGCTGGCAATAAATGGTACCGCAGTTTGAGTTGGTTGCATTGGTGATCACATTAAGACCAGACAGCGCTGCATAGTGCGCCACACCCGGTGTTGAAGCTACTACCTGCATGAGTCTCGTCATCACGGCAACCGATGCTGCTGTAGATGAGGCAGGAGGTAACTGAAAGGTAACGTAGAGATTACCATCATCTTCAGATGGAATAAATCCTGTAGGTTTATTTTTAAATAACAAGGCTGTTGCAACACAGATACAAACCAGCAAAACAATAACGAGCCGCGATGCTTTGATACTTTTCTTTACACCTTCTGAATAGCGCTCAGTTATTTTATCAAACCATTTGTTGAAGCGTTCAAACTGACGGTCCAACCAGTTCAGTTTCTTCTCGTTCCCCTTAGGTGTGGGTTTCAGTAATAACGAACAGAGTGCAGGAGTAAGTGACAATGCAATGAAAGCCGACAAAATTACCGATATAGCAATGGTAATAGCGAATTGCTGATACAGACGGCCTACAATGCCCGGTATAAAGCCAACCGGAACAAACACCGCTGCAAGGATAAGCGCGATAGCAATTACAGGCGCAGATATATCTTTCATAGCATGGTAAGTTGCCTCCTTGGCGCTCATACCTTGTTCATCAATATAATGCTGCACTGCCTCCACCACTATTATGGCATCATCTACCACTATACCAATGGCCAGTACAAAACCAAACATGGTAAGCGTATTGATGGTAAAACCCAACGGAATAAAAAATATGAATGTACCCAGTATAGAAACCGGTATTGCCAACACAGGTATTAATGTTGACCTGAAATTTTGCAGAAACAGATAAACCACAATGGCCACCAGACCCAACGTAAGCAACAAGGTATGCACCACATCGCTCATTGACACCTTAACCACGGTAACCGATTCAAACGGTACACTGCAATCAACATCGGAAGGAAATGATTTTTTCAAATTGGCTAGTGCAGCATATACCCCATTTGCCGTCTCCAATGCATTACTACCGGGGGCCTGGTATATTTGCAGGTAAGATGCCCTCTTACCATCTACAAAAGAGTTGCTTGAAAACGTGAACTTTCCAAGTTCTACACGAGCCACATCTTTAAGATACACAAGATCACCGGTTGCAGGCAATGTTTTCACCACCACCTTTTCAAAATCGGCCACTTTGCTCAGGCGTCCGTTTACCAATATGCCTAGTTCGTAGGTTTGTGTTTTCTGCTGCGGAGGTACCCCGGCAGAACCCGCTGCCACCTGTACGTTTTGCGCATTCAACGCAGTTATCACATCAGCCGGAGTTAAGCTGTAGGCAGCCATTTTCTCCGGGTTCATCCAGATGCGCATACTAAAATCATCTGTAAACCTGTTGATGCTACCCACACCCGGTACGCGCAATAATGCGTCTTGTACAAATATGTTGGTATAGTTATCCAGGAAGGTGATGTCATGTGTGCCCTTGGGTGCATATATGGCCACCATCATCAACATACTGGGGTTCACCGCACGCACGGTAAGTCCCAGGCGGCTCACAACTGCTGGTAATAGCGGCGAGGCTATGCTTACACGGTTTTGTACATCCAGTGTGGCTATGTCTATGTCCGTACCTATTTTAAAGGTTACGTTCATTTGCATCAGGCCATTGTTGGTATTGTTGCTCTGCATGTATTCCATACCAGGCGTACCATTCACCTGCTGCTCTATGGGAGTGGCTACGGTTTGCTCCACGGTTTGTGCATCAGCGCCAGTAAACTGTCCATTCACCTGTACCACCGGTGGTGTAATATCCGGGTATTGGTCTATAGGCAGGTTCAGTATGCATATTGTACCGGTGAGCACCAATACAATAGATATAACAATAGCTGTAACCGGTCTTTTAATAAAAGTATTAGCGATCATGGTTGTTCATCATCTGTACACAAGAATTTATCATTTTACTTTTATGGCAGTTTATTTCTTATCCGGGCTGCCATTGGTCTGTTGCCCTCCCTTGCCATTGCCCTTCCCTGCCTGGTCTGCAGCAGCTTTATTGCTGGTAGTAATAGCCGAACCATCGTGCAGCGACTGCACACCATCTACAACTATTTTATCGCCGGCAACTATCCCGCTTTTTATGATCACATTGGCTCCTATTGTTGCCCCTGGCACCACCTTGCGTTGAATGGCAAACAATCCGCGACGCTCATGGCTCTTATCTTCACTATTTGCTGCATCATGCTTTTTACTGCTGGTATCGCTGGTGTTGTTCATAACCGTATCTTTTGCTACAAATACAAAGAACTCGCCCATTTGCTCAACAACAGCTTTATTAGGTATTAGTATTTGTGGTGTGTTATCTATATTGCGTACACGCACCACGCAGCTCATACCCGCACGCAGATAAAAATCAGGATTATCAAACACAAGTCTTACCCTTATGGCCCCTGTTTGTGAATTCACTGCGCGGTCTATCACAGATATCTTGCCCGTATGCGGATATGGTGCACCATTAGGCAGCAAAAGGGTAAACAAAGAATCAAATGTTTTGTACTTGCCATTTTGCAAGTCTTCAAAATAAGGCAGCTGTTTTTCATTGATCAGGAAATCTACAGCCATTGGGTTATCTGTAGAAACCGTGTTCAATATGGTTTGCCCAACAGTCATCAGGTCGCCTAGCTTCACCTGGCTAAAACCTATGGTACCATCAAAAGGTGCGATGATAACTGAATAGTTCAGGTTTGTTTTAGCAGTCTTTACAGTCTGTTCAGCCGCCTTGGCAGAGTTCTGTGCATTTTGCAAGGTAATGATAGCATGGTCGTACAATTGTTTTGCTACCGCTTTCTGTTCATTCAGAAAGGTATAACGGTCGGCATCCTGCTTCGACTGGGTTAATGTGCCCTGGGCTACTTTAAGGTTAGCTACAGCCTGGTCATAATTATCCTGGTATATGCGGCTGTCAATGTCATACAGTTTCTGTCCTTTTTTCACATGGGTACCTTCTTTAAAGAATATCCCAGTGAGGTACCCCTGTACCTGCGCCAACAAGTTCACCTGGCTCAACGCCTGCGTGGTAGATGGATACCTGTCATAATAAACTACCGGTTCTGCTGTAACGGTATCCAGGTTTACAGGCGTTGGAGGTGCGGGTGGTGGTTGCTTTTTATTGCACGAAAAAATAAGCAGGCAACTTACCGACACCATGCATAAGACTACTTTATTCATAAAGTCTTTCATTTTTTATTCATTAATGATTGTAAGGAATATCTCCCATTGCTTTTTCCAGGTCTATCTTACTGGAGAGTAATTGGTAGAGGGCATTTGTATAACCTACCTCTGCAGTTATCAGGTTAGATTCAGCTACTATCATGTTCAAATACGCCACTATCCCCTCCTTGTATTGCAGTGATACAATACGATATACATTCCTGGCACGCTTCTCATTATCCTCCAATAATTGCAGGGAGTATAAGTTACTTTTATAATTAGCCAGCGCAGTAGTGTATTCTGTATATATCTCAGCCTTCAGGCTCACCTGGCTCCAATCCAGCAACCGTTCCTGCAGTCGGGCTTTGTGTATATTCTCAATTCTTGAAAAACCTGTGAATAAGGGAATATTCACAGACAAGCCTATATAGGAATACGGATAAGCAGTTGAGAATAGCCCCGAAGATGTATTACTTTCGTACTCATAAAAGTAATTGTAGAATGCAGATACCGTTGGCAGGAAGGATAGCCCATAATAACCAGTAAGTTCATGCTGCAACTTTTTTGCAGTCTGCAACTGTTGATATTCTATGCGGTGGTCAAATTCCATTTCCTGGGTAGTATCAAATGCTATATCCTGCATCATTTGCGCTGTGTCCACCATTACATTGAACTGTTGTTTGGACGGGTAACCCATAGCCTGTTTTAGAATTGCGTATTGGGGGGCTATATTTTCTATTTGTTGCTTCAACTGCGCTTTAGAGGTATTCAATGTAATAACAGCTTCATCATAATCTGTTTCATCCACAATGCCACCAATAAACTGGTTGTGTGTGTCTAATACATTACGGTCGAGCCGCGCAGTATCTTCCTTCAGCACATTAATTTGCGCCAGGGTAAGCAGCAGGTTATAAAATGATTTACATACGGTAGCAATGGTAAATATCCTAGCACTATCGGTTATCTGCCGCGCCTCTTTTACATAAAGGTTTGCAGCCTTTGCAGCATATAAAAGTTGTGGATTAAAGAGTGTTTGGGTAGCAGACAATTCAGGGATTACAGTATTTACCACACCCGTGTGTGTTGGTATAGGCGCCCTTACCCCTGCAGAGTCTGCAACAAGGCTGGTAGGTAATTGAAAATAATGTATGGCACTGGCCGATCCTGTAACCTGTGGCAGCCAACCTGCCAGGTTTATGGCATTGCTTGTCTTAGCTATCGATATGCCGATCAGTGACTGGTTAACATATGGCTGGTGTACGAGCGCATAGTCAATACATTCATCCAATGTCATAGAAGCTGCCTGAGCACCTTCCTGTGCATGCACACGAGGTATGCATATGGATAAAAGCAGAAAGAATATGAAAGATAATTTCCTCTTCCGGGATACCTGGCTGCATATAACCTGAGCGCCTGTATCGGCCTCAGCCATAGACAGGTATTTCTTACCCCAGGTAGCAGACAATAAATAATTACTCCCTGTTAACGGTTTTGGACGTAGCATGTATGTGCGTATGTAAGCTTACAGAATGTGGATGTCTAATCGGCTATTATATATGCCAATTCACAATATTGTTACCTGATGGTAAACAACAATAAAAATCATACCTGCAATTTCCTAATATGCAGGTACAGGGGGATTCCTGAAGGTTGGAGAACGGGAATGGGTAACCTAACTATATTGCTGCTTTTTATCAGCAGCAGAAATGAAAAAATGGAGGCTATAATAAAAACTGAAAGCGCAGTCTCCGGCGAGGGTTGTGCAATATTATAATGTATAAGGGGGGGTACTTCTTTCCGCTCCCTATACCCGGTATGTAACTTCTTATCGATGCTTAATACCGAAGACGAGTTTTTTGTACCATCTAAACGCAATTCAATTAACCTTTTTACAGGTCCGCAAAGCATTACCACAAAAATGGTCAGGACAAGCCATGAACACTTTATAAGTGACAAATATCTGTCTGCGTTTTTTTGCATGTGTAGCAAATGTAGGGATTACATTTTTATGAAAACCTTAAAAAAACCTAAAACTTTTCATTTAGTTTTTTAACATCAAGAATAATTCAACGGCATGATTATTAAGTTTTAAATTTTATGAAAAAGAAAATAATAATTGTGGGGCTGGTAATGTTGGGAATAATCACTACCATTTACTCATGCAAAAAGAGCGACAGTAATTCTAGCAATACTGCCCAGGTGAGCATGCACCTCGCTGACGATCCGGGAAATTACGATCATGTGTATCTTGATGTACAACAAATAGGAGTGACTGTGTCAGGAAGCAATGAGATCATACTAACACCTATCAGACCTGGTATTTATGATATTTTGAAATTCAGAAATAACCTCGATACACTCTTACTAAGAGCAAGTTTACCTGTTGGTACAATAAACCAAATAAGATTGATCTTAGGGAATAATAATTCTGTGGTTGTTAGTGGAGTAAGCTATCCCCTTTCAACACCATCGGCGCAGGAAAGCGGTGTGAAGCTGAACATCAACCAAACGTTTGCAGCAAATGGCGCGTACGATATTTGGATAGATTTTGACGCCGGTAAATCCATTCTCCAAACGGGTAACGGTGCATATAAAATGAAACCTGTAATGAGGGCATACTGCAACACCACCATCGGCTATATAAAAGGTTATGTGCTTCCGTTAAATGCCATGGCAACAGTGTATGCAATTAATGGCACCGATACCGCATCAGCAATACCAGACGCTATTGATGGGTTCTTTGTGCTTAATGGACTGACAGCAGCAACTTATCAAATATGGGTTCAACCTGGCATCCCTGGTTTTCAGGCATACTTCCAATCTAATGTTCAAGTAGCATATGGAGTTGAGACCAATGTGGGAACAATTACATTGATACCGTAATCTATAATCGATCTATAGAAAAGGACCTTTAACGAGGTCCTTTTCTATTTTAAACATCTGCCTCCCATAATATGTATGTCCGCTTCAAGAGAGTTGCTTACCTAAATGAATTGGTTACAGGTTAAATAATCTTCCACTTAATCATAAAAGTTTATAAATTAGAAAAGCACGTAAAAATTCTAATTTATAATGATAAATAGTAATTCTCAGCCCTAAGTGACACTCAATATTTACATCCTGTTACTTAACTATCAGAACATACACAAATAGAAAATGCCCCGGGTCACTTAAGATACCAGGGCATTTATTTCTTATTAGCATTCTCAATTATTGCATGCTCGTAGTCTCACCTTTATTTGTCTTTTTGTTTATCTCCTCTACTGCATCCATAAATTTATTTACACCGGCATCAGCATACGCGCCGTAAGCATCTATTAAGGTTCCTTTCGATCCATCTGTAGTTTCTATCACATACATAATGGCATTATCACCTGGGTCCGACTGACCTTCAAACCGATAAAAATTGACAATTTTCACCTGGTCAGGCTCGTAAGAATTCTCCTTTGCAGCGGAGAACAGTTTTTTATTTTCAATTTTAAAACTATCTGTATAGCCATCCTTTACTACCTTATTTACACAAGAGGTTAATGTGTTCATATAGGGTACCAGCTCTGGAGTACCGGTATTGGTCGTTGTTTCATTATTGGGGGTTTGCATAATTTTGTATTTTATACTTAATAGTCTTTAAATACTTTGCCAATGAAGAAGTAAATTTTAAATAATAAAAAATATACGTAAACTGTTTAAAGTCAAATATTTATACAAATATTTGGCTTTGCATCTCAATAATTGATAAAAACATCTTGAAATGTGTGAGGAAATGCTTCCACATAACAAATTAAAGGACGGGATGTTTAAAATAAAAAAATCCCGCCTTGCTAAAAGGTCGGGATAGTGAAATTTAAAGCTGTTTAAGAAGTTAGCTGACAGCCAGATGTGCATCTCTGTATTTTTTAATATGGTCGTGCGAATTGGCAAGCGCTTCTTGTTGCGCCACTATTAGTTGGCGCACACCTGCATCCATTTCCGCATCCGATGCTAATGCACTTTCATAAGCCTTTCTGGCAGCATCCTCACCATATTCGCATGAAGCCAATATTTGCTTTCGATCGCTGCCGCTAAATGTTGCTTTTACATCCATCCAGGTCCTGTATATCTTGCCCGATGTTGTTGTACCGGTTTCTACATGTCCCCCCAGCTGGCGTATCTTGGCAGTGAGTTCTTGTTTGTACTGCTCACTTTCTCTTATCATACCTTCGAATGTTGCCTTCATATCCACATCAAGGTCATTCGATTCATTGATAGCTCTTTGGTATCCTGCTACACGGTCGTTATTTATTTTTACAAGATCGTTCAATACTACGATCAGTGCTTCTGAGTTTTGCATACGAGTATATTTTAATCAGATGTTTTAAAAACTGTGCCATATACCCTGCCATTTTATGGGTTTACTAAAAGTTGATATTTTGCTAACATTTGGCATTGCATACCGCATTGGTAAAAAAGAGTTTAATTTGCCCCTTATAATTTTACATGCATGGAAGTAATACTTGAACTTTTAAAATACACGGTGCCTGCACTTGTAGTATTATTGGCTTCTTATCTTATAGTAAACAAGTTTCTCATAACTGAAATGCAGCGCAAACAGATAGCGCTGTTTCAGGAAACACAAAACATTACTCTACCCTTGCGCCTGCAGGCATACGAGCGGTTGGCCATATTTGTAGAACGCCTGCACCCGCGTCAGCTGATACCACGCATATACCAGCCCGGCATGACCGTTAGCGACCTGCAACAGGCTGTAGCTTTTAATATACGCAGCGAGTTTGAGCACAACCTCTCTCAGCAGGTGTATGTGAGCCGCGAAGTTTGGGAAACAGTAAAAGGCGTTAAAGAACAGGAACTGAACATGATAAACGTAATGGCCAGCCAGCTAAACCCCGAGGCGCCTGCTAAAGACCTGCACATGCGTATTGTAGAGGTAGTATTGAAAAACACCAGTGAATTGCCTACCGACGTGGCCCTGCAGATCATTAACGATGAATGTAAGCGTGTACTGGCAAGAGGTCCACAGGCATAAGTAGAATAGAAGAACATATATAGTATATCAGTTTCAAATAAAGTTTAGTGAGCGATAACAAAGAAATAAAGACGGATGCAGGTATAGTGATCAATGAGCTTTATACTCAGGCGCCGCCGATGAACGAAAAGCCCGGACATTTCCCATACACGCGCGGTGTGCATACAGCGATGTATCGCGATAAGATGTGGACTATGCGGCAATATGCAGGGTTCAGTACTGCCGAAGAATCAAACAAACGTTACCACTTTTTGCTGGGACAAGGTGTAAACGGGCTTTCTGTTGCTTTTGACCTTCCCACACAGATCGGCTATGATTCTGACCATGCCATGTCTGAAGGTGAAGTGGGCAAGGTTGGGGTAGCTATCGACTCGCTAGAGGATATGGAATTGCTGTTTAAAGACATACAGCTCAAAGACATTTCCACTTCAATGACCATCAATGCCACAGCATTTATATTGTTGGCATTTTATATAGCACTTGCTAAAAAGCAGGGGGCAGATTTAAAGAAAATATCAGGAACCATACAAAATGATATACTGAAGGAATACGCAGCCAGGGGTACATATATATATCCACCTACGCAGTCTATGCGGCTGATAACCGATATTTTCGAATATTGCAGCAAGGAAGTACCTAAGTGGAACACCATATCTATATCGGGTTACCACATCAGGGAAGCTGGTTCAAATGCGGTGCAGGAACTAGCCTTTACATTGGCAAATGGTAAGGCATACCTGCAGGCAGCCATCACAAAGGGGCTTGATATTAATGTGTTTGCACAACGCCTTTCTTTCTTCTTCAATGCACATAATAATATTTTTGAAGAGGTTGCTAAGTTCCGTGCTGCACGCCGCATGTGGGCGCACATTACGCAGTCTTTGGGCGCTACCGACCCCAAGGCGCAAATGCTCCGTTTCCACACACAAACAGGCGGCAGCACACTTACTGCACCGCAGCCTAAAAATAATATAGTACGTGTTACCCTTCAGGCACTGTCAGCAGTATTGGGTGGTACACAATCGCTACACACCAATGGGTACGATGAAGCATTATCCCTACCTACAGAAGAAGCCGCAAGTATTGCACTCCGCACCCAACAGATCATTGCTTTTGAAAGCGGAGCTACTGATACGGTTGACCCGCTTGCAGGCTCTTTTTATGTAGAAAACCTGACCAATGAGGTAGAATCCGCAGCACAGAAACTACTGGACAGGATTGATGCTATGGGTGGTGCTGTAAAAGCAATAGAGCAACACTTTATACAAGACGAGATAGCCCGTTCTGCCTATGCATACAACAAGGCTATAGAAGACAACAGCAAGGTAATAGTAGGTGTAAACAAATTTGCTTCGCCCGAAACCAGCAAAACGCCTGTGTTCAGGATAGACGACAGCATAAGGCAGGTACAAAGCCTGAAGCTGAAAGCGCTGCGCGAAAAAAGGAATAACGAGCAAGCCTCAGCATGTCTTGCAGCTATAAAAACTGCCGCAATGACTACAGACAACCTGATGCCGCATGTAATAGCTGCGGTAGAAAGTTTGTGCACATTAGGCGAAATATCAGACACCTTGCGCAACGTGTGGGGCGAGTATAAAGGCTAAAATATCACGGTATCATTATCATCATGTTACGGAACAACTTCCGGTGTTCTTCCCATGCCCAGGCGCTTATGGCTACGTTACCATAACTGCGGATGCCGTCTTTCTGATGGTGCATCTTTAAGTAGCCATCATACAGCTTACTGCTATAGTGGCTCATGTCACCATTATAGCGGCGGCGTATATCTTCAAGTGTATCCACCTGTGCCAGCGTCAGTTTATTTAGTACCAGTTCCAGCTTCTTAGCCATTGCAGTATCGTGCCGGTACAGCCGGTTGTGCGCATACAGCCATATATTAAAATAGCAGGAGTACTTAAATGCGGTATCATTAGTTGCAGTACCCAGTGCATATGCCAGCAAGTTGGCATCGTCTTCAGCAGCAATACCAGCCTGGTGTGCCATTTCGTGGCATACTACAAAGGGTAGCATAAACTGTGGCAGGAAACGGTTCACCTGCGATTCGCCTGTAAACGGATTATAATAACCCTGTATGGCAAAATTTTGCATCAGGTAACCAAATATAGAAGCCTTCACATTTAGGCTGCCCAGCTTGCTGCGGGTGTTGGTGTATTGCCTGTAGTATAGTTGCGCCCTTCTGTTCACTTCCTTAAACGGCAAGCTATGATAATGCGGGGCATATTCATTTAGCTTAGCCACCAGGTAGGTATCAAACTCCCGTATGGTAGATGAATCGTTACGGTGTTCTTTCAGCACCTGCAATTCCCAATAATTAGTGAGTGTGGGTTTGTAATAGTTAGCGCCCCATCCTAAAATAAAAAGCAGGTATATGGCTTCAAAAGTAATAACAGTATGTATGACAGAAGCCAGCAAGTAGCCCTTGTGTGTCCTTAGCTTTATTAAAAAGATAACCCACCTTATAATTACAGTAACTATCCCCAGACCGGCAAGCAGGTACAATATATCGCCTACACTAAAAGGAACATAACCAAAAACCACGTTCCTTACATATTGCCACGGCTGAAAAATGAACATATCGTAAAACGACAAATACCGGGGATATACCCGCAAAGCATATTGGATAACGGAGAGCACCACTATCAGCAACAAAAGGACAATTATTTTCTTCTTATAATTCATACACGCTCAACGCCAATTGACCTACATGATCAATATCATGCTCATCATTGCTTCTGCAAATTCTAAATTATCCATTAATTCAGTATAAAATGTACAAAAGACATTGAATATTTAAAAATTGTATTTTCATTGGCATCATTATTACCTGTATAAGCATACTTAAGGGCATAGGGACGGCAACATTAAAAAAACACTCAGTGTATTATGGGCTTAATTTCTTTCGCAGATAATGGACTTTACTGTAAGCAGGGTGATTTCTATATAGATCCATGGAAGCCCGTACACAGAGCAGTTACTACCCATGCCCATTCTGATCATGCACGTTGGGGCAGTAAGCTATACCTGGCGCACAAAGACAGTTACTACCTCTTAAAAGCCCGACTAAATGAGGATATTGCCATACAAAGCATGGATTATGGTCAAACTATTTCCATCAACCATGTAAAGATCACTTTGTTCCCGGCAGGGCATATCATTGGGTCGGCACAGGTGCGTGTGAAGTACAAGGGCGAGGTCTGGGTGGTATCGGGTGACTACAAAACCGAAGACGACCTTGTATCTGTACCTTT
>JABDEZ010000044.1 GCA_013286835.1 Bacteroidota bacterium
GACAACAGCAACCACACAAGGCAATACCTTTAACGGTAACAGCCAACTGGTGCAGCTGAGTGCAACAGGTAAATTACCTGCAGTAGATGGGTCACAACTCACCAACCTGCCCCCGACAGCGCCAACAGGGGCCGCAGGTGGCGACCTGGGCGGTACATACCCAAACCCAACCATTGCTGCAACAGCAGGTGCAGATGTAGTCAATGCGATCAATGCATCTTCGTCAACAGTAAACATCGGCAGGTTACCGGCCACAGTCACCAACCAGGGCAATACCTTCAACGGTAACACCCAACTGGTACAGACCACAGCAACAGGCCAACTGCCTGTAATAGATGGCTCAAACCTGACCAACCTGAATGCCAGCAATATAGTATCAGGCACACTGAATGCAGCACAGTTGCCAGCAATAGCTACAGCACAGGGTAATACTTTTAATGGTAACAGTCAGCTGGTGCAGCTGAGTGCAACAGGTAAATTACCTGCAGTAGACGGGTCACAACTGACCAACCTACCGGCAACAGCGCCAACAGGCGCAGCAGGCGGCGATCTGAGCGGTACCTACCCTAACCCCACAATAGGGGCATCAGCGGTAACACCCTCAAAGATATCATCAGCAGGGGCAACAAACGGGCAGGTGCTCAGCTACAATGGTGTAGGTGTGGCCTGGGTTACTCCAAACAATACACCAGGGGGTAGTGCAGGTGGCGACCTTACCGGGTCTTATCCTAGTCCTGTAATTGCTAATGGTGTGGTTACTCCGGCTAAATTAAATGCGACCGGTGCAGTAAGCGGCCAGTTTATAGGTTATAACGGCACTACAATTGCATGGGCAACTCCAAGCAATGTGCCCGGTGGCGCAGCGGGTGGCGACCTTACCGGTACATACCCTAACCCTACATTAGCAACAAGCGGTGTTACAGCAGCTACCTATGGTAGTGCTACACAAGTACCACAATATACGGTAGACGGCAAGGGGCGCATAACAAGCGCATCAAATGTAACTATCACAGGTACTACACCAGGTGGTGCTGCAGGCGGCGACCTCGCAGGTACATATCCTAATCCAACTATAGCTGCAACGGCAGCAGCAGGGGCAGATGTGGTAAGTGCGGTGAACGCTTCATCGGCTACGATCAATGCTGCACGTTTGCAAAATACAGTGACCACACAGGGCAATACTTTTAACGGTAACAGCCAATTGGTACAGACCTCTGCTACTGGTAAATTGCCTGCAATAGATGGTTCACAACTCACTAACCTCAATGCAAGCAATATATCATCGGGTACATTAGCCGCAGCACAATTACCGGCAACTGCTACCACACAAGGCAATACATTTAATGGTAACAGCCAACTGGTGCAACTAGGTGCTACAGGCAAGCTGCCTGCAATAGATGGTTCAAACCTTACCAGCCTGAATGCAAGCAATATATCATCGGGTACATTAGCTGCAGCACAATTACCAGCTACAGCTACCACACAAGGCAATACATTTAATGGTAACAGCCAACTGGTACAATTAGGTGCTACAGGCAAGCTGCCTGCAGTAGATGGTTCGCAATTAACCAACTTACCGGCAGGTGCACCAAGTGGTACTGCAAGCGGCGATCTTGCAGGCTCTTACCCAAGCCCAACGCTGAGTACCAGCGCTGCTACGGGTGCAAATGTGGTATCTGCTATCAACGCATCATCATCTACAATTAATGCTGCCAGGCTTGCTGCTACAGTAACCACCCAAGGCAATACTTTTAATGGCAACAGCCAGTTGGTGCAACTGGGAGCTACAGGCAAACTGCCTGCTGTAGATGGTTCACAACTGACCAACTTGCCAGTATCAAATCTTACAGGTGATGTAACAAGCGTGGGCACAGCAACTTCTTATAACAATGTAGTGCCAGCCAATAAGGGTGGTGCGGGTGCAGTAACAGGTTTGCTGAAGGCGGATGGATCAGGTACTGTATCTGCTGCAACAGCAGGAACAGATTACCTGACCCCAACAGGAAGCGCTGCTTCATTAACCGGTTTCCCTACGCTGAACCAAAATACAACGGGAAATGCAGCAACAGTAACTACCAATGCCAACATGACCGGCGATGTGACCAGTACAGGAAATACAACCACTTACAACAATGTAGTACCAGCAACCAAGGGTGGTGCGGGTGCCGTAACCGGTTTGCTGAAAGCCAACGGTTCAGGCACAGTATCGGCAGCTACATCTGGTACAGATTATGAAGTGCCTCTAACTTTCAGTACTGGTTTAACACGCTCAACCAATACGGTAACCGTTAATACCACTCAAAATATATCAACCCTGTCAAACTTAATCAGCAACGGCGTGGTTACAACCAGCGGCGGTACTGGCGCTTTGGGCATAACGGGCACTACAGGTAGTGGCAGTGTTGTGTTAGCAACCTCGCCAACTTTGGTAACACCTAATTTGGGTACGATACAGTCCGGCAATGGCGCAGCGTTAACTAATATTACCGCAGCAAACATTACAGGTACTAATACATTGCCTGCAGGTGTATTGCCAACAACAGTAACTACGCAAGGCAATACATTTAACGGTAACAGCCAGTTAATACAGGCTACAGCCACAGGCAAATATCCTGCATTAGATGGTTCATTGATCACAGGTATCGTATCCAGCGCAGGTAACTTAACAGGCGATATCACCAGCACTGGCCTTGCTACTTCTTATAATAACATTGTGCCGACTAATAAGGGTGGTGCAGGTGCAGTAAACGGTTTGCTTTCTGCAAATGGTGCAGGTACGGTATCTGCCGCAAGTACTACGGGTAGCGGCAGTGTGGTTTTGTCTACTTCACCTACTTTGGTAACACCTGCTTTGGGTACACCAAGTGCATTGGTAGGTACCAATATTTCCGGTACTGCAGCCAACTTAACTGCCGGTAACGTTACCACAAATGCAAATCTTACCGGCGACGTAACCAGCACTGGTAATGCTACAACAATAGCTAATAATGCAACTTCAGGTAATAACATTGCAACGGCTCTAAACTCGGCAACAAGTAAAACTGGTAGCGGCAGCGTGGTTTTAGCGACCTCGCCTACTTTGGTAACACCTGCTTTGGGTACGCCACAATCTGGTAATGCAAGTAACCTTACAAATATACCTGTAAACCAGGCTACGGGCAACCTGCCGGTAGCTAACCTGGGTAGTGGTACAGGCGCATCTGCTACCACTTTCTGGCGTGGCGATGGTACATGGGCTACACCAAGCGGTGGTGGTGGCGGTTTAAGCGCAGGTACTGCAGCTGGCCAGGTTTACCTTACTGGTACAGCAGGTGCGGCACCTACAACCCCTGTTACTGTGAGCGGAGACATATCAATAACAAGTGCAGGAGTTACCAGCTATAACAACGTTGTGCCGACCAATAAGGGTGGTGCAGGTGCAATAAACGGTTTGCTTTCTGCAAATGGTGCAGGTACGGTATCTGCCGCAAGTACTACGGGAAGTGGCAGCGTGGTTTTATCTGCCTCGCCTACTTTGGTAACACCTTCATTGGGTACGCCAAGTGCATTAGTCGGTACTAACATTAGCGGTACAGCTGCTAACCTTACTGCAGGTAACGTTACTACAAATGCTGCCATGACTGGCGACGTAACCAGCTCTGGCAGTACCAATGCTACAACTATCGCAACTTCAGGCGCAACTGGTATAGCGGCGGGTAACCATATAGTTACGGCTATTAATTTGGGTACAGGTGTTATTAACCCGGCAAACCTGGGTAGCAGCTCAGGTACTGCTACTAAATTTTTAAATGGTGCAGGGGTGTTTACTACTCCAAGTGGTGGTAGTAATGGAACAACCCAAAACGGGAGTACCTATACTATAGCTAATACAGATAATTTTATCATGACAAATGGTGGTAATACTTTTACATTGCCAACTTCTGCCGGTGCTACAGCTGGGCATATTGTTTACATTTACGCAGTGAATAGTGCATTTACAATAAATCGTGCAGGAACTACTGATGTTATATACGATAGTAACGGAGCTTCGCAAACATCGTTAACTGGAATTTTCAGGGTAATTCTAATAAGTGATGGTGCAGGCCATTGGGCACAAATGCAATAACGAATACTTACTGCGACAGAAGCAATCTCCTCTTAAAAACCCATGTTAACTATCATATTAACATGGGTTTTTAATTTTTACTAAGTACTTGCCTAAAACTGCAGTGTTCAAAGACTATTGTATATTCTTACGCATTTTGTTTTTATTAAAGAACGGTAGGGTAAACCCTTATTTTTAAATTTATTCTTTGAAATCTCAATATATTATAACGACATTTACACACACATATAACTTGCATTAGAGCTATTCATGCTCAAATGAGCATGATAATACATTGTCGCCATACATATTTCTCAATTAGTGTAATATGCTTGCACCTGATATTAAAGTTATTCTGTTTACAAATGGCACTAACTGTATGCCGATCATACGTTATCTGCATAGCAACGATATGCTTGCAGGAGTAGTGCTACCGGCATCTGTCACAAATTTAATTGGCGAGATAAGGACTAACACAGGCACTTCGGTAGATGTACTGATTGCGGAGATGCCACGAGATAATGTGAAGTTAGCTGATTGGCTTGCGTATATAAATGCCGATGTCTGCATAGTTTCTGGCTTCCCGTATAAAATACCGATTAGTATGCTGGTGTTGCCACGGTTAGGATTTTATAATATCCATTATAGCCTGTTACCTAAGTACAGGGGGGGCGCGCCGGTTTTTTGGGCTATTAAAAATGGCGCAGAAAAAAGTGGGGTTACGATACATAAAATGACGGAAGACCTGGATGGCGGTGCAATAGTTTTACAAAACGAATTATTCATTATGCCCGGTGAACATTTAGGGTTATACAATAGCCGGCTTGATGCACTGGCCGCCAGTATGCTGCCACAACTTTTATATAAATTAATGCATAATGAAATGCTGGAGTGCGAGCAGGAAGAAGAAAATTCAACCTATCAATACAAACCCACACAACAGGATCTGACTATCAATTGGGAGAGTCAGACAGCATATCAGGTAGAGTGCCTGATAAATGCTTGCAATCCTACATATGGTGGTGCAATTACCTGGCTAAACGGGCAGCAGGTGCGGATAATAGAAGTATCACCAGCAATGATAAATGGGGCACAATTCATTACTCCCGGTGCTATCGCTTATGCAGACGCGAACCAGGGATTATTTGTTGCATGTACAGATAATAGTTTCCTTCGGATCAATGTAGTAGCTACGAATGAAGGGGTGATATCAGGAACAAAACTGGTGACGTTAGGATTGAATGTGAGTCATAAATTTGAAAGTATAATTAAAACAGAAAATAGCCCTATTATTTTTTCGTAAAAAAATACTTTAAAATTTGCATATTTGTTTTTAACGTCGTAGCTTTCTCACATCACTTCATTATTCACTTTAAAATCAAACAAATTATGGATGCGTACTTAGGGATTATTCTTCCAAGCCCGTACAATTTTGCGCCTGTTAACTGGCAGTTCTGCGCAGGTCAGATCTTGAGCATTGCTGCGAACAACGCTTTGTTCGCATTACTGGGAACCACTTATGGTGGCAATGGCTCATCAACCTTTGGTTTACCCGACCTTAGAGGCAGGGTAATTGTAGGGTCCAGCCAAATGGGAACCCCGCCTGGCCTTTCTGGTGACTATGCACTGGGCGAAATGGCTGGTACTGAAAATGTAACCATTCTTACCAGTCAGTTGCCACCGCATGTGCACTCAAACACCCTTACTGGTTTTACGGCCACGGGGTCTATGCCAACTGCTACAAGTGGAACTACCAATGTACCTGGGGGTACTACCGGTGTGCCGGCAACGCTTGCACGCGGTACCAATTCATACGGAGCGTCATCAACTGCTACACCTATTACAGTAAATGTAGCCATAACAGGCGCAGGCGGAGCAAATACAGGTAGCACAGGTGGTGGTTTACCAACACCAATACTGCAGCCATATACAGCGCTTTGCTATATTATTGCAATGTCGGGTATATTCCCTAGTCGTGGATAGTATATATTGAGCATCATTATTTCTATGCTGCCGGTATTCCGGCAGCATTTTTTTCACTTTCTTAGTTTCATCATGAGTATTAAAATTGGTTTTCTCTCCTATTATTCATCTATATATCCCGACATGGCGAGCGATATGGTCGCCGGCTTTTTCGCTGCCTTACCAGAAGGTATTGTCCAGGAAAATTTCTTCCTGTTTGTACCAGAATACATGCGGCAGGCCGGGAATAAATATGCTATTGAAGGGGTACAGAAACTGATCAGTTTTGACAGGGTAGATATTATATCAGGTCTTATTAGCTATAGGGTTGTGCCCGACATTGTGCAACTGGTAGAGCGCCAGAACAGGCTGGGTTTTTTTATGGATATGGGTGAGTATATACCATACAACCATCATATTTCAGACAGGTTGTTTTTTAACAGTTTCCAGTATTGGCAATCAGAATATGCACTCGGCTTTTGGGCACATAAAACATTTGGTGAATTAGGCAGTGTAGTTATGTCACTTTTCGACTCTGGGTTCCATTTGCAAAATGCATTCCGGCAGGGTGCTATATTGGCCGGCGCTTCAGCAATAGAATTCTCTGTATTAACAGATGATCCCGGCAGGTTGAACGTTACAGATAAAACAAGGGCTTACATTGCCAGGATAGAACAAGCCCCCCCCAAATATGTACATGCTATACTTTGCGGCAAAGAAGCCATAGACTTTATGAAGGTTTATCGCGAGTCTTCATTATATAGCAAAGTGCCGTTGATCATTTCGGCGCATATGGCATCCGAAGATATACTGGATCAGATAGACACAGATTTAAGTGTATATGCGGCATCGCTTTATAATTACGGGAATATTGATAAATATAATACGGCCTTTAAAAAGAATTATGAGTTTAAGGCCGGGCGCAAAGCCAATGTGTTTTCGTTAATGGGTTTTGAAATGGGACTGGTGATGCTAGAGCTAATGCCACTATTGCGTAAGCGCGATTTTGTAACAGCTGCGCAACAATTAAAAACACAAACTATTAGAAGCCCTCGTGGCGAGCGCAGCTTCTATCTCGATTCTTCTTACGCATTACCTGTTATCGATATAGAAAAGGTGGATGTGCAGAACCGGCAGGTTAAAAAAATAGTGGTGGAGCAGGGCAGGGCATTAAAATACAACCACGCTATATACGACGAGATACATAGCGAGTGTGTAAGTGGTTGGCAAAATCCGTATCTCTGCGTATAGCATACTGAGATTTGCGGGGATATATCCTTTGGGCTGGCTACAGTCCAGCTATAGCATTTACTTTTTTTACGTTACACTTTACATAGGTGATGTAAAATGATGAGGGGAATTATATGGTCTTGCAGAAAATAGGATAGGCTTATAGTAGTTTATCGCACATGTGCTTCGCTATTTAATAGCTTAATATTACCTTACTGGTCTATATAGTTATTATGCACAGATCATTCTTTTTATTGTTTTTTTATATCCCGTTTACAGCTTTGGCCCAGGTGAAACCTGCTGAAAACCTGGTGCAGTATGTAAAGCCAATTATAGGCACACAGCGTATGGGGCATACCTATCCTGGTGCTACAGTGCCATTTGGTATGGTGCAGCTAAGCCCTGAAACAGATACTATAGGCTATGTAAAAGATGGCAAGTACAATCCTGATGTTTATAAATACTGCGCAGGTTATCAATACGATGATAAGAGTATTGTGGGGTTCAGCCATACACATTTCAGCGGCACAGGTCACTCAGATCTTGGTGACTTTTTGATAATGCCTACTGTAGGTACATTAAGGCTCAACCCGGGTACCTCAGACAAGCCGCATAGTGGCTATCGATCCGCATACAGTCACCAGACAGAAGTTGCATTCGCTAATTATTATAAAGTAAAACTGGATGATTACAACATTACAGCCGAGCTCACAACCAGTGCCCGGGTAGGCTTTCATCAGTACACTTTTCCTAAAACAGATAGTGCACATATCATTCTTGATCTGATGGCGGGCATCTATAATTATGCTGATAAAAATGTATGGACCTACATCCACGTAGTGAATGATACCTTGGTAACCGGCTATAGGCAAACCAGTGGTTGGGCTAAAAACCGTACGCTATATTTTGCCATGCGCTTCTCCAAACCTTTCACCAGTTATGGCAATGTAAACAACTCCTCAAAAGAAGTGTATCATGGTTTCTGGGGCAAATTCAAACAAGGCGAAAATTTTCCAGAGGTTGCAGGTAGGCAGATCAGGGCCTATTTTAATTTTGCTACACAGGATAGTGAGCAGGTCAGGATCAAGTTTGCACTATCACCTGTAAGCATGGATGGTGCGCTGAAAAATATGGATACTGAGATACCCGGATGGGACTTTGATAAAGTAAAAGCCGACGGGCAGCATCTGTGGGAAAATGAATTGAGTAAGATTACAATAGCAACTAATAGTGTTGCAGACAAGCAAAACTTTTATACATCCATGTATCATACTATGATCAATCCAACCCTGTACATAGATGCAGATGGCAGTTATCGTGGGTTAGACCAAAACAACCACAAGGCAAGCGACTTCATTAATTACACTACGTTTTCTTTATGGGATACCCATAGGGCATTACATCCGTTATTCAATATAATAGAGCCGGAAAAAAATGCAGATATGATCAAATCTATGCTGGCACATTATGACCAAAGCCCGGAACATATGCTGCCGGTATGGTCTAATTCAGCAAATGAGAACTGGTGCATGAGTGGTTACCACAGCGTTTCTGTGATAGCAGATGCCATTATAAAAGGCAATACTTCTTTCGATGTAAACAAAGCTTTAGGTGCATGTGTAACAACCGCCCGGCATCGCAGTTATGAAGGATTAGGTTATTATATGGACAAAGGCTATATCCCTGATGAAAAGAATGGCAATTCAGTATCGTCAACATTAGAATATGCATACGACGATTGGTGCATTGCACAGATCGCAAAAAAACTGGACAAACAAGATATTTACCAGGAATTCATAAAAAGGTCACAGAATTTTATAAACGTATTTGATGCGCAAAGCGGCTTTATGAGACCAAGGTTAAATGATGGAACGTTCAAAAAACAATTTGATCCGTTATCAACTATCGATCAGGGGTTTATTGAAGGCAATGCATGGAACTACACCCTGTATGTGCCGCATGATCCTGCGAAACTAGTTGAGTTACTGGGTGGTGACAAGCGGTTCATTGCCTATCTGGATTCGTTATTTACGATGAACCTGCCCGATAAATATTTTGCTGAAACAGAAGACATAACCCGCGATGGCATCATAGGCAATTATGTGCATGGCAATGAGCCATCCCATCATGTAGCCTACTTGTATAATTGGACCAGCGAACCATGGAAAACACAACAGCGGGTGCGTATGATATTACCGCTGATGTATAAACCTACTCCTGATGGCTTAGGTGGTAATGATGATACGGGGCAAATGAGCGCATGGTTCATTTTTAGTACCCTTGGCTTTTATCCCGTAGCCCCGGCATCTGACCAGTACGCTATAGGTAGTCCATCTATAGAGGGGGCAACAATAAAAGTAGGTAACGGCAAAACGTTTATTGTTGAGGTAAAAGACCAGGGGCCTAAGAACGTTTATGTGAAAAAAGTGCTCTTAAACGGTCATGCGCTTGACCATAGCTACATTACACATACCGATATTATGAACGGAGGAAAGATAGTTTTCTACATGAGCAAAATACCATCAAACAGTGGATTTATATCTGCACAATCAGCAGGTAAAAACTAAATGTGTTTATTCTATTACCAATACTCTTTGTCTCTATGTCATGTGGTTGGGATGTAAATAAAATGTCCGGTTCCACAATATGGGTAACCGGACATTCAGGAATTTATTACAGCTTTATAATATCAACTATACAGACACGTTAAACTCTCTCAACGCATCATTAAGGCTGGTTTTAAGGTCAGTAGATGCCTTACGTTTACCAATGATAAGTGCACAGCTCACCTGGTAGTCGCCTGCGGGGAAGCTCTTGGTGTAACTGCCAGGTATTACCACGCTGTGGGCAGGTACACGGCCCTTCATTTCTATAGGTGTGCTTCCGCTCACGTCAATTATTTTGGTGCTTTGTGTTAGCACTACATTAGCGCCAAGCACTGCTGCCTCCTCTACAATAACCCCTTCTACAACTATGCAGCGGCTACCTATAAAGCAACCATCTTCTATAATAACGGGCGATGCCTGCAATGGTTCCAGTACACCTCCAATACCAACACCGCCACTCAGGTGCACGCCCTTACCTATTTGTGCGCAGCTGCCCACAGTAGCCCATGTATCCACCATAGTGCCTTCATCTACATAGGCGCCTATATTTACGTAAGAAGGCATAAGCACTACATTGCGCCCTACATATGCCCCATAGCGTGCTACAGCATGTGGCACTGCGCGTACGCCAAGCGAAGCATAATCTTTTTTCAGCAACATTTTATCGTAAAACTCAAACGGTGCAACCTCCCATGTTTGCATAGGCTGTATGCCAAAGTAGAGTAGTATTGCTTTCTTCACCCACTCATTCACAACCCAGCCGGCAGCAGAAGGGCTGGCTACACGCTGCCTGCCTTTATCTACCTCTTCTATTACGCTACGTATAGTTTGTTGGTAGTGTGCGTCTTTCAGTAGTTCGCGGTTATCATATGCGGCCTCTATAGCCTGTTGCCAATCTTGTTGCATACCTGTATTGTCTTTTGTGGTGCGAAAATAATAAAGATGAACAGAACGAAAGAAGGATAAGGATGTATTGCAAAATAATTTTTTTGAAAAAGATGTTGCAAAGTTAAAAAGGTGCTCTATCTTTGCAGTCCCTTAACAGGAAAAAGGAAGCATAGCTCAGCTGGTTCAGAGCATCTGCCTTACAAGCAGAGGGTCCGCGGTTCGAACCCGTGTGCTTCCACACAGATTATCTAAAGTCGCTCTAGGAGCGACTTTTCTGTTTTAATGGCATATGCTTAACTATAAATCAAGACTATTGATTTTCTGTTTTTGATCGATGTAAATAGTGCGGCCGTGATCCTCATACCTGAATGGACCTCATTATATTTTGTAGATTCCGTCGCTTATATCGCGCAATTTGGCCTGCGAGAGTGGTTTAATAATATATCCCTTTATATATGGATCCTGCCCTGCTTTCTCTCTATCCTGAAGATCTACCGAAGAGGAAAGAATGTATATCATAAGGCGTTGTTTCACCTCTTCAGGAAAATCTTTAAGGCGTTCCATCACTTCCCAACCTGTGAGGGTAGGCATGTTAATATCAAGAAAAAGAATGGCATTTGGCGCATCAGTTTTGGAATAGACGGACAATAAATGTTCCAGTCCTTCTTCTGGTTGTATGAAAGTATTAACCTCGGTGCCGGGAATTGTAAGCTTTATAATTTTACTGCAGATCATATTATTGATCGGATCATCGTCAATAACAATGTAGTTTACGTTGCTTTGGTTCATAATATTTTTTTGCCGGTTAATTGATTTCAAATTCAATCTTAAATGTTGAACCTGCTCTTTTTTACTTTCAACGGATATTTTGCCCCTAATAATTCTACCTGTATTTTATCATAAATACCTTCATTCCTTGGCCTTGTATGTTATAGTTTAAATGTTAAAAAACATAAAAACATAAAAGATGAATATACGCATTAATTCAAGTCGAATAAATAATTATTAAGAAAGAGAATGCAGTTCCTATGGTCGTCAGTTAGGCTTTTCGAATCACTTTATTGTCACGTATATTTTAAATGTCTTAGGTTTTAATTAATGCTTTATTTTTATATTTATTTGAGGAGGTAAAGGTTATTAGTTAATTACCCACATTGCAATAATTTATAGCAACAGGATATTATTTTTGTGACCAAACAATTAAATCACATGTCATCTTTACAAGACGATTTGCTACAGGAATACAGAGCTGAACGGAAAATGGTGTATAGTCAGCTCGAGGTACTAGACCCTTTGGCAACATCGTTAAGGAAGCCTGCCGCACAGCGGCTGATAAGCAATGGTGCCCTTGTGATATGTGAGCTATTGTGCTATCTCTTAGCGCTTACAGCAATAGCGTTTATGGTGTTCATGAACAAAATATATCCGTTTTATATGCTGAACGACCTGCTTTACAATGCACAGAGCAGGGCCGCATTTGGACTTACTGATATTACTTACCTGAATGTAGCTGTTTACAGCCTGGTGACTGTAATAGCTATTCTGCTGATAATTGTGGGGCGCATAGTGCGCCGCATAAGACTAAAGAATAATATTCTGCAGATGGCAGGTACAGACATAAAATTGGTGGTAGCTCAATATCTGCAACGCAAAGCAGCCATAGATGCCATAGACCAAAGACACTTTATGGAACTGCCCCAGGGTAACTACGCAGATAGTGTGAGCGTAAATGATATACCAAATGCCGGATATGGCGCATAGGTAAAATTGGGTGATTTACATCATTGTTTTAGTATAGGCTTCGATAGTTTTATTACATTTAAGCTTTATTGTTACTTTAAAGCATAAGCAGTATATGAAGCAAAGGCTATTGGCCATACTAGCGTTGCCACTAATCATGGCATCGTGCAGCCAGCACCAGGGTTCTGAACAGGCAACATCAAAACCAGATTTTATTAAGGAAGACATTGACAGCACAGTAAACCCTGCTGACGATTTTTTTGAATATGCCAATGGTGGATGGGAAAAGAAAAACCCAATACCCTGCGATGAAACCAGCTGGGGTATTGGTGAACTGGTACAGAAAGAACTATACGTGCGTCTGCTGAAAATAAATGAGGATGCATCAAAACAAACCAATCCTACAGGTGTAAGCCAGCAAATTGCTGATTTTTGGTACAGCGGTATGGACAGTACAACCGCAGATAAGAATGGGGTGGAACCACTGCGTGAAGAACTGAATAAAATAGCTGCATTACAAACACCAAAAGATGTGATGATGCAGGCTGCGCATATGCATACGTATGGTGCCAATGTTTTCTTTGATGAGGGTGTGTCGCAAGACCAGAAGAACAGCGATGCAGAAGCATACTACATGAATCAGGGAGGGTTGGGGTTACCTAACCGCGATTATTACTTCAATACCGATAGCCGCACTACAAGCATACGCAATGCATACCCGGTGTACATTGCCAATATATTTATGCTCTTGGGCAGCGACAGCACACAAGCCAAAGCTAAAGCAGCTACTATAGTTACTATGGAAACCAGGTTGGCGCAAAGCAGCCGTAAGCTGGAAGACCTACGCGATCCGTACAAGAACTACAATAAATATGCTATAGTAAAATTGCGCAGTTTATCGCCGGGAATAGACTGGCCGGTGTACTTGCAGCAGATGGGGGTAGCACATGTGGACAGTGTAATCGTGGGCCAGCCTGAATTTTATACCCAACTGGATAAAGTGCTTGCCACAGAGAACATGCAGGCACTTAAGGACTATATGACCATAAGCCTTGTGCGTACTTTTGCCGGCTATCTGGGTAAGCCCTATGCCGATGCCAACTTTAATTTTTATGGCAAAATACTTACTGGTGCAGAACAACAAAAGCCAAGATGGAAAAGAGTATTGGGCGCAGAAGAAAAAGCAATAGGTGAAGCGCTGGGACAGTTGTTTGTAAAAGAATATTTTGATGCCACAGCCAAAGCCCGTTACGAACAGATAGTGGAAAATGTACGCGCTGCATATAAAGTGCGTATAGAAAAGCTGGACTGGATGAGTGACAGCACAAAACAAAAAGCACAGCATAAGCTCGCAGCCATAGTGAAAAAGGTGGGTTACCCTGATAAATGGAAAGACTTTTCGGCTTTGAAAATAGACCGTAAATCGTTTGCGGGGAATATGATGCGTGCCAACCAGTGGTGGAACAACTATGAGATGACCAAGCTGGGTAAGCCTGTTGACCGTAGCGAGTGGGATATGACACCACAAACCTACAATGCCTATTACAACCCAAGCAATAATGAAATAGTATTGCCTGCAGGTATGTTTACAGTACCAGGCTTTAAAGATAATGAGCTGGACGATGCATTTGTGTATGGATATGCAGCAGCAAGCACAGTAGGACATGAGATAACCCATGGCTTTGATGACGAAGGCCGTCAGTATGATGAAAAGGGCAATCTACGTAACTGGTGGAGCAAGCAGGATGAAGAGCAATTCAAAAAACGTTCCGATGTATTGGTGCAGCAATTTAACCACATGATAGCTGTAGATACCATTCACTTAAATGGTAAAGCATCGCTTGGTGAAAACCTTGCTGACCTCGGCGGGATATTGCTGGGGCTTGATGCTTTCAGAAATACAGAAGTATATAAGAAAGGCGAAAAAGTAATGGGCTTTACGCCGGTGCAGCGCTTCTTCCTGGGCTATGCTTATAGCTGGATGTACGAGATCAGAAAAGAAAAAATGGCATCGCAGGTGCTTACAGATGTGCACGCACCAGCAAAATTCAGGGTTAATGGCCCTGTGCCTAACGTAGCTGATTTCTATGATGCTTTTAATGTAAAACCTGGCAATAAATTGTACCTGCCCGATAGTGCTAGGGTGCACTTGTGGTAGAGCAGGGGGTAGGGATGATACATAAATATTAGCCTGTATCAATTTAGATGTCAGGGCGATATAATTTGCAGCATTTGCAAAGGAATAACCAGGAAATAATAGCCTGCGAAGGCTGGAACAATTATTTTAGCAGTATAGTACACAGTATATATAGTAGTATGAATATTAAAAAACTTCTTATTGCCAATAGAGGAGAGATATCTATTCGCATATCACGCGCGGCTACAGAGCTGAATATTGCTACCGTGGCGGTTTTTACTTATGAAGACAGGTACTCCCTGCATCGCTACAAGGCGGACGAGGCCTACCAGATAGGTGCGGACACAGATCCGTTGAAACCATACCTGAACATAGAAGAAATAATAAGGGTAGCCTTGGAGTGCGGTGCAGATGCTATACATCCGGGCTATGGCTTCTTATCAGAGAACGCAACTTTTGCCCGTAAGTGTGCTGAGAATGGTATTACATTCATCGGGCCATCACCTGAGGCGATGGCTGCATTGGGAGATAAAGTAACGGCAAAGGAAGTTGCAGTAAAAGCTGGCATCCCTATCATAGAGTCAAATATAGCCTTTCTGGATAGTGTTACTGTTGCTTTGACCGAGGCCGCCCGTATAGGTTACCCGTTGATGTTGAAAGCCGCATCGGGAGGTGGTGGCAGGGGCATGCGCGTGGTGCGTAACGATGAGGATCTGAAAAAGTCATTCCCTGAAGCACGCAGCGAAGCCAAGAATGCTTTTGGTGACGACACAGTGTTTCTTGAGAAATTTGTAGAGCGCCCAAAGCACATAGAAGTGCAAATAGCTGCCGATAAGCATGGCAATGTTTTTCACTTGTATGAACGTGACTGCTCGGTACAGCGCAGGTTTCAGAAGGTGGTTGAGATTGCGCCATCGGTAACGCTAAGCATACAGGCTTTGCAAAAATTGTATGACTATGCGGTAAAGATTACCACAGCCGTAAACTACAATAACTGCGGAACGGTAGAATTTCTTGTCGATGCCGCTGAAAATATCTATTTCATAGAAGTAAACCCGCGCATACAGGTAGAGCACACCGTAACAGAAATGATAACAGGTGTTGATCTGATAAAGACACAATTGTATATAGCAGCCGGCTATAAACTTACCGATCCTGAAATAGGCCTTAAAAGCCAGGCATCTATACCCAAGACAGGATATGCCATACAGTGCCGTATAACAACAGAAGACCCGGCCAATGATTTTAAACCTGATTATGGTACGTTGGTCACTTACCGCAATGCCGCAGGCTTTGGAGTGCGACTGGATGAAGGCAGCACTTATCCCGGCATGAAGATCAGCCCGTTCTTTGACAGTATGTTGGTGAAAGTGAGCACATCTGGCAATTCACTTGCTGATGCAGCATCTAAAATGCATCGTGCATTGCGTGAGTTCAGGATACGTGGAGTAAAGAATAATATACCTTTTTTAGAAAACCTGATCACCAGTCCTGATTTTATATCGGGCTATGCTACGGTTAATTTCATACAGGAACACCCGGAACTCTTCACATTCTCTACCCGGCAGGATAGGGGGACCAGGATGCTCAATTTTCTGGCAGATTTTACCGTAAATGGCAACCCGGATGTAAAGGTAAAAGACCCTGAAAAAAAGTTTGAGAAGCCTATCATTCCAGGTTATAAAATTGATGCACCTTATACCAGGGGCACTAAGGATTTGCTTACAGAACTCGGGCCTGACGGCTTTAGTAAGTGGTTGAAAAATGAAAAGCAGATACACTATACAGATACTACTCTAAGGGATGCCCACCAAAGCCTGCTGGCTACACGCATGCGCACATTCGACATGCTGAAAGTAGCAGGCGCATTTGCCAAGGAGCATCCGCAAACATTTAGCATGGAAGTATGGGGTGGCGCAACATTTGATGTGTGCATCCGCTTTTTGAAGGAAGACCCGTGGAAACGGTTGGAGGCTATACGCAAAGCCGTGCCTAACATACTCTTGCAAATGCTGATAAGGGGATGTAATGGAGTTGGCTACGCGGCGTACCCTGACAACCTGATAGGAAAATTTGTAGAAACAAGCTGGGAGAAAGGAGTGGACATCTTCAGGATATTTGACTCGCTGAACTGGATGGATAATATTGCGCCTTGCATAGATATGGTGCGCAAACGTACACAAGGTCTTGCAGAGGGCGCGCTTTGCTATACGGGTGACATTATGGATCCCAAACGGACAAAATATACGCTGGAATATTACCTGCGCTTAGCTAAAGATCTTGAAAATGCAGGGGCGCATATTCTGGCAATAAAGGATATGAGTGGCCTGCTGAAACCATATGCAGCAAAAGAACTTGTGCTTGCGTTGAAAGATACTGTAAAGATACCCATACACCTGCATACACACGACACGTCATCGCTGCAGCCAGCCACCTACCTGATGGCTATAGATGCCGGGGTAAATGTGGTGGACTGCGCGTTGGGATCACTGTCTGGACTTACATCACAGCCCAACTTTAATAGCGTTGTGGAAATGATGCGTTTTCACGAACGTGAACAGCCTTACAATATAAAATCGTTGAACCAATTCAGTAACTATTGGGAAACAGTAAGAGAATACTACTACCCATTTGAATCGGGGTTGAAAGCAAGTTCTGCAGAGGTATTCGAGCATGAAATACCAGGTGGCCAATATTCTAACCTGAAACCACAAGCGGTAGCATTAGGACTGGGCGATAAATTTGAGGCGATAAAAGAAATGTATGCCACTGTAAATGATATGTTTGGCGACATAGTGAAAGTTACACCTAGTAGTAAGGTTGTGGGCGATATGGCACAATTCATGGTTGCCAATAACCTGACTCGCGAGGATGTGTTTGATCGGGGTAGCAGTATATCATTCCCGGAATCTGTGCAGCAGTTTTTTATGGGTGAGATAGGCCAGCCAGAGGGTGGCTTCCCTCATGAGCTACAGCAGATCATATTAAAGGATAAGAAGCCATTTACAGACCGGCCTAACATACATCTGCCACCTATTGACTTTGAAAAAGACTTTATCGCATTTCAAAAGCAATTTGGAACAGATCTGCAACTGACGGATTTTCTTTCTTACTTGTTTTATCCCAAGGTGTTTGAAGAAGGTTTGAAGTTTTGGAGAGATTATGGAGATGTAAGCATGGTGCCTACGCCAATTTTCTTGTTTGGTATGCAACAAGGCCAGGATACCACTATAGAGATAAGTAAGGGAAAAACGTTGCTTATACGCTTGCTGAGTATTGGGCCAGTTGATGATAAAGGGCACCGCACAGTGTTCTTTAAACTAAATGGGCAAACGCGTAATATAGAAGTGCAGGATAGGTCTATAAAAGTACAGCACGTTGAAAACAGGAAAGCAGACAAAAATGATAAGGCTCAGATAGCTGCACCATTGCAGGGCATGTTATCAAAGCTGCTGGTAAAGAAAAACGAGGAAGTTAAAAAGAACCAGCCACTGTTTATTATTGAAGCCATGAAAATGGAAACCATTATTACAGCAATGCATGATGGAACTATTCATCATATAGAACTGGGTAACGGTACACTTGTAAATACAAATGACCTGGTAATGGAGTTGAAATAAAAGTTCTTGTCCCCACATAAAAAAGGTTGCCTGTATAGGCAACCTTTTTTATGTGGGGTGTAAACCTATATTCTCTAGTTAAAAATTTAAGTTTAGTGTTCAACTTAGAGGTTATCGATATGTAAAATAATCGTGTCGCTAACGCCCCATTAAAATTGCTCTTTATATAATATGATTTCAGGAATAAAAAGAATACTTTTATCTCCTGCTAATTAAATATATCCGTAACTCATGAATAAGATAATTGCGCTTGCCGTATTAGGTGTGGTTTTTTCATCAGTATCGGGTGTGGCTCAGATCACGGTTACGCCCGGCACTACGTTATCAGTTACGGGCGGCACCACCATGACGATGTCCCATGACGTGAACATCAGTAATGGCGGCAGGTTGGTAGCAACCGGAGCTGTGCTTATGGAAGGTGGTAATTTCTCCAATAACGGTTCTGCAGTGTTCAATGGTACATCAGTCCTGGCATATAACGGCACTGCCCCCCAGCAGCTCAATACTGTGGCCCCACTCAATGTATCCACCCTGGTACTGAACAACCCCTCAGGCCTTACCCCCGATAACAGTATTACTATAAATAACCAGCTGGTGCTGAACAACGGTATCCTGTATGCAGATACGTCCACACCCATACACTTTGCCAATAGTGCAAGCTACCCCACAGAGCGCAACCAGTCCCGCATTGTGGGCAGGGCCATACTGGACCCGATAGCAGTAGATACTAATGCACTGAACTTCCTGGGCTGCAACATAGTGGCAGGCACAGATATGGGCACAGTAAGCATAGTACGCAACAGCGGCCCCGAAGCGCTTGTGTTCATAGATGGGGATGTATCAATAGCCCAGAACTGGATAATAGCCAGCAGCAACAATGCTGCCGGTCCCTCCCGCAATGTCACCTTCAGCTGGCTGAGCGCGGTGGACAACAACAGGGGCATGACAGCGATATTCCCCTATGCCAGCGACAGCACCGGCAATGGCTATACGGCGCTGAACACTACGGCCCGCGATGTATCGAGCACCGACCCCCGGGTGTATCAATTACCTAACCTGAACAGCTATAACAGGCTGTTCACCTTCTCAGACCATAACCCTGTAGGGATAAAGACAGTAACGGCAGTAACCGCCAAAGTAAGCGCGTTCCCAAACCCATTTGGGAGCATACTGAGCCTGGGCATCACCAAGGATGATGACGAACCGGTACAGGTGCGTGTAATGGATATGACGGGACAGACCGTACTGTCTAACACCTACAAGGCAGGCAGGAGCACCGTAATAGCGCTGACAGAAGTAGGTAACCTTGCAGTGGGCACTTACCTGGTAGCGGTATATAACGAGCACTTCGGCAAGAGCCTTAAAATAGTAAAAGCGAATTAAAGGGCACAAACACAAGAAAACTTAAAAACACTTCACACAAATACGACCATATGAAAAAGAAGTACTACGCCTTACCGGTAGCCATGATGCTTATGGCGATAGGAGCCAAAGCCCAGGTACAGGTGGATAAGCCTGTGCAGCTAACGGGCAGTTCAGCCAGTGACCGCAGGGTAACGGGCCTGGGGAGCACGATCCAGGACACCAGCGACGCGGTAAGCGCGGCCAACGTGCAGAGCGGAGTGCTGAGCTATGCGCCAGCCAGCGGCAGCGGTAACAACTACCAGGTATCTCTCCCCGTATCGGTAGGCTACACTGCCGGTATGATGGTGAGCTTCAGGAGCAATGCCGCCAACAGCAGGGCAGTGACCCTGAATGTGAATGGCTTGGGCACCAGGTCAGTGCTGAAGAACGTAGTACAATCGCTGCAACCCAATGACATATCTGCGGGCCAGATCATATCGGTGATGTATGATGGTACCAATTTCCAGGTCATCAGCCAGCTGGCGCAGGTGACCAACTTTACGGGAACCTTATCAGGAGATGTGACAGGGACCCAGGGCGCTACAGTGATAGCCCCGGGGGCAGTAACTGGTTCTAAAATAGCAAGTAATGCAGTAACTACAGGCAATATAGCCAACGGAGCTGTGACCGATGCACAGGTAGCCTATGGTATCAGCTACGCTAAACTCAGCGGAGCGCCCACAGCCCTTCCGCCAACAGGGGCCGCAGGCGGCGACCTGGTGGGCAACTACCCCAATCCAACAGTAGGTGCACAGGTCATAGGCACCTCTAAAATAGCAGACAGTGCTGTCAACTCAGCCAAGATCATATCCAACTCTATCCAGACCAACCACCTGGCCAACGGCAGTGTTACCGATGGCAAGATAGTGAGCATGTCTTACGGCAAGCTGACAGGAGCGCCCACCACCTTCCCGCCATCGGGCAATGCAGGTGGCGACCTTATTGGTACCTATCCTAACCCCACTATTGCCTCTACCCCTGCAACGTGGGCAGATGTGATCAGTGCGTTGAACAGTGCGACCAGCAGCACGATAAGTGTGGCCAGGCTGGCGCCCACAGTCACCAACCAGGGCAATACGTTTAACGGCAACAGCCAGCTGGTGCAGACCACCGCTACAGGCAAATTGCCTGTAATAGATGGCTCTAACCTGACCAACCTGCCCTCTACCGCTCCTAACGGCCCGGCAGGTGGTGACCTTACAGGTACTTATCCTAATCCGACACTGGCATTAAGCGGGGTTACAGCAGGTACTTATGGCTCTGCCACAACAACTGCAGCAATAACACTGGACAATAAAGGCCGTGTCATATCTGCAACCAACCAAACCATTACCGGTACTACACCGGGTGGCGCAGCAGGCGGCGACCTTACAGGCACTTATCCTAACCCAACAGTGACCACACAGGCCATAACAACTGCAAAAATTGCAGATAGCGCAGTGACCTCAATAAAAATAGTGTCGGGTACCATACAAACCAACCACATAGTGGATGGTAATGTTACAGATGCTAAAATAGCATCCGTATCGTACAGCAAAGTAACA
>JABDEZ010000045.1:0-10269 GCA_013286835.1 Bacteroidota bacterium
TTCCATATCTGGTACACTTCGCCGCTTATGATCTCGCCAACACGCTCAGCATATTTTTTCAGCAGGTTATTTTTCTTCAAATCGCCAATACGGGCAGCAAGCGTCTGCTTGGCGGCTAGTATAGCACGACGACCAAAGTCGCGCACATCAACTTCCTCATACACTTCTTCACCTACACTGTAATCAGGTTCAATCTTGATAGCCTGTGAATATGGTATCTGCAGGTTTTCATCTTCTACCATATCATCCGCTACAATCTCTCGCCTGCGAAAGATCTCAAGGTCGCCCGTCTGGTCGTTTACAATAACGTCGAAGTTCTCATCCGTTATGTATTTTTTACGTAATAAGGTTTTGAAAACATCCTCAATTACCTTCATTAAGGTAGGCCGGTCAATGTTTTCTGCATCTTTAAACTCCTGAAATGAGTCGATAAGATTGATACTTGCCATATTCTGTCACTTTATTTCCGTTGCCGGAATTTTTAGTTAAAAACTTATTTGTACTACTGCTTCTTTTATATCTGTAAAAGGTATTTCTGTTACCACTATTTCTTTCTTTTTGCCTACCGGCACTTCCAGCACTATCTTTTCGTCTGTTACGTCTGTAATTGTGCCCAAGACTTCCGCCCCCTCGTTGGGAGTGACCAACAGCTTGCGACCTACATTCTTTTTGTACTGGCGAATTTGTGCCAATGGCTCATCAATGCCAGGGCTGGAAACTTCGAGCGAATAATCACCTTCCGGAAACAATTGCGCCTCCTCGATAAGTGCATTTAACCTGCGGTTGAGCTTAGCTATTTTTTCAATTGGTAAGCCGCCATCTGCATCTAAAAACACCTTGATATTGTTTACTGGCTTCATTTTCACGGAGCAAATAAAAATATCAGTGTCTTCCAGCAGCGGAAGTAAAAGCATTTCAACGGTACTTAAAATATCAGCCATGTGTAAAAATGACAAGGGGACAACTTGCGCGTCCCCTTCTTTCGAATATATTACAATGCAAATATACAGCAGGTTTAAACTATTTCCAAATTCTGTTTGTGATGCCTGCGATTATTTTTTTATTAACAATTATTGCATTGCCTCTTACCTTAACTTTACACTCGCTATGAATATAAGCATGATCATATGGACCATTGTGGCCATCCTTATATTTCGTTTTTTGACGAAATATATACTGCCCGTATTGCGCATCACCAAGATGACCAGTGAGCGCATGCGACAGATGCAAGAGCAGATGAACGACATGAACCAGAAAGTAGAAGCAAAGAAAACAACTTCAGCACGCCCAAATAAAAGTGACTATATAGACTACGAAGAAATAAAGTAGTATAATATTAGTTGCGGTCGATTGGCTTGAAGATGTGTTCCTCTATAGTCATATCCTTTTCCAGGTATATGGTTTGAATGCCCAATGCCTTGGCTCCAGCTATGTGCTGTGGTGTATCGTCTATAAACAGAGTCTGTTCCGGCTTCAGGCCGAGATCATCCAGTATTCTTTGAAAAATTTCAGCATCGGGTTTGCGCATACCTACCCTATGCGACAAGTACACCTTGTCGAAAAACACACCAATATTGGGTATGCCATGGGCTTTATATAGAATATCATTGAAAGCATCCTCATGTATCTCGTTTGTATTACTTAGTAGTATCAAATCGTAATGTAGCCGTAATTGCTGAAGTATCTGCAGTCGCCTTAAGGGGAAGTCGAGGAGCATAGCGTTCCATGCCGCAGTTATCTGCTCATCTGTAAGCACCAGACCTACAGACGCCTTCATTGCTGAAAGGAATTGCCCCCTATCTATCCGCCCTGTTTCCCAATCATCAAATAAAGTATCTTGTTTGAGTTGTGTGTATATAGCATTAAAGTCTTTTAGACCAAGAGCTGCAAAAGCTTTTTCGGTAAGCTGATAGTCGAGATTTATGAGTACCCCACCCAGATCAAAAATTATATGTTTGATGCCTTTTATCATGCTGTAAAAATAAGTTTTTAAAAATGTTCTTTTTTTAAGAAAATCCTATATTTTTGCAATCCCAAATTCGCTGGTCAAACAGTGAATTGGTCCTATAGCTCAGTTGGTTAGAGCACCTGACTCATAATCAGGTGGTCCTAGGTTCAAGTCCTAGTGGGACCACACATACAATCTGAAACCCGCTCTATGAGCGGGTTTTGTTGTTTTAGCACAAATACCGGATCAAATTGAAAAGTTGGGGGGGGATTAGTAAGAAGGTATTTGTTTCGCAAATGTTTTAACATGCTTGGAAGCCTGGCCAAAATTGGAAGCCTGGTCAAAATCTAAAAATAAAAAAGCCAGCGTGAGAACACGCCAGCCCCTATAAACCCTATCACCATGAAAACATGCTAAAGATACTAACGAAATCTGAAATACAAAATCCTAAACTTTATTATTACATAAATATTACAAAACCATTGCTTTTTTGTTAACAACTATGTGGATATCTATTTCAATTTAAATACTTCTGCAAGTAATTCAAACGACTTTTTAGTGTCATTAAAATCCTCCGAAAACGTTGCCAGCATTACCTCATCTGTTTTATAGGCATCTGCTAGCAGTGTCAGTTTTTGTTTCATTTCAGCAGGTGCTCCTGCCACCATACGACCCAGGTTATAATTAATGCGCATCTGCTGTTCAGGTGTAAATTTTGTCGCTCGTATTTCATCATACGATGGCAGTTTACCATCCATCCCCATTTCTATCCGCAACATGCGATAACTAAATTCCGTTTTCCACCGTTCCACAGTTTCCAAGTCTTCAGAACAGAAACCAAATATGCTGAAGTTTACCTTAGGCACCGCCAGGTTTTGCGATGGGTTGAACAACCTGCGGTAATCATCAGCCGCATCAGGCCCGCCATTGGGGTTTATAAAGTGGGCAAAAGAGAAAGCCATACCCAGTTTCGCTGCTATACGCCCGCTTCCCCCGCTCGATGTCAGCATCCATTGCTCCGGCATGGTTTCTACCACCGGCGATGCCAATACCTTTTCATGCACGGTACCGAGTTCTTTACTATTTGTAAAATAGCCTTCCAGTTCCTTTAGTTGCATCAAAAAATCCTGTTCGCTAAACTGGTTCGATGGGTTGAGCAAATATGCCGCCAGCCGGTCCCCGCCCGGCGCACGGCCTATTCCCAAATCAATTCTTCCCGGGAACAAAGCCTCCAGCATTTTAAAGTTCTCTGCCACTTTCAGTGCACTATGGTTGGGTAGCATGATCCCGCCCGACCCTATACGTATCCTTTTCGATTCACCACCCAAGTGCGCCAGCAGTACTTCCGGGGTCGATCCAGCCACCACGCGCATGTTATGATGTTCCGATATCCAGAACCGGGTATATCCCAGCTCATCGGCCAGCTTCACCATGGTTGCGGTATTCTGTATAGCCTGTGTTGGCGTAATGCTCCGCCCCACTATCGACTGATCTAATATACTTAATTTCATTTTCGACATGTATCACCTGTTCCGCCGCAAAATTACCCATACCCCAACTCTCCATCCCCAACTTATTATTTATCTGCTTATTGATAAAAACGTGTAATGCTCCGCTCAATACCGTTGCAAGCTTAGGTCATGTTACATTATAGCATCCCGCGCACGATACCGGACTCAGATGTTAGGAGAAAAGCTTAACCCTTATTTAGCCACCTTTTTTGCCGCGATCCTTCATCGCCTGCAAAAACCAGTGGCCTACAATCAGGGAGCACACCTCAGTTTATAGACAGGTCACCCCGAGGTAGCTTTACATCAGCTTAGCACTACAGTAGCACTGCTTTTTTGTTGCTTTTTTTGACATCAAAAAAGAAAGGAAATGAAGGGCAGACCTCTATAGAGCTAGTAATTAGTGACGGCAGCCGCATTTTTCCACAATACAAGTATTATCTTTGCACATGCAAATTTTAGACGGCACAGCAGTTGCAGCACATATAAAAGAGCAACTGAAGCATGAAGCTGAAGCCTTGAAAGCCAGGGGCTTAAATGCCCCACACCTGGCGGCTATACTAGTAGGCAATAACCCTGCAAGCGAGGCCTATGTAGGCAGCAAAGTGCGCACCTGTGCAGAGCTGGGGTTCGATAGTACCCTGCTACGGTTCGATGTGAGCATCTCCGAAAAAGAACTCATACACCACATTCAGCAACTTAATGACGATAATGCAGTGAACGGCATACTGGTTCAGTTACCGCTTCCACCGCATATTTCGCCTGATGCAATTATCAATAGCATCAGCCCCGATAAAGATGTAGATGGCTTCCATCCTACCTCACAAGGTAAAATGTTGCTAGGCCAGCAAACATTTCTGCCCGCTACCCCGTACGGCATACTCATGATGCTGGAGCATTATAAAATAGACATCGCAGGTATGCATTGTGTGGTCATTGGCCGCAGCAACATTGTGGGTACCCCAATGTCGGTACTGCTTAGCCGCAATGGCAACCCTGGCAATGCGACGGTTACCCTTTGCCATTCCCGCACCAAAAACCTTAAAGATTTCACCCTCAATGCCGATATTATTGTAGCTGCCATAGGCCGTCCGCGGTTTGTAACAGCCGACATGGTTCGCCCCGGCACTGTAATAATAGATGTGGGTATTAATCGCATTGACGATGCCGCACGCAAAAGCGGCAGCCGCCTGGTAGGTGATGTAGATTTTGATAACGTAGCACCATTGTGCAGCTATATAACACCGGTACCTAAAGGTGTAGGTCCCATGACTATTTGCGGCCTCATGAAAAACACCATTGCCGCTGCAAAGTTGCAAGCCGGTATGATCGACTAAGCGTAACGCTTGTTATTGCGAGGCACGAAGCAAGCTTTCGCAATGCAAACAGGTAATGAAATGCCATTAGGCAGCAGAACAACAACAAACAAAACAGGGCTTTAGCCCAACTCGATTTTGACGATGACTGAAACGATTACTGAACATATAATTACCGCACATGCCTACCCGGTCATGGAGCATTTCTATACGCTGCAGGGCGAGGGCCTCTACACAGGTCAGGCAGCCTACTTCATCCGCCTCGGTGGTTGCGATGTAGGCTGTGTCTGGTGCGACGTTAAGGACAGTTGGGATGCCTCAAAACACCCGCTCATGTCCGTAACTGATATTGTTGCAGTAGCATCAGCACACCCGGGCCGCATAGCCGTAATCACAGGTGGCGAGCCTGCCATGCACGATCTTACCTACCTTACTGATGCCCTGCATGAAGCAGGCTTTAAAACACATATCGAAACATCAGGAGCCCACCCGCTCACGGGCAGCCTCGACTGGATAACCCTGAGCCCCAAGAAATTCAAAAATCCGCTCATGGAAAGCCTCGAGCAGGCTCATGAGCTGAAAGTGGTGATCTTTAATAAGTCCGACTTTGAGTGGGCCGAACACCATGCTGCATTGGTTAACCGCGATTGCAAACTATACCTGCAACCCGAGTGGAGCAAGCACCAACAAATTAATCCACTGATAATAAATTATATACAGCAAAACCCAAAGTGGCAATTATCTTTACAAACACATAAATACATCAACATCCCATAACGCATGACTTGGTTACAAACAATAGTATTGAGCATTGTAGAAGGCATAACAGAGTTTCTACCTATTTCTTCTACCGGCCACATGATCATTGCCAGCTCTCTTATGGGCATTGCCAAAGATGATTTTACAAAGTTGTTTGAAGTCTGCGTGCAGCTCGGCGCCATACTCTCAGTAGTAGTGCTCTACTGGCGTAAGTTTCTCGATTTTAGCAAGTGGCAGTTTTATGTAAAGCTTATTGTAGCCTTTATCCCTGCAGCCATTATGGGCCTGTTGTTTGCCAAAAGAATAGATGCCCTCCTCGAAAGCAGTATGGTAGTAGGTACCACCCTATTTATAGGCGGTATTGTACTCTTATTTATCGACAGGGTGTTTAAAAACAATACCATAGATAAAGTAGAGCAGATCGGTTACCCCAAAGCTTTCATCATAGGCTGTTTCCAGGTGCTGGCAATGATACCCGGCACATCTCGCAGTGCAGCAACTATATTGGGTGGCTTGCAGCAAAAGCTCACCCGCAAACTGGCAGCTGAGTTCTCCTTTTACCTGGCCGTGCCCACCATGTTTGCCGCCACAGCAAAAAAATTGCTCGATGCTTATAAAGAACACAAACTCGCCGGTACACCCATGTTCCAACCCGGCCAACTCAATATGCTGTTGGTAGGCAATGCCATCGCCTTCATAGTAGCCCTTATAGCCATCCGCACCTTTATACAATACGTACAAAAACACACCTTCGTTGCTTTCGGTATCTACCGCATCATAGCTGGTCTGGCTATCTTCGGTTTGATATTTATGGGGATCATTGAGGGGTAAGAAAATATTGAAATTTTCAGGAATGTTCGTTGTCTTACATAAGATGACGGACATTTTTGTTTTGTCTTGAACATGATTACGGAATTGCAGGAAAGACACGATATACGAGTAATTACGGTTTGTATTTTTTATTGTGTATGAACAACGACAACTGTAGAACGCTTACCAACACAAAACAGAATATTCTTTTTCGTAGCTTTAAAACAACTTCCTGATCTTATATAGACACCACATGAAATGGACTATTTTATTTGTCTTGTTCGTAATAGTTATTTCCTGCGGGCAGCAGAATAACACCCAGCACTTACAAACGCAAATTGACAGTTTGCAAAATAAGCTCGACAAAACATACAAGCCGGGATTTGGCGAATTCATGTCAAGCATCCAGGTACATCACGAAAAACTATGGTTTGCCGGGCAGGCACAAAACTGGAAGCTGGCCGATTTTGAAATGGGCGAAATAAAAGAAGCGCTCGATGGCATCAGGGAGTATAACACAGACCGGCCGGAAGCAGCTTCACTCCCAATGATCGATCCTGCTATTGATAGCCTGAACAGTGCAATAGCGCAGAAAAATCCACAGCTATTCAAAAGCAGTTTTGTATTGTTAACCAACACCTGCAATAATTGCCATCACGCAACCAAACATGAGTTTAATGTCATAAAGATACCTGACACCCCACCATTTTCTAACCAGGTTTTTAAAATGCAATGACATGAAAAATCTATTACGCACAACCGCCATTCCTACACTTGGCCTCAGGTTGATAGTAGCCATTATTTTTCTATCAGAAGGGATACAGAAATTTTTATTCCCAGAATTACTAGGGGCAGGGCGTTTTGCCAAAATAGGTTTTCACGATCCTGCCTTCTGGGCAAACTTCACTGCCAGCTTCGAAATAATTTGCAGTTTGTTCATATTGCCCGGCTTACTCACAAGAATAGCATCAATACCTTTGCTCATAATAATGGGTACAGCATTTGTTACTACCAAGTGGCCCATGCTCATCGAAAAAGGTTTCTGGCCAATGGCGCATGAATACAGGACCGATTTTGCATTGACCATACTCCTGTTCTACCTGCTCATTCATGGTGGTGGCAGGTGGTCTTTCGACTTAAAGCTCTATGGCAAAACAGAACAATAATTTAAGGGAAGTTGCCGGGGTCTTTTTAAAATTGGGTTGCATTGGCTTTGGTGGCCCTGCCGTTCATATCGCTATGATGCAGGACGAGGTGGTCACAAAACGTAAATGGCTTTCTCACGATCATTTTCTCGACCTCATTGGTGCCACTAACCTCATACCAGGCCCCAATTCCACGGAGATGACCATGCATTGCGGCCACGAAAGAGCAGGCTGGAAAGGGCTGGTTGTTGCCGGGGTTTGTTTTATTGTCCCTGCCGTTATCATCACCGCTGTATTTGCATGGGCCTATAAGCAATATGGTAGCCTGCCTGCTGTTGCCCCGTTTCTCTACGGCATCAAACCCGCAATTTTAGCGGTCATCGTTTCCGCCATGATAACGCTGGGCAAAAAAGCTTTCAAAACTATAGAGCTGGGCATTATGGGCGTTGCCTGTGCCGTCGCAAGCTTAGCGGGTATGAATGAGATCATCGTATTGTTTGGTGCTGGCGGACTTGGTATATTATACCACCTGTTCAAAACCTCACGCACCAATAAACTAAACAGTATTTTACCACTTGCAATACTACAGCCCGAGCATTTAAAAATATTCTGGATATTCCTCAAGGTCGGTTCCATCCTCTATGGCAGCGGCTATGTCTTGTTTGCCTTCCTCGATAGCGAGCTAGTCAAAACAGGTATTATTTCACACAAAGAATTGATTGATGCTATTGCGGTAGGCCAGTTTACCCCTGGCCCTGTCTTCTCAGCCGCAACGTTTATTGGCTGGCAAATAGCAGGGCTGCCCGGTGCCATTGCAGCAACAGTAGGCATCTTCCTGCCTTCATTTTTATTCGTTGCCTTGCTCAACCCATACATTCCCAAACTTAGAAGATCAGCAATAATGTCGGCCTTTCTCGATACGGTGAATGTAGCATCAGTAGCCATTATATTAGCTGTATGTGTTGAGCTGGGTAAAGATTCCATCCAGGACTGGCGGGGAATAACTATTGCCATCGCCGGTTTTGTCGTTGCCATATTTTTCAAGAAACTAAACACAGCTTTCATTGTATTCGGCGGGGCTATCCTGGGGTATTTATTGCAATTGGTATAATGCTCAAACGCTCATCGCACCAGTACCACATCGCCTTTTTTGTGGAGCGTGTTGCCTTTGTTTGTTCCTAAAATAAACTGTAGTTCATACATATACGTTCCTGCATCAGCCGGCACACCATGGTAAGTCCCATCCCATCCGTTGTTCAGGTCGTTACTATAAAAAACCATATTCCCCCAGCGGTTGTATATCCTCATCACATACTCACTCACGGGGCACCCATTTTCAAACAGCGTATGCAGCACATCATTTTTACCATCCCCATTAGGTGTAAACGCGTCAGGCACAGTAGCCTTGCAATTACAGTTCTGGGCATAAATACTTATTGTATCAGTCCCCACACATGCACCATCTGTTACCGTCACCCAATAGGTTCCGGCGCCAGCAGTTATAGTTGGGATAACACTGCCAGTATTCCACATCACCTGCCCACCTGCTGGCACATTGGCATTCAGTGTTAGTTGTATGGCCCGGTCATTACTGCACAGGGTCGTATCGTCCCCCAGCGCTTGTTGCACATCATTAATCCCTATTTGCACAGTATCTGCATGCACACAGCCCAGCTCAGATACCACTACCGAATAAGTACCTGATGTGTACACCTTATAGCTACTGGCCGTACTGCCATCCTGCCACAAGTATTGTGCATTCTGTACCGGCACACTAAGCACTACAGATTGGGTACAATAAACAGAATCTGGCCCTAGAGAAAATACATCATTCACCTTTTTAACACTAAAAGTATCATAACGCACATCGCACGAATTATCTGATCTTAAAATGAAAGTAGCAGTATTACTGGCGTATAAAACTGGGGCTGTGCTGCCTGTACTCCATATATAATGGTTATATCCCGCAGGCGCATATAGGGCTATGCTGTCCATACCAGGCGCACATATCCCGGTATCAGGATGGCCCACATAAGTAACAGTTCCGCGCAATGGTTTCACATACATGTTGTGCAGCCCCATATACACTACACTGCCCGGGTACAACCCTATAGCATATGGCTTGTAGTTACAAGCTGGTGTAGGCAGGTTAGGGTTTTCAATACAATCAATGGCTACGTCGGCATCTGTACTAAAGTCGTGATGAAAAAAATAGATCTTACCGTCTGGTGCCAGCTGCACATCTGTTTGCGAAACAGAAGCGTCCATATTCACAATTGAAGTTGTTTGCAGTGTGGTATCATTCAAATCAAACTGCAAAATATACCCATAGTAAACAGTATTACTTGTATTCACATACAGCTTTGTATTATCAGGCGAAAAACATGCCTGGTAAGAGAAGTAAGTGGTAACCGGTTTATTAGTTGTATCAGCATCATTATTGCTAAGGCCTCTTGCATTAGAGGCAACACCCGTAGCCGGATCAAAATTGCATAATTCCACACCGCCCATAAACGAGCATACCACTAATCTCTTTCTATCAGGAGATACCTTCATTGAACCAGGGGAGCCATAACTATACTGAAAATTTCCGCAATTGGAGATAACAGGAACAGCATCTACCCCGCTTGCAGTTACATGAAATGCCTTTATAACCGGCACATTAGACAAATGTACCAAAACCCAAACGTCGCAATGAGTACCAGCAACTGCTATCATACTTTCATCAAGGCTTGAGTCCAAAAAAAACGCCACGTGTTGTTACATCTCCAGCTCCATTATTC
>JABDEZ010000045.1:10279-21092 GCA_013286835.1 Bacteroidota bacterium
AAAGCTCACCGTAATGCACTTTTCCATAAGTAGGATTACTATAGTACTCATATGAGCTGTGAGAAAAAACATAGTATTTATTAACCTCACCTACAACCGGAATGATCAAAGCGCCCTGTGAACAACCGGATGTCGGGTCAATATTTGTACTGTCGAAATTAGGGCCCTCGTATTTGTAAAGGGCAGTATCTGCTACCAGCGAATCACCATGTGGCATTAATTTGCCTTGCGCATTAAACACATGAGTGCCTTCTGTATAAAATAAAAGGTTGCCATTGGTATCGCAAACCGATGCCTGCGCAACACCATAACCAGCCGCAAATGATGGAATAACTGTAGGGGGAGTTGTATTGAAGTTCAAACCCATACCGCCGCCTACAAGATAATTAGGGGAAATATTATAGTAAGTTCGCCCAAACGTCCACACACTATTCTCCTTAAGCAAATAATCGGGCTGTTGCGCAAGCGAGAGCTTACACATGAAAATGAAATAGAGAATGAAAAGCCATTTTACTCTACGCATTTAAATAAGATAGGGGTGAGACGATTTACAAATTTATCTATTTAACCTAACGCAGCAAATAAAATTATATTATCTACTACTACACCTACCACCCACAAAAACAGCCCATTACTGGGCTGTTCATTTCTTTAATATCGTTCTCATATTTCTATGCTATATCTTCTCTACTGTCACAGCAGTACCATAAGCCAAAACTTCAGTAATGCCTTCCATTACTTCGTTAGCGTCGTAGCGCATAGCTATTATCGCATTAGCCCCGGCCTGGCTGGCGTGCTCTATCATAAGTTCGTAAGCCTCGTGGCGCGTTTTCTCGCAAAGCTCCACATAGGCGCTCAGCTGGCCGCCTACCAAGCTCTGCAAGCCACCTAGTATATTACCAAATACACTCCTGGAGCGTACTGTAACACCACGTATAACACCCAGGTGTTTTGTTATGCGGTATCCTTCTAAAGAATTAGCTGTAGTTACTAGATTGTGGTCTATCATAGTGGTTGTTTTTAGATAACTAAATTAAGGATTTTGATCAACCGGATAATCAGTACAAAAGAATAGCTGAGGGATTTTGATTGGGCGGATTTCTCACTCGCTGAAGGAGCTCGTTCGAAATGACGGGCCTATGGGCATCATTACGGCATTGTCACTTCAGCTTGTCATTTCCTTTATGTCTTTCTGCATCACGGTTGGTTTTCTTTTCTACGTTTTTCTGCAACGCCTCTGTCAGGTCCACACCTGTTTGGTTGGCCAGGCACAGCAGCACCCACAGCACATCGGCCATTTCATCAGCCAGTTCCCCTTTTTTATCGCTTTCTTTAAACGATTGCTCGCCGTACTTCCGTACCATGATGCGGGCTAGTTCGCCCGTTTCTTCCATCAGTATGCCCAGGTTAGTAAGCTCGCTATAGTAGCGTACACCAATGGTCTTTATCCATTCATCTACCTGTTGTTGCGCTTCGCGTATGGTTACATCCACCTTGTAAGTTGTATTTGTTTGTTTACACAAAATAATGGAACTTCCACAATTAAATTATAGAAAGAAACCCGATGGAGGCTTACAAAACGGATATAGAAGCGGCTGGTGCGTTAAAGAATACATATGACACCATTCGCACGTCGATAGGGAAAGTAATAGTAGGTCAGGACGATGTTGTGAGCAAGCTCATCATAAGTATATTGTGCAATGGGCATAGTTTGCTGGTTGGTGTTCCCGGCCTTGCAAAAACATTGCTGGTAAAAACCGTGGCCGATGTCCTTGATCTTTCATTCAAGCGCATACAGTTCACACCAGACTTGATGCCGAGCGATATAACCGGCGCCGAGATACTGGATGAGCAAAGGGCGTTCCGTTTCCTGAAAGGCCCCATATTTGCCAATATCATTCTTGCCGATGAAATAAACCGTACGCCGCCCAAAACACAAGCTGCACTATTGGAGGCCATGCAGGAGCGTAATGTAACCGCTGCGGGTACTATATATAAACTGCCTGCACCATTCTTTGTACTGGCTACTCAAAACCCAATAGAGCAAGAAGGTACATACCCATTACCCGAAGCCCAGCTGGATCGTTTTATGTTCCAGATCATGCTCGATTATCCTTCGTTTGCCGAGGAAGTAACCATTGTGCGGAATACAACAGGCGCAAATAATGTATCGCTAACTAAAGTACTCAACGCTGAGGCCATACTGGCTTTCCAGGATCTGGTACGCAGGGTGCCTGTGCCTGATAATGTGCTGGAATATGCAGTAGGGCTTGTACATAAAACAAGACCCGGTTCTGCCAAGGCACATGCTGCCGCTACGCAATATATATCTTATGGTGCAGGACCACGTGCTTCGCAATACCTGGTGCTGGGTGCCAAGTGCCATGCACTGCTACAGGGCAAGTACTCACCCGATATTGAGGATGTACGCGAAATGGCATTGCCTGTCCTCCGCCACAGGGTGCTACGCAACTACAAGGCCGAAGCAGAAGGTATTACCCAGGAATCATTGATAAAACAGCTTTTATAATGTCAACGGTAGCTGAAAAAGCCAATTTCCTTAAAACTGAATTTGCAAAACGCCTGGCAGCCATAGAGCCGGCCACTGCTCCGCTATGGGGCAAGATGAATGTGCAACAAATGATAGAGCACATGAGTGGGGCCATGCGACAGGCCAGCGGCAAAATACCTGCAGCCGAAGTACTGACCCCTGCCGAAAATATACCCCGAATGCAGGCTTTTATACAAAGCGATAAACCATTTAAGGAAAACACACCTAATGCTCTTTTGCCCGATGAACCAATGCCTACAAAGCATGCTTCTATTCAGGATGCGTTACAAGAACTGCAACAGGAGATAGACTACTTTTTTGCGCATTATCAAAATGATACAGGCACTACAGTACGTAACCCTTTCTTTGGGGACTTGGATTACGACCTACAGGTGCACTTGCTGTACAAACATGCGCAACACCATTTAAGGCAGTTCGGGGCTGTAGTTTAACACTATCTATTCAAACAGGTTAGAACGTCTCTTTATCATTTCTGCGCTTATTGTATGGGCATCTGCATCAATAGAGGATTGCAGATGACGTACTATATTTTTGTAGCTCTCATCATCCCGGTTCTGGCTGAGTTTGAATATGGGATAAATGCTTGTGACCTCAATTTCCAGTCCTGCTATAGCGCCAACAAGGGAGGGCATATAATCTTTAGGCAGGTTGGTAGTCAGCAGTGGACTTTCCTGTTCTGCTTCAAAACGTGCGGTAAGCCGGGTAAGCAGTTCCATGGTCTCTTCATTACTCATTATACGACACTTACCGCGCACATGCACCGTTTGGTAATTCCAGGTACCCCCCATTTTTTCAGTGTACCAACTGGGACTTACGTAACAGTGTGCCCCTTGAAACAGCATTAATACATCGGGATTATTTTCTATCGCAGTAAAATGGTCGGTATGTCGCATGATGTGGCAGGTAACAAACATTTGTCCATCCCTCTTATGTAGTAATACGGGTACCTGGGTAGCAACACTTGTATTATTATGGTATCCTATAAGCGTCACGAACGGGTGCTCTTCCATAAATGCCTCAACAATTGTGGCATTGGGTTCGGTATATTGGGGAATTTTATACATAAAAGCTGCATTGGATCCTAAAATTAACCAACCACCGCCATTTGTATCAAATATTTATCTTCTTCTTGTCTTAAGGTTTTGCTCAAAAGCCAATCCTCTCAGCCAACCATATGTAACAAAGGCAGCCATCATCATAAGGCAAAGCACTCCAAACCATTTTAGTATTTCTTCTGTCAGCGTAAAGCGTTCCATCACTAGGGTATATTTTCTATATTCACCTTTAAAAATCGTGCTAGGTAGGCCAATTTATAAGCTATTGTTAATTGAATATTGATAAAGAACTTATCCGGCTATAGCATTTATATTGCAGTCGTGCTCCAATCCTCCTTCTGAATACCTTAATGAAAAAGAAGAAAAGAGCTAATTTTTATCAATCATGAAAGTCCTTATTGCTTTTTTAATGCCTGTCTTCCTGTTGCTAGCAGCCTGCAATAATGGTATTGATATACACCTGGCTAAAGAGCGGGCGTTTGAGATGCAAATAACCAGACTGCAACAACGTATTAAGGTATTAGAGGATAGTTTATCAGTATATACACTCTCAACAGATACCGGGGCTGTTGTTCATGGCACAACGTCTAAAAACCGGAGTGTACAAGACCGTGGTAATGGCACTGCCGACCCATCTGAACCTAATCTTTATAAAAATATTGTCTTTCATCACGCCCATGTAAGCCAGTCAACCAGCAATACCCCGGGACTTTTCCCCGAAGGCAGCGACAGGCTGCTATTTATAAAGGATGTGGTTTATCTGTCAGACTGGGGTTTGCAATTGATGCAGAACGAGATATATGCACGCCACGGTATGATATTCAACAACATAAAGCTCAGCAATCATTTTAATGCGCAAAAGTGGTATCACGGTACTTCTTACAACGTCACCAGCAGGCTCTCTACTACAGAGCTGCAAAATGTAGAATTTTTAAAGACCTATAAATATACGCCAGATTCCCAAACACAATAAAAAACATTAACAGTAATATTCCGCATCCGGAATAGCATATGTTATGTTCATTTTATACCTTTCGAAAAAAAACAATGAAAAAGATCTTCTCTACACTTGCGGGGTTATTATTAATGGGTTCCATAGCTTTTGGCCAAACTGCGACAACAACAACGCATGCTAAAACTGAAACTAAAAGCACCAAAACATCTGGGAAGCCAGTATTAAAAGCCAATACGGCTACTACCAAAACTGAAACCAAAACTACGCAGGCAACCAAAATGAAGAAGGATGGCACACCCGATATGCGCTATAAAGAGAACCAGCACTTGAAAAAGGATGGCACCCCTGATATGCGCTACAAATCGAACAAAAAAACAACAACCACTACCACAAAAACAACTAACTAAGACAAAATGGCTCCTTTTCTGGAGCCATTTTCCTTTGGAACGGTTTTCGATGCATCTTATTTAAATGTATTTTCTATGGATTCATTTAATGATGTTATAAAATCTGACAAACCAGTACTGGTCGATTTTTTTGCCACGTGGTGCGGCCCATGTAAAATGATGACCCCCATACTCCACGACGTAAAAACTGCCATGGGCGACAAAGTGACCATAATAAAAGTGGATGTGGACAAGAATACAGAAGTAGCCTCGCACTACCAGGTACAGGGTGTACCCACGCTTATCCTCTTCCGCAATGGCGAAGTAAAATGGCGCCAGAGTGGGGTAATGCAAGCCAAGCAACTACAGGAGATCATTTCCAGATTAGGCGGCGTATAGTTTGCTGTAAAAAAGCATGATACTCTGAAAATAATAAAGCCGTTAACCGGTAGTGTAAAATTACCTGTTAACGACTTTCGATTTTTGACTAAAGAATAAAACCTAATATCCCCTGCCTTCCTTATTCTCCATATAGTTCATAAATGCCCTGTTGCTTACGCGGTTGCCACCCGGTGTGGGGTAGTTACCGGTAAAGTACCAGTCGCCGGTATGGTCGGGGCAGGCATTGTGCAGGCCATCTAATGTCTGGTAAATGATCTCTACCGGTATCTTTATCTCTGCAGGTGTCAGCATCACGCCAATCTTCTTGCTTACCTCCTCATCACTGAACGATGCATAAATGGCTTTTACAAAATTCTGCTCATGCAGCTTGCCACTTGCATCGGCCTCTTTGCAACGCAAGTGTACATCCTTCAGCAAGTCGTCTTCTCCACGATCTTTAAGTAGTTGTACGGCCGCCCTGAAGGCTATAAAATCGCTCATGCGGCTCATATCTATACCATAGCAGTCCGGGAACCTGATCTGCGGTGCAGAGGATACTATAATGATACGTTTAGGTTCCAGCCGCGAGAGCATTTTAATAATGCTCTCCTTAAGTGTAGTACCACGTACAATAGAATCATCTATTACAACAACGGTATCTACATTCTTCTTTACCGTACCATAGGTTATATCATACACATGCTGCACCATCTCATTGCGCGAAGAGTCTTCGGTAATGAATGTGCGCATCTTTACATCCTTAATAGCTATTTTTTCTATCCGCACCCGCCGGCTAATCATTTCGTGCAGTTCCTCTTCGGTCATGCTGTGGCGGCGGTTCACTATCCGTTCCAGCTTCACATTCGTCAGGTAATCCTCAAGTCCCTTTATCAGGCCATAGAAAGCAATCTCTGCAGTATTGGGTATAAACGATACTATTGTATTTTTCAGGTCATTATCTAATGCTTCCAGCACTTTACCACTCAGGTTGCGGCCTAGTTGCATACGTTCCTTATATATATCCGGGTCGCTGCCACGGCTGAAGTAGATGCGTTCAAAACTACATGCGGTAATATTTCTCTGCGGTAATATCTGCGGAGTGCTGAATGTACCATCCTTCTTTACTATTATAGCCTGTCCGGGTTCTATTGCCAGTACCTCTTCCTGCGATACATTAAATGCTGTCATAATGGCTGCCCTTTCAGATGCTGCTACCACTACTTCATCATTTTTATAGTAAAATGCAGGCCGTATGCCATTAGGGTCACGCATCACAAAACTATCTCCGTTACCTACCAGCCCACAAAACACATAACCACCATCAAAATGCAGGGTAGATTGTTTCAATACACCTTCCAGGTCGGGATCTTTGGGGTTCAGATCGTCAGCCATACACAAGTAATAGTGCACGGTTTCTATCATAGCTCCCAGGTCGCTTTCGCGTATAGTGGTGGTTGGCCTTTGCGCTAACATGGCAAACAACTCATCTGTATTCACCAGGTTAAAGTTACCCGCCATGGTGAGGTTGCGGGTAGGGTTGATATTCGATTTGATGAACGGGTGGCAAAACTCTACATTATTGCGCCCTTGTGTGCCGTAGCGCAGGTGTCCCAGCAATACTTCACCCATAAACCTCAGATAGCCCTTCAGCATATTGGGATGCTGAAGAATATCGGGGTATTGTTTTTCTACCTCGGCTACTTCCTGCTGTATGTTCTGGAATATCTGGGCTATGGCTTGCGGCCCCGATATGCGCAACCGCTGCATATACTGGTGTCCAGGTTCTATATTCAGCTTCACTGTAGCTATACCCGCGCCGTCCTGCCCGCGGTTGTGCTGCTTTTCCATAAGCAGGTATAACTTATTAAGACCGTAAAAGGCAGTGCCGTAGGTATTGAGGTAATGAGTGGGTGCTTTTAACAGGCGTACAAAAGCTAACCCGCATTCGTGGCGTATCGCGTCAGACATGAGGCGGCAAAGATACTAACCTTTAAGAATGTTTTGATCTTTTACCGGGCTATGTTGATATAACGACTGTTTATCAACACTCTTTTTCGTGCCTATATTAAAATAAGTTGTAAAGGCTAATGCCAACCCAATACCTAAAATGCATAATGATGATATTTTCTGCAATATCACGACCCTATGGGCATTCAGCTGTCGTCGTATCCTGTCTGCAAGAAAAACCTTCAGGAAATCTATAGAAAGCACCAACCCCAGGCAACATGCAAAGAATATGATCCTGTACAGGACAGTTTTATCTGCAATAGCAGTTACAGCCCCCAGCCAGGTAATAAAAACACCGGGGTTGAGGGTATTTATCAAAAAACCGCTCAACCATATCTTAAAGTAGTGCCCCCCTGTAATGACCCTTGGTTCTTTTGTCTGCGATTGTGATTTCTTTTTATTAAGCAGGCCCACTAGCCCTACTATACACAATGCGGCTGCGCCTCCGTACGATATGATCTTTTTATACTCTTCCAGGTACACAAGCCATACCGCCGCAATGTTAGCGATGACCACGTACGAAATATCGCTGAAAGATACCCCCAGTACAAAGGCCATACCTGCCTTATAACTACTGGTAAGACTATATTTAATAACGGCAAACAGTGTAGGCCCTACTGATATGGCCAAAAAAAGCCCAAGCAACAAACCTTGCACTATAGCCGCAACAATGTGTATCTGCATATTTTATTTCTACTTGGGTGAACTACCGTATCCTATATACGATTGTCCGGGCTTACTGTGTTTATATAAATTTTATGCTCATTTCTCTTTCCGTAGGCGATAGTATATTGATGTCTGCCCACGCATACGGATGCGGCAGTAACTGCACAGCAATATCAGGCCACTCTACAAAACAAATGGCATTTTGCTGCAGCAGGCAATCTTCAATACCTGCATTTACAGCCTCTTCGGCATCTTTAAGCCGGTACCAGTCCATATGATAAATAATGCCTGTGCCGCCTGCTTTTTGTGGAAAATGATACTCGTTAATCAATGCGTAGGTAGGGCTGCTTACATTATCGGTCACCCCTATATGCTCACACAAAGCATGTATAAAGGTTGTCTTACCTGCGCCCATATCGCCATTAAATGCTATTATTCTGTAGTGCTGCACTCGTTGCCAAAGCTGGGCGGCAGCTTCTTTTATAGTACCCAGTGTATAATGAATGTTATCATCCGCCATATTGGGTGCTAAGATACAGGGAAAAAGATGACAACTAAGCCTTCGGTCAAAGGTCAAAAACGATATAAATAAAACACAAATTTGATTAATTTGTAACAAATTCTCCCTGATGCGGAAATACAAAGAAGGATCAAAAAAGGAAAAGAAAGACCGTATAAAGTGGCGTGGTCACGAGATAGTGCGTATTGAGGCATTTAGTGATGCAGTATTTGCCTTTGCTGTCACACTGCTTATTGTATCGCTGGAGGTACCAAAGAACGTAACCGAGCTGTTGAACAGTATGAAGGGATTCATCCCTTTTGGTATTTGTTTTGCCCTGCTCTTCCAGATATGGTATGCGCAGAATATTTTTTTCAGACGGTTTGGTGTGCATGATATATATAGCGTGGTACTCAATGCCATATTAATATTCTTTGTGCTGATGTACGTGTACCCACTTAAATTCCTGTTTACCGGCTGGCTTATTGGCGGCGGGATAACATACGATGATACAAAACCTGCCGACCTGATACACATATTCTACATCTACAGTGGGGGTTTTATGTGCATTTATTTGATCTTCACTTTACTGTACCTGCATGTGCTACGGATAAGAGATGAGCTGGTATTAACTGCGGCCGAGATATTTGAAACCAAGACCAGTATGTACCAAAATTTGATCATCGCCGGCGTTGGATTATTGTCTGTTATCATCAGCTCATTTGGTGTAGCCTACCTGGGTTGGGCGGCATTTATCTATATATTGATAGGTCCGTCAATATCCATTATGCACAGCAGGCGAAATAAGATATATAAAAGGATTCACGGAGAGAAGACAGCAAAGGAAATTCCGGTGCCCGTGGAGGAGAACATTTAAAATAACAGAAATAACCAATTTCCCTTTATCTATTATCAATGATCCCCTGCTATAACAACCACGGCCCCTTTCCTCTTCCCCGTGAGCAGCAGTATAGGTATAGCTAACAGAAATACCATACCTATGAGCAGGTATGCATCGCTGTAGCTCATATGCCCGGCTTGTCGGGTTATATTCAGGTCCAGCAGCTTTAGTGCACGTGCTTTGGCTTCAAATAATGTTGCGCCTTTAGTCATAAAATATCGGGTATAAGTTGCCAGCCGCTGCACTGCCAGCGGATTGTCTGGAGTCACATGGCTCAATATATCGCTGCGGTGTGTAGCCAGGCGGTTAGCCAGGTAAGTGTTCACCAGCGATATGCCAAAGGAGCCCCCTAGTTGCCGCATCATATTATTGAGCGCTGCGCCTTGCGGTATGTCCTTAGGTTCCAACGATGACACCGCCAGCGCTGTAAGTGGCACTGTGATCAAAGCTAGTCCCACTCCACGCCAAATGAGTGGGACATAAATATCTGCATAGCCTGCTGCCAGGTTCAGCCGCGACATTTGCCAGCTAAACAACATAAACAAACCCATACCTACGGTAATAAGCACAATAGGCGATACCCCACGCTGCAGCAATTTGCCACTTATCATCAGTGCACCAATAGCCAGTATGGCGCCGGGTAGCAGCAGCATACCCGTTTGCGATGGCGTAAAGTTCAACAGCCTCTGCGCAAAAACCGGTGTTATAAATACAGAAGTAAACAGCCCGATACCCGATATAAAGGTGAGCAATGCAGCTATGCTCAGGTTACGAGTTTTCAGTACCCGCAGGTTCACTACGGGGTCTTTCACTCTTAGCTCCCACCATATAAAAAGACCGAGGCCCACCACTGCCGTCACTGTTAGCCACACTATATATCGCGCATCAAACCAGTCATCTACTTCGCCCCTTTCCAGTACCGTTTGTAAAGAGCCTATACTTACTGCCAGCAAAAAAATACCCGTCCAGTCCACAGCACCGGCTACTTGTTTTATTTTGGGTTCTGGCACCAGCAGGTAGCTTAGTACAGCTACGGTTATACCTATAGGTACGTTTATAAAAAATATCCACGGCCACGAATAATACTCTGTAATAAACCCACCAAGTGTTGGGCCTATTGTAGGGCCAATAAATACGCCAATGCCAAACAATGCGCTCGCTATTCCTTGTTTTTCCTTTGCAAACTGCTCAAAAACTATAGCCTGCGATACTGACAGCAACGCCCCGCCACCCATGCCCTGCAAAAACCTAAAGGCCACCAGCATCCATATATTAGTGGCCTGACCACACAGAAATGAGCAGGTGGTAAACCATATTATAGAACTGATATAATAATTCCGGCGACCAAACTTTACTGCCAGGAAACTGGTGATGGGTATCACAATTACATT
>JABDEZ010000046.1 GCA_013286835.1 Bacteroidota bacterium
AATTCCCAAATCTCACTCTACCACATTCCCATATTATAGCATTATATTTGCAATCCTTCAAAAATTTTGTGCTTTGCGATTAAAGTCGTTGGAAATAAAAGGTTTTAAATCTTTTGCAGATAAAACCGTTGTGCTGCTGGATCACTCTATAACAGGTATAGTGGGTCCTAATGGGTGTGGTAAATCTAATATCATAGATGCCATACGCTGGGTGATAGGTGAGCATAAGATAAAATCTTTGCGCTCTGATAACCTGGAGGACCTGATCTTTAACGGGTCGCGCACCAGGAGCGGGAGTGGCATGGCAGAGGTATCGCTGACGTTTGAGAATACGCGCAACCTGTTGCCTACCGAGTTTACCACGGTTACCATTACACGTAAGTTTTATAAGAATGGTGAAAGTGAATATCGCCTGAACGATGTGAACTGCCGGTTGAAGGATATACACAACCTGTTCCTGGATACAGGTGTGAGCAATGACAGCTATGCCATCATTGAGTTGGGCATGGTGGATGATATAATAAAGGATAAGGATGGCAGTCGCCGCCGTATGCTGGAGCAGGCTGCCGGCATAAGCATATACAAGACCCGCAAAAAAGAAGCCAAGCAAAAACTGGAAGGCACCGAACAAGACCTGAGCCGTATAGAAGACCTTTTGTTTGAAATAGCCAATAACCTGCGTACGCTGGAGAACCAGGCCAAGAAGGCGGAAAAATACCTGCAGATAAAGGCGGAATATAAAGAAGTAAGTGTGGAGCTGGCCAAGGCAAGCCTTGAAGAGTTTAACGACCAATATAAACTGCTGAACGAGCAGCACGAGAAAGAAACGGACCGCAAGGCCCACCTGGAGGCTGTTGTGGCCACAGAGAGTGCCGCGGTAGAAGAAGATAAGGTTAAGCTGATAGATAAGGAGCAGGAGCTGAGCGCACTGCAAAGGCAGTTTAACGAACTGCTGAACCGCATACGCCAGTTGGAGAATGACAAGAAACTAGCTGCACAGCGCTTTGAGCACCTGAAGGAACGCGAAAAGAACCTGAACGAGTTTTTGAGCGGGGCGGGGCAGCAATTGCAGCAACTGGAAGACAGCATCACCTTTGCAGGCAGGCAGATAGAAGACGAGACCGAACAGATGCAGGAACTGCGCGACCAGCTGGAAACACTGCGCGATACTGTGGATGAAAAACGTGCAGCCTACGATGAAAAGAAAGGTGTGGTGGAACGCCTGCGTAATGAATACCAGCAGGTGCAGCGCGGCCAGTTTGAAGCAGAAAAGAAAGTAGCCATAGCCGATACCAGTGTGATGAACCTGCAACGCAGCATACAGCAGGTGCAGGACGAAGGTGCCAACCGCAGTGCACAAATAGCACAGATAGGCAATGAGCGTACCGATACTGAAGACGCCCTGCAACAAAAGCAGGATGAACTACAGGAACTGGTAACCAAGCACGAGGATGTAAAAAGCAAAATATTGCAGAACCAGGAACAGCTGGAAACTCTGCGCGCCCAACTGGCCGATGAGAACCGCCGGCTGGATAGCAGGAAGAACGAACACGACTTGCTGAAGAGCCTGGTGGAGAGCCTGGAAGGCTACCCGGACAGTATAAAATTCCTGAAGAAGAATAAAGAATGGAACAGCAATGCACCGCTGCTGAGCGATGTATTTGTGGTGCAGCAGGAATACCGCACTGCGCTTGAAAACCTGCTGGATAACTACCTGAACTACTACTTAGTTGATAATATAGATGAGGCGGCCAAGGCTGTAACTCTGCTGGAGCACAATAAAAAAGGCAAGGCCAATTTCTTTGTGCTGGATAGGTTTGCGGCTTACCAGCCGAGTACGCACACCGTACCTGCTGATGCGATACCTGCCCTGAGCGTAATAACCATAGACGAGCAGTACAAAGCGCTGGCGCAGCACTTGCTGGGGCATGTATATATTACCAAGGATGGTAATAATGTGTTGCACAGCGATCTGCAAAACGGCTTTGTGCTGGTGGAGCAGAGCGGTAAGATGGTAAGGGGAAAATATACACTGGGTGGAGGATCGATAGGGTTGTTTGAAGGGAATAAGATAGGCAGGGGTAAGAACCTGGAACGGTTGGCTAAAGAGATAGCAGAACTGACCAGCTCTACCACCAAGCTGAAACAATACCTGAGCGATACCCAAACACTGATAGCCGGGTTTAATCGCGACCTGAATGATAGGGCGATAGAGCTGGCACGCCAGGAAATAAACAAACTGCAAAACCAGGTAGTGAACCTGAACAATCGCGCTGAGAATTTTGAACAACTGAACACAGCTGGTCAGAAACGAATAGCCGACCTGCAGGAACAACTGGACCATACGCATGACAGCATAAGCGATACCCGCAACGAGCTGGATACCATTACTGAAAAGCTACAAACGCTACAACAAAATATACAGGCTGCAACCCATGAGTTTGCAGGTGTGGAGCAGGAGTTCAACTTTGTGACCCAGCAATACAACCAGCAAAACATACAATACACCAAGCAGCAAAGCAAGGTAGAGGGGCTAAAGCAGGAACTGACCTTCCGCACCAACCAGGTGAACGACCTGAAGAAGCAGGTGGCCACCAATAGCGAGCAACTGCAACAAATAGGCGGCCAGATAGCGGATACCGAAAAGAACCTGCACAGCGGCGATAATGAACTGTATGAACTGCTGCTGAAGAAAGAAGGTGAAGAAAAGATACTGAACGAAAAAGACAGGGCCTTCTATGCCATGCGCAATGCCATTGCCGCACAAGAAGGACAACTGAACCAGAAGCGCAGGGAGAAGGAACAGGCAGAGATGCTACTGACCGGCATAAAGGATAAGCTGAATGATATGAAGCTGAAACTTGCAGGTATCAATGAGCGTTTGCAGATAGAATTTAAACTGAATATAGACCAGATACTGGATGAGGCCCGTACTGGTTTGCAAACAGTAGAGGAGCTTACAGCCGAGAGCGAGCGCATGAAAAAACGCCTGGAAAACATGGGCGAAATAAACCCAACGGCCATTGAAGCTTATACAGAAATAAAGGCCCGTCACGACTTTATTGTGGAGCAGCGCAATGATCTGGTGACCGCCAAGGATTCGCTGCTATCGACCATAGAAGAGGTGGAGCTGACTGCCAACAGCAAGTTTAAAGAGACGTTTGACCTGGTGCGCGAAAACTTTGGAACTGTGTTCAAAGCGTTGTTTACGCCTGAAGATAGTTGCGACCTGCGCCTTACCGATCCGGACAATGTTGCGGACAGCGGTATAGAAATATACGCGCAACCTAAGGGTAAGAAACCAAGCACACTCACACAGCTATCAGGTGGGGAGAAGACGTTGACATCGACGGCGTTCCTGTTTGCTATTTACCTCATCAAGCCGGCTCCATTCTGTATATTGGATGAGGTGGATGCACCGCTGGATGATGCCAACGTGGGCAAGTTCACCAAGATGATACGCCAGTTCAGTGATAACTCGCAGTTCATCATTGTAACGCACAACAAGCAGACAATGGCTGCTGTTGATGTGATATATGGTGTGACGATGCAGGAGCCTGGTGTAAGTAAGTTGGTTCCGGTGGATTTCAGGAGTTTGAATTAAAGAGATCGATTTATAAGATTCCGTAGGGGTGGGGTTTATCCCCACCCTTTTTGTGTCAGACATAAAAAGTTAAAGAAATTGTAATCCGTATTTTAAAGCCAACGGTAAGGAGCTGGGATACGTCTGATTGTTAGTACCCCTTATTTTATTGTACTTAAAAACGTAGCCTATGTTGCGAATTGTTGTTTGCCTTGCTATTACCGTTGGCGCTGGCCATACTGTGTGCGCCCAAAACTATACACTGAAGGGCAGCGTGAAGAATGCTGAAGATAGAGGCGTACCTGTGGCTACCATATCGGTACTGAAAGCTGCTGACTCATCGTGGGTACAATCGGACTATACGGATGATAGCGGTAATTTTAAGATAGCAGACCTGCCTGCAAACAGCTATATCCTAAATGTTGCTGCATTAAATTATAAGACCCAATTGCAGCAGGTGGTTCTTACAGAAAATAAGACTGTTTCTGTTACACTGCAAAAGGAGATTAATTTGCTGAAAGAAGTGACCGTGAGCAGTAAGAAGCCATTTATTGAGACCGGGCTGGGGAAGACAATTGTGAATGTTGATGCATCTATATTATCGGCAGGTACCAATGTGCTGGAGCTGTTGAAAAAATCGCCGGGAGTAACTGTAGATGGACAGAACAATATATCACTGCAAGGAAATAAAGGTGTGCTCATATTGATAGACGGTAGGGAAACTTACCTGAGTGGCGACGGGCTGGCGGATTATTTAAAGACACTATCATCGGACGAGGTAGCACAGTTGGAACTGATCACGCAACCCTCTGCAAAATACGATGCAGCGGGTGTGGCTGGTATCATTAATATAAAGACGAAGAAGGAAAAGAGCAACGGATTTAATGGGTCGGCAACAGCCACATATGGGCAAGGAGTTTATCCGCATGACAACCAGAACATACTGCTGAATTATAAGAAGAAGAAGTTGAACCTGATGGCCAATATCAATCATTATGATGGTGTAGGCTGGCAGTGGACCAGCGACGCCAGGACACTTAAAGATGCCGCTACACAAACGTCATTGGATGTTATACAGGAAAATTCCTATTCAAAGGAGATATTTGCCAACTACCAGCTAAAGCTAGGTGCTGATTACACTTTAAATGACAAAATAACTTTGGGTGGAGCTTTAACTGGCACGTATCACCCCAACCATGAGAATACAAATAGTTATACTGTAATCAACGACCCTGCAGGTAATACCACAATAAACAGTATTGCATTTACACCGCAACACTTTGTACGGCAAAATTTCCTGGCAAATGCTTATTTGAAATACGACATCGACAAGCAAACCAACATGACCGTGGATGTTAACTGTATGGCGTATTACAAGACGCTGCAACAGTTCCTGGACAATAAAGATTATGATGTACAAAATCAGCAAATTGATGACTTATACCTGCAAGGCAATATGCCAGCTTCGATAAATATCTATAACATAAAAGATGATCTTAGTACTGTACTGGCTAATGATGTAAAACTGGAAACTGGATTTAAAAGCAGCCTTGCAAAAATAAATGACAAGGCCGACTATTCATTGTTCCAGAATAATGTGTGGGTGCCAGATCCTACCCGCAGCAACCACTTTTTGTACAGTGAAAACATTAATGCGCTATACACAAATGCCCGCAAAAGCATGGGCAAAAAATGGGAAGTGCAAGCAGGCGTAAGGGCCGAACAGACTAATATTGATGGTACACAGCTTGCGGGTAATGTACACATCTCACAGAGTAGGTTGGCGTTGTTTCCTACTGCGTTTGTAAGCTATAAGCTGAACGATAAGCATCAATTTGAAGTCAACTTTGGCCGTCGGATAGAGCGCCCTAACTATCAATCGCTGAACCCTTTTATTGATTTTGCAGACAAGTATGAGTACAGAACGGGTAACCCGGAGTTACAGCCCCAATACAGTTACTATGCAGAACTAAAACATAACTACAAAAATGAGTTGATCACTACCGTAAAAGTAAGGCACACTACAGACGGCATAACTGGTGTCATCAAAACAGATACGGCAACCCTGGCCACCATCAGTACGGAGGAAAATACATCATCATCGGCCTCAGTAGGTTTACTGATCAGCTATAATAAGTTGTTATTTAAGTGGTGGCAATTGTCAGCAAGCGGAGAATTGTTTTACGGATGGTATAATGACAGTAATGCGAGCAGACCAATATCGGTAGGTGGTACAGCCAGCTATATGAGTTTTAACTCGCAATTTACGCTGGGTAAGGGTTGGACTGCAGAAGGGCAGTACATTTTTGCAGGTACAAGCATAGAATCGGCAACCGCTGTAAGTCTGCCTTCGCAATGGATGGATTTTGGCGTAGCTAAAAAAGTGTTGCACGATACAGCCACTATTAAACTAACCGTTTCTGACCCCTTCAACGTGAATGGATATGGCGAACGTTTTGCGACAGATAGTGTGAATGCTCTGAACCACTATAAATGGCACACCCGTGAATGCGGCATAACGTTTACTTATAATTTTGGTAAGAAGTATGAAGCCAGGATACATAGTACTGATGCTGAGGACACCAAGAGAATAAACATGTAATGTTTTGGTAGAGTTCCTGGCAAATAAACTGGTATTTTTGCTGTTTAATAACACCCATTGCAGAATACATACGAAACAGACCTTAATGTTATTGCAAAGGAAGCCTTAAGCAAAGAAGAGGAAAATGACCATTTCCTTCGTTTTGTGAAGCGGCAGGACGGTGAGCGTACGGATACGCTGGCTCATGACTTAAATGACCTGGTAAGCGCTGCTATTGACTGCACCCAATGCGGCAATTGCTGCAAGACGCTGGTGATCAATGTTACGGATGAAGAAGTAATTACCCTTAGTGGAAATCTACAGCTATCGCAAGAGGAAACCAATGAAAGATATATAGAGACCAGTCTTGGAGGCAGGCATTTTATCAATACAGTTCCCTGTGCATTTTTAACGGGCAATATGTGTAGTATATATGAGCACCGTTTTACTGAATGCAAGGATTTTCCGCACCTGCACAAGGATGGTTTTAAAGAGCGCTTACTGGGTACCTTACTGCACTATGGCAGGTGTCCCATCATTTATAATGTAATAGAAGAAATGAAGATAGCGCTACATTTTAAGGATGATACAGTAGCTTAACCTTTTCTTGATGATTTCTTAATGCATTGGGTTTTAAGCATTATGTAAGTTTACATCAGATTTTTAAACGATCTGAATGTAATGGTAACGCTTATAGACGTTCTGCATAAAATGTGTCCGGATACCTTTAGGGGTAACGACCGCCATTACGATTTCAATGTCTGCATTACGGGCGATGTTGAGGCCTCTGAATCTGAATTTATGGCCCGGTATGGTGCCGGTAATACCTATTACTTCAGACTGGAAAATTATTTGCATGGCCGCAAACTTGCTGCTGCGCTTTACAGAAGGCTTACCGGCAGTATTTACAACCTGCCAGAAGAGCTGCTGTATAAATATCGTTACGACCGCAACATGTACTTCTTTGTGCATGTAAAAGAAGGAACCGCCATAGCTGCTTGTTGATTGCGTATTATGTAAGTGGCTCTGCGTATATTTATGAATGTCTTTCACTTCTCAGTATATAACAACCAACGGCATACGCCTGCACTATCTTGACTTTTATGGCGATGGACCTACACTTGTATTGATGCACGGGCTTACTGCCAATGCACATGCATTTGACGGCCTGATAGCTGCCGGCCTGGATAAAGAATTCAGAGTGATCAGCGTGGACCTGAGAGGGCGCGGGATGAGTGACCAGCCAGAAAGCTATACTATTCCCGATCATGCAAAGGATATAATAGGCTTGCTGGATTTTTTGGGGATACAGGAAGCGCTGATAGGGGGACATTCTTTTGGAGGCTTGCTTACTTTTTACCTTGCCTATCATTATCCTGACCGGGTGAAGAAAATGATATTGCTGGATGCAGCAGCTAAAATGCACCCCAATACCCGCGAAATGCTTACACCTGCGCTGAGCCGGCTGGGAATGACCTTCTCTTCTTTTGACGAATACCTGCAAAAGGTGAAGACTGCACCCTATAATACCTTCTGGGAAGATAGTATGCTGAGCTACTACGAGGCTGATGTAGAAACGCTGCCAGACGGCCGTGTAACCCCCAGGAGCAAAATAGCACACATAGGAGCAGCAGCAGTAAGTGTACTCAGCGAGCCATGGCCAGACTATATAAGTAGTATTGAACAGCCGGCGATACTCATTAATGCTACCGGTATCTATACACTGGATGCTCCATTGCTGCCGAAAGAACTTGCACTTGAAACAGTTGGTATGATGCAAAACTGTACTTATGTTGGGGTAGAGGGTAACCACCAAACCATGCTATATGGAGCAGGCGCAAAACAGATAGTTTCGGCACTTAATGATTTCTTTGCAGAAGACAGGACCAATAAATGGTAAGCAACATGTGCTGAAACTTTACCTGCCATATATGTACATGAACAGGCATAGTAGTATGGTAATAGCTATTACCACATAAGGCACCAGGTTGTTTCTTTTCTCGGCCTGCAGGCGCCGTTGCTGTACATTATAGATGTCGGTGAGCAGTTCATTATCGCCTTCAGCCAGTTGAGATAGCCGTGTAGCAACCTGCTGTATGTAGGGGCTTTTTAAACTTGCAGTTGCATACAATATTTCGGTAGCTATTTTGCGGTTCAGTTCATCATCGGCGTGCTGCTGCAATATTGCCAGATGAGCATCTGAAAGGAGGAGCATTACATAATCGTGCAGGGCGGTATGACTCATGCGGTAGGTATCCATCCTGGCTATGTGTTGGTGCAGCTTTATAGCTTCCAGTAATATCCAATCCGCTGTAATAATGTGCTGATCATTTAACCGGGTTCCCATGCCATTGAGCCAGCGTTCTTCGTCATATTTACGGCGTCTATCGGGATGGCTGAGCATATTGTATGCTTCATGCAGTTGCTGGAAGTGTGCAGCTGCAAATGGGCTTTGGTTCTTGTCAGGATGATACTGATGCGCCAACCGTCTGTATGCCTGTTTTATTTCGGACAACGGGGCGTTTGGTGTTACTTCAAGTATCCTGTAAAAGTCTTTCAAAGGGATGCCGACAAATATCTATAGCGAAAATATGGTTTTTACCACGTATAAAAATCACTATACGGCACAGAGCATACCCTGTACATGGGTTAACAACAATAAATTACTGATATTGTTTAGTAAGATAATGTTACGCTTGCAGTAACATTAGGCTTCTTGTTTACAGAGTGTACCTTCTTTATGAAGAACAGCTTTTCGCCATGTGATAAGAACACCCTTATGCTACTCAGGTCTGCATTGTCATATTCAAGAGCAGCCTGCTGCAGTTCATTGCCCATTGGTTTGTAGCAATATTCAGCACCGTCCAGGATAACTGTTTTGTTGGTGATGATAACGGAGCCGGCTTCATTGCCATTCACTACATGCTCAGACCCATCATCCAGGTAAGCAATGGTTTGCGTACCTGCATATGAATATGACTTACCGCCCTTGCTTATCATTCTGTATAAGGCAATGGCCAGCGCTGCAGCAATCATCAATAATACCGTGCGCATAGTAGTTAGTTTTTACAACCTGACAATATTAATAGGTATTGAACAATAAGTTAGATAAATATAATAATAAAAAAGAAAAGTAGTAAGGTATTGCCCATTTTCTTTTACAAAAACAAATGTATAAAAATTACTCCTGAAAATGATAATATGTTGGTGCACATCTCCCCAAAATTAACATCATATTGAATGGTTGTATAAGTCTATCTACCAAGTTGTTTACCCCAATTTAAATAAACTTATTATCCTTGGCTAGCTTGATCGCGTCAGCTTTTGAATGGACGTCTAGTTTGTGATATATATTCTTAATGTGCGATTTTACGGTTTCCATATCAATAAACAGTTCTTGTGCTATACGTTTGCGGCTTTTGCCTGTTGCTATCTGTTCCAGTATCTCAGTTTCGCGCCGGGTGAGTGGGGAAGTCTCGCTACGCTGAAAAGAGTGGATAACCATGCGGGCTATGTTAGCGCTCATAGGGCCACCGCCTTCCATTACTTCCTGTATTGCATTTGTTATTTTTTCGTGTGGTGTATTCTTTGTCAGGTAGCCGGCAGCCCCGTTGCTAAGGGCTTTAAAAATAAGAGTGTCCTGGTCGTACACCGTAAGTATGAGCACATGTACATCGGGCAACAGCTTTTTTATTTTGGGCAGAGCATCCAGGCCAGATATACCGGGGAGCTCTACATCCAGTAATATAACGTCTGGATTATCCTGTACTATTTTTTTTGCAGCAGCCTCGTACGATGGATAGCAACCTGCTATTCTATACCCTTTTACATTGCCTATAAGAAAAGAATATCCTTCCCGAAGCGTTTCATCATCTTCAATAATGGCAACACTTATATCTGCATCACGGTTCATACTTTGTTTTTATTAAAGTTGAGAAAGTTTAATGAGATTGTCATCCCCTTTTAGACGGTATTTTAAATGTAAGGTTGATGATACTTCCTTTACCAGGCCTGGAGTCGATATAGAGACGAGCGTTAAAGCGCAAGGCACGCACATTCATATTGTTGATGCCGTTGCCTTTTTTTATAGTGCGTACATCAAAACCTATCCCGTTATCGGTAAGTACCATTTGCAGTACATCCCTGCCCTTAAAATGCACATCCAGCTTTACATGTGTAGCTTTAGAATATTTAAGGCAGTTGTTTAATGCTTCTTTAAATATCATGATGAGGTTGCGGCTCATGTCGAGTGGAAGGGAGTACTTACGCCATTTTTCATCAGTACCTACAAACTCAAAATCTACTTCAGTGTCCTGAAACAAATCGACACCAAAATCGCGGAGGCGATGTAGTATTTCGTAAAGGTTATCATTAGATGGTTGTAAAGACCATAAGATATCGCGGGTACCACTATATAATTGCCCGGTATTCTCTTCTATCTGGGCAAGTAGCCTTTCCGAGTCGGGAGCTAGTTTGCCCAGCTTGCCCCTTAGTACATTTACCAATACATTGATGCGGGTAAGTTTATTCCCTACCTCATCATGAAAATCTTCGGCTGTGCGCATCCTTATTTTACCCTGTTCTTCGGCGCGCAGTTTCGCTAGCAGGTTTAATCGGCGTTGCTTGCGCGTGTTTATGATGTACTGGAACCCAATACCTGCCAGTATGCATATGCCGAGTATGGCAAGTTTGAACCATTTTGTTTTTTCAAAAGGGGTAATGATCTCAAATGGATAAACCAGCTCTTGTATCTGTTTATCACCTGTACCACCATTGCATTGCACATGCAGTACATACTGCCCGGGAGGCAAAGCAGAATATGATACTGTATTGGTTGCAGACCAATCGGACCACGGAGCATCCAGACCAACCACTTTATAGCGATACAACAAATGTTGATCGCCACTAAGCGTTATGGCTTTGAATGTAAATGCAATGTTGTTCTTTTTGTATGGCAAGTGCAGATTGTATGGCACCTTGTACCAATTGTCTGTGCTATCGTACCAGGTTGTATCTGTAATATTTTCGCCAAATAATTTTACAGACTGCATAACAATACTTATGGGCTGTGATGAGATGATCTTTGAATCGGGCTGGTAATGGAATGCGCCATTTGTGGTGCCAAACCATATGCTGCCATCCTTCATATTCAGCACAGCATTATGATTGCTTTCCATGCCTGCAATGCCATCTTCCCGGCCATAGAAGGTTACTACAGGTTCAGTTCCCCTTAGTGTTATTTTGTGTATGCCAAAGCCTGTTCCTACCCATACGTTACCCTCTTTATCTGTAGTGATATTGTAAATAAAGTCAGACTGTAAGCCGTTGCTTTTATTGATGATGATGGACTTGCCCGTGTGCATGTTATAGGCAATTATACCATTGTCGCTGGTACCTATCCACAAACGATCGCCCTGTATGACTAAACATTCGGCTACGAAACTATCTGTTGCCGTATTGGTTTTGAAGTCTGTAACATTCCCTTCATTATAAAGTTTTATTCCCCTGCTTGTGGCCATTAACACACTGTCGTGGCCGATCTGTATAAATGACGAAACAGAAGCAGTAACAGGAATGGTTTTGAACGTATCGTGTACCACCACAATGGCTCCATTGGGAAAGCCGATGAACAGGCGTTTTGAAGTATCAGTATATAAAGCTGCTATGCTATTGGACGGTAAATGGTGCATGGGCACCATATAGTTTTTAAATATTTTATCGTAACGCCAAAGCCCTTGTGCGCGGGTACCTATCCATAGCCGTCCATCATGTGTATATGCCAGTGCGGTTATAGATGGGGTAGGGTTGGCCGGGAATGCCAGCGGCGCTATTACACCATCCTGAAAGGTGTACAGGCCGGCATCGTAAGTGCCCAGGTAAAGTTTGCCTGCATGGTCAGAGGCTATGCCCATTATTTGTGCGCTTGGCAGCCCCAGGCTTTCATCGAGCGCGGTAAATTGTGTACCTGAATACCGGAAGATGCCTTGTCCGTCGCTAGCCAGCCATAGGTTGCCCTCAGCATCGGTAAGCACATCGGTAAATATGTTGTCGCTCAGGCCATTGCGCTTATTATAGTATTGTAAAGTTTTGGGTGTATAGCGTATAGCCCCGCTATATGTAGCCAGCCAAATAGCGCCATAATCATCTTCGGTAATAGCAAGAAGGGCAGGCAGGGTGGTTAGCGGCTGGCCATTTAAGGTGGCTATCTTCATAGCGCCGCTATCTATATAGTATAGTCCGGCATTTGAAGTGAGCCAGATCTTGTTTTGTTTGTCTTTATATATTTTAGTGATGACAGGTGGTTTGCCGTTGGGTGCCAGCGAGGTGAAGGACAGGCTGTCCCAGACGTTGTGATGGTGATAATAAACTACCCCTTGCTTTGCCAGCCAAAAACCTTTATTGTCTGGCAAAATAGCTGTAACATATGCGTTGCTTGCGGGTGTTTTGTATAGTTGTGGTTTTCCTTTTGTAACATAATACACCCTGCCTGCGGCTGTACACCATATGGTATCCCTGCCGCCTGTTTTGATAGAAGTTACAGAAGATGCCAGGTTGTTTTCTGCGTTCTTAAATACATAGTTCTTAAAAGTTTTCCCATCGTATTGAGATAAACCTTCGCTACTACCTACCCATAGATTGCCGCTGCTGTCAGTAGCCAGGGTACGTACATTGTTATCCAGCATGCCATTTCGCACTGTATATGTAGTAAAGGCTTTTCCATCGTAGCGAGATAGTCCGCCAAGGGTCCCTATCCACAGATTGCCGGTTTTATCTTGCACAAGGCATGATGGCTGTGATTGCACCAGCCCATTCTCCACATTCAGGTTGAAAAAAGGATAGCGCTGCGCCCATAGTAATGATGGCAGGGTGCAAAAACACACACAGCATATGTAACGTGCAAAACAGCCCAGGTTCATGGGGTTGAAATTAACCTATAAAAATATTATTGGGGTATTTTATTACAAAATAACGTACGTTTTTACCTGGAAGTAAAAAATAAGTAACGTCATTTTGGCTAAAGCCAATTTTTATTGTTTAGCCTAAATATTCCCAAATACAATTTTGAATGCAGTTCCTTTATTTACCTCACTTTCTATAGCTATTCGTCCTCCCAGTGTTTCCACTTGCGTTTTTACCATGTACAACCCCATACCCTTACCTTCTGTATGCTGGTGAAAACGTTTATAGAGGCCAAAAACCTGGCTTCCTCTTAATTCAAGATCTATTCCCAAACCATTGTCTTTAAATACCAGTTCAATGTTACCGTCGTGTTTTGTGCTTGTTATTTCTATTACAGGCGGTATGCCGGGACGATGGTATTTGATACTATTTGAAATGAGATTGAAGAAAATACTGTAGAGGTAACTTTTTAGCGTAAGTATTTCGTCAATTTCAGAAAAGTCACTAATTATCTTTACATCCTTACTTCTGAGCAGATTTTCTATACTTTGTTGAATGTCTTTCAATAACTGAGAGAATTTTACAGCTTCTCTTTTCTCATTGATCTCGTGTTTTACCTGCAACACATAATTCAAATCCTGAATTACAGTGTCCAGTTTTTTTACTGATGTGGAGAGTTCATGCATCATCATTTGTTCTTCCTCTTTACTATTTTCTGTGATCTGCAGCAAATCTGCCAGGCCAAGAATATTAGCAACAGGTGCACGCAGGTTATGTGAAACGATATAGGAAAATTGTTCCAGATTTTTATTGCGTTGAATAATATCTGTGATCATTTTATTGCGTTCTGCGTCTGCAAGCTTTTGATCGGTAATATCCATTGCAATACCTAATACTGCCTTCTCGTTTTTTCCTGGGAGTGTATAAGGCACTTTAACCAAATAGAATACACGTTTTGCTCCTGTATAGTCGGTAAAGATGGCTTCAGGAATTATTTTGGTTTGCCCGGTAAGTATTACTTCCTGATCTTGTTTTAGAAAGTATTCAGGTTCATTTTTACCGGGAATTGCTTCTGCTAACGTTTTATATACTATTTGTTTTGGTGTAGTGCCGTACAGCTCTGCAAAACTTTTATTCACAAAGACAAACCTCCCATTATAATCTTTTGCGAAAATGGCTTGAGGTATCAGATCGACAATAAGCCTGATGTTTTCTTTTGATTGCTGCAGGGCATTTTCTATTTCCTTCATTCCGGTAATGTCATGTGCTACTCCATATAGCCCAATGGGCTTTCCCGCACTGTCGAATTGAAACTGTGCCTGTGAGTGTATATGCCGTATACTGCCATCCTTGCGGATGATACGGTGATAGAAGCTCGAATCGCTAAACGTAGCTTGGCTTTCCTTTGTAACTTTCATTACATACTCCAGGTCTTCAGGATGGATAAACGATACCCATGATTCATAAGTGTGCACGTTTTCATCAAGCGGCATCCCATAGATTCGGCATGCTTCTTCAGACCATTCAGCAATACCTGTTGAAAAATCAAGTTCCCAACTACCAAAGTGGGCAATGGCTTGTGCTTGTTTTAACCGAAGCTCACTATGTGTTACTTTTGCCTCCATTTGCTTCCGGTGCTTCTCCTTTTCAAAAACTTCTATGGCAAACGAGATATCATTGGTGGCTTCTTTAAGTAGCGAAATTTCCTCCTCATCAAAGAAATTTGTTTCGGACGAAATAACATTGAAAGTAGCTATGATCTTCCCCGATTTTTTTATAGGCAGTGTTATACAAGATCGCCATTCCCGCCCCCAGGCAATAGACTTCCAATGTATAAATTCAGGATCGTTCTCAATATCATTACAGACATAGTGGTTCCCAGATTGCACTACCTGATCCTGCGGGCCATTGTTTTTATATTGAATATTTGTAAATAGTGCGATATCATCAGGCTGCATACCATATTCTTCAATGAGATTTATTTTTTTGTCTGCTTCATTAATTATTCCAATCCAGGCTACCTTAAATTTTCCAAACTCTATTGCAATACGGCAAGCTTCCTTAAAAACAGTTTGTTTACTATCAGAATGTACTATAGTCTGATTGATCTGGCTAATAAATGCATACAGACGATTGGCCTTTATTATTTTTTTTTCTGCAAGCTTGCGCTCGGTTGTATCATGGATAAAACCACAGAAAAATACTTTCCCGCTTTGAGTAATGGGAACTATTGTTAATTCAATTGGGAATTCTTTTCCGTCCTTGTTCAGGGCGGTAATATCTAAAAGCTTATTCAGTATAGGGCCTTCACCTGAAAGAAGGTGATGTTGCATTCCTTCAACATGCTGTTTTCGATGTTCCAGGGGGATGATCGTATCAACTAAATAGCTGCCCAGCATTTCTTTTGCGCTCCACCCAAACATTTTTTCAGCTCTTGGGTTCCAAAATGTAACAACTCCTGACTGGTTGATACAGGTAATTGCGTCCATTGCAGAATCCATGATCAGCTTCCGGGTATCTTCACTGTTCCTTATTTCTGCTTCTGCCAGTTTTTTTTCAGTAACATTACGCGAATAACAGGCGGTTCCAATAATCTTACCTTCTTCATGGATAGGGTAAAAAGAAATTTCAGACCAGAATTCCACCGGGTTGTCTGTGTATTCTGTTATCATAAACGTTTCCCCTGAAAAGGCCCGTTTGTACAACTCTTTCCAACGTTCCAGTTGCTCTGCACTAAAGCCTTCTGCAAGCACATTGTGCCCCTTGATAATAGGCTTCCCCGACATGTACTTTACCATTCCTTCAAACGCATTATTACATGCTGTTAGCTGGTAATCTGTATTTATACTCCATAAAAGATCGTTTGTATTATTTATCAGTGCAAAGAGATTGTTGCGGTCAAAATCAGTTTGCTTTTTAATGCCTGTGAGATCATGCGTGATCTTAGTAAAGCCCACAATTATTTGATGGTCATAGACAGCTGTAATAACACTATCACCCCAAAAAAATGTTCCATCCTGCTTTACCTGCCACCCTTCAAATGCAGCTCTTCCATTAGTTTCAGCCTCTTTTAATAATTTTTCAGCCAGTGATTTTTGTTGATCATCTGGTGTATAAAATATTCTAAAACTTCTCCCAATGACATCTAGTGCTTTATATCCATGTATTTTTTCAGCCCCTTTGTTCCAGGTTTTAATATTACCATTTACATCCAGAAGCAGTATGGCATAGTCTTCAATGCCTTCTATCATCAATTGATAAATGTCATTCACGTTCTCCATATATCTCGTCAGGTTTGTTTGAAAAAGCACTTGAGGTTTTACAATTCTGGTGCTAATACCTTTGTATGTATTGTCTAAAAAGATTCGCAATACATCAATTATCTTCTATACCTGCACTGGATACAGGCAGTATAATAGTGAAAAAAGCGCCGTCATTATTCTCTACTGATACGGTACCACCATGAGCAGTAACATATTGCTTTACTATGGCTAACCCCAAACCCGTACCATTGCTTTTTTCCTTTGTAATAAATGGATCAAAAAGAGTTTTAATGATGCTTGGAGGAATACCAGGACCATTATCCCGTATTTGTATAACTACAGTGTTGTTTATCTCATTTGCTTCAGTTACAATACTGATATGTGGAGCTTTGACCTTGTGATCCAATAATGCATCTATAGCATTATTGACCACATTCATCACAACTCTTTTCAGCTTGCTTTTATCGCCCCAGATAACTGTGTCTCCACTGATATTCCTGTCGATTATAACTTGAGTGACATCTGATCTCGATTCAGTCATTTTGATGCCATCTTCAATAATTTCATGTAGATGAACAGGAGCCTTTTTTATTGGGTTAACATTTATGAAATCTAAAAAGTCCTCAAATATTTCAGACACCTGTTTTCCGCACATGTCTATTACATCAAGCCATTCATTCTGCACATTTTCCTCCCGCATCATTTCAGCAATAATTTTGAGGCTTTGTATTGGAGAACGAAGATCGTGCATCATCATCCCTACTGCCTTGCCTATGGCTGATAATTTTTCTTTCTGTAATAGTTTTTCGTGTAATTCTGCATTGCGCACGGCTTTTGCCGCATTTTGCACAAATAGTTTTAGAAGATATAATTTCTCTGTTTTAAGTTTATGATCCTTTTTCAACACTGCAAAAATGCTATAGTTATCCATTTTTGCGAGGATGATATCGTCCATCAGCACTACTTCTTCTACTGCAATATCTATACTTTTGATCTTGGTTATCAATTGTTCTACATCGATCTTTTCTTCGATTGTGCCTATCGAAAATATTTTTTCATACGTATAGTCGTCATGCAGCTTCCCAAGGAGCGCCATGTCGGTATCTATATAAAGTGCCAGTTGATCCAATATATTATGCAACAATGGATTCAATTGGTGTTCCTCAAGATTAATAGAAGAGATGATCTCTATCAACCTTTCCAAATTTCGCAATTTGCCGTAGTCAGTAACCGCTTTGGTAGCTAATTGTATGATCTCTTCTGAGGCATATGGTTTGCAATGGTAGCCTATATTTTGTCCGGCATTAGCTACTATGTCGCTTATTGACCGGTCGCTAAATGCGGTAACAAAAATGATCTCAACTTTGTTGTCGTATTTTCTTATCTCTATGGCTGTTTCCAACCCGTCCCAGCCGGGCATTCGCATATCCAAAAAAATGACAGCATAAGGTTTGTTTGCAAGGATCGATTTTTTTACCATTTCAAGACCCTCCATTCCATTGGCTGCCTTGTGAACGATGAAATTTGGAATATTGCTTGTGCTTGATGTAAGCACAGGCTGTGGAGTATCAAATAATATATTTGCTGCGGCGTTGATGCGCCCGCTATCGTATATGTGGTGCCTGGGAACAAGAATGTCTTCTATATTATCCCGAACCATCTCCTCATCGTCTATTACCAATACAGAGGTATTAATTGTTTCTCTCATTACAATTATATGTTTGAATTTAAATGCAAATTATTTTTTACCCGGTTGTTGTATTGGGAGCTCAATAGTAGTGATAGCGCCTTTTCCCGGCCCATCGCTCGTAATATTGATGGCTCCGGCATGGGTTTCAATGATCATCCGGCAATTGTATAAACCAAGGCCGGTACCGGTTGTTTTAGTAGTAAAACCTCTGTCAAAGATCAATTTGCCATTTGCCTCATCAAACCCAGATCCGCTATCCTGCATTTGTAGTGTAAGCGTGTTAAAATGAGTGTATAATCTGATAGAAATGTTTTTTTCAGGAGCATTCATATCAATGGCTTCAATGCTGTTTTTGAGTATATTCAAAATCACCTGCATTAGCTTGGTGCGATCTCCTTTTATAATTGGCAGATCGGGAGGGCTACTTATAGAAATGGCTATTGCTTTTTTATCTGCCGATGCTAAAAGCATTGATGTGCAATCATTAATAATACTGCGCAGGTTTACAGGTCTTCTTTCTTGTGTTTCGCGCCCCGTGAGGTATTGCCGATGGATATTTAATATCTCCTGGATATGGTTGACTATGTTAAGTTGCTCAGTAACAGTTTTATTTATTTCTTCCTGGTGAGTCGTTTGAAGTTCGATTATGCCATTGAGCATATCGATGATAGCTTGTGACTTTGCGGGGCCAAGAACTGTTGACAAGTTCTGTAAATTAGCTTCAAAAAAACCGGCCAACTGCCTCAAATTCTCAAGGCTATTCGTTTCTGTTACACGTCTTATACGTGTAAGGTAAGAGCCAAATCCAACAACCGCATTTCCTATATCATGCAATACCCCTGAAGCTATCTCATACTTGCCTTCTTCAACCGCCTTATCCAATACAGCTAACCGCATTGCCTCTTCTTTTAAGTGTTTTTCAGTAATGTCATCAAAACTTACCATGATGCATGAAGCGTCCATTTTGTTGACCATTACATTGAAGTAGGTTGTGGTATCTCCATCTGGTAAAGGCATTAGAAATGTGTGTGTTTCATTATGCGCAATAAGTCCACTTTCTTCAGGAAAACTCTGTATCCTTTCTGTAAGTACTTCGTTCACATATCTAAATATTGGAAATAAATTTTCGGAGCTAAGATTATATGCGGATATGATAGGCATCAACAATTCCTCACCTTTAAGGTTCATATTTTGTATAACTCCGTTTTGATCGATCTCTATTACACCTAATGGGGCATATTTTATTATAGAAAATAATCGCTGTTCTGATGCACTCATATGGTTTTCCATAAATAGGTATATCTATTTTTAAAAGTGTTTATTTCTTTAGTCTGATAAAGGATGCGCAACGGCAAGGAAGGAAACATAAAAAGGCTGTAAAACCAATTGGGTCTCAAATGGTTAGTACATTATTACTCTTCTTAAAAAATTGCTCTCTCCCTTACTTCTAAGTTAATCATTTTATTATTTAAAATCAACAAGTTTGAGGTCTGGAGTTCTTTTTAAAGAAATCAATTATTAAAATAGTTGAAGATCATAGTTAAATGATCTTCAACAGGACACGCTTTAGTTCTTTTGAGATCATTTGCTGTCGACTCTTTATTGCCAAAATGAAATGTAGCATCACTTTTGTATGGAATCCGTGTGTTTTTCATTTTGACTAAAGCATAATATTTACTAATTAAAAAGCCCCGACCTAAAGGCCGGGGCTACTGATTTTCTGGTATTAAATTAAGGTTACTATTTATTTGATAGCCACACTCGTTTTTACGGTATAATGTACTTCCTGTTTTACAGGGGCTTTAGCGGTGTGCGGTTTGTTGCTCCACAGGCTCGCGATGGTAGGGGCAATAACAAGGGCTACTATAGACATCAATTTGATGAGGATGTTCATAGAAGGGCCAGATGTATCTTTAAAAGGATCCCCTACCGTATCGCCGGTAACAGATGCTTTATGTGGTTCTGATTTCTTGTAGTAGATCTCGCCGTTTATTTCAACACCTTTTTCGAACGATTTTTTAGCGTTATCCCAGGCGCCACCGGCGTTGTTCTGGAACATACCCATGAGCACACCTGCTACAGTAGCGCCTGCCAGGAAGCCACCCAATACTTCGGGGCCCATAAGGAAACCAACCAGCAGGGGAGAAATGATAGTGATAGCGCCAGGAAGTACCATTTTCTTTAATGACGCATTGGTAGAAATGGCAACACATTTATCGTATTCGGGTTTGCCTGTACCTTCCATAATACCGGGAATGGTACGGAACTGACGGCGAACTTCTTCAACCATTGCCATAGCAGCCTCGCCAACAGCGCGTATAGCCAGTGACGAGAATATAAAAGGTATCATTGCACCTACGAACAAACCTGCAAGAACATCAGCATGGTATATATTGATGGCATTGTGCAGATCGAAACCATTTTTTTCAACCACACCTACGTAGGCAGCAAACAATGCCAGTGACGTAAGTGCAGCAGAAGCGATTGCAAAACCTTTACCCGTGGCAGCAGTAGTATTACCTACCGCATCAAGGATATCTGTTTTTTCACGTACTTCTTTGGGCAGTTCGCTCATTTCGGCAATACCACCTGCATTATCTGCTATAGGGCCAAATGCATCTATAGCCAATTGCATAGCTGTGGTGGCCATCATACCTGCTGCGGCAATAGCCACACCATAAAGACCGGCACAAGCATGTGCACCATAAATGCCGGCAGCTAAAACAAGGATAGGTAAGAAAGTACTTTCCATACCAACGGCAAGACCACCTATAATGTTTGTGGCGCTACCTGTAGATGACTGGCGGATGATGCTGAGCACAGGACGTTTCCCCATTGCAGTATAGTATTCTGTGATCATGCTCATTAACGTACCTACCGCAAGGCCTACCATAATAGCGCCTATAACACCGTTTTTAGAGAAGTGGATATCACGGAGTATCATATCGTCAGGAAGCAGGTAGTTTACCAAGAAGTAGGAGGTAATAGCCGTAAGGACAATTGAACCCCAGTTACCCATATTCAGCGCATTCTGTACTGCTTTGGTACTTAAACCTGCACTTTCAGAGATCCTT
>JABDEZ010000047.1 GCA_013286835.1 Bacteroidota bacterium
GTGCGGGCTTCTTCTTTTACCAGTTCTATCAGTTCGCTCTTAGCTTGTTCAGCAGAAAGACCAGATACTTTTTCAAGTCTCTTTATATGTTCTTCCTGATGTTTTTCAAGCTCAGTACGTTTTGTATTTACAACCTCTATCTGTTTATCCAGGCTTTCTTTTAGCTGGTCGTACTCACTTATCTGTTTCTGTAATGCATTATTCTTATCAAGGGTACTCTGTTGTTGTTGTTTTATGCGCGCTTCACTTTCCTTTAGGCGTGCTTCATTTTCTACTAGTTTCTGGTTCCTGTTCAGTACATCTTTTTCATGTTCGCTCTTCAGCTGTAAAAAGTGCTCCTTTGCTTCCAGAATTTTCTTTTCCTTCAAGGTTTCCGCACCAGATTTCAGTGCTTCTACGTGTGCTTTCGCATCGTCAATTATTTTTTTGGCCTGCTGGTCCGCTTCGTTAACCTGCTGCTTTGTGTTCCTGGCAAATATTAATTTTCCTAAAAATATACCTATTAATACTGCCACTACCGCTATTATCGCGGAAATGATGGTCGATTCCATAAATGTTGTCTATAACTTTTATCTTATTTTGATGATTAATAATACCTACATTTGCCATATATAAAGTGTATGGTTTGCAGAATTTAGCATGCTAAGTTAGTAAAAGATTTCTACACTCTTATTTGAGTGGAATATATAAATGTCTATATCTGAGCATCATTAGTTGCAGATTTTTCCATCAAAGCGTAATATTGTTCTTGTATTCCAGCACGCTCCCAATGGTCTTAGCATTTTCCTTTTGTAACGTATCCATACTACCGGTAAGAAGAGAACCCGCTCACACTGCAGAGCAGGTAAACCAGCTCCTGTATGGCGAGCGTTGCGAAGTGCTGGAGATCAACCACAAAGAATGGGCAAAAATAAGGAGTGAGTGGGACAGCTATGAGGGCTGGTGCAAGGCCTCCCAGCTCAACTTTATACAACGTAAAGAGTACAGAAAGGGCGCTAAATATATTACTATCGGCACCAACGATAAATTCATACTTCCCGATGCTGGTATATGGATACCCCTTGGCAGCGATCTGATGCGGTGCAAAGGCATCAAAACCCAAATAGATGGCAAAAATGCAGTTTATAAAGGCAAAAGGACAAGCATTGCTAAATTAGCTGTAAATGCAGAAAACCTACAAAAAGCAGCTATGCATTATCTGCATTCCCCATATATGTGGGGTGGCCGCAGTGTTGCCGGTATAGATTGTTCTGGCCTTACCCAAATGGCCTACAAACTTTGTGGCTTTCCCATTCCTCGCGATGCATCGCAGCAGGCAAACGAGGGCAAACTGGTCGATTTCCTGCAACATGCTCAATGTGGCGATCTCGCTTTTTTCGATAATGCTGACGGCAAAATAGTTCATGTAGGCATCCTCCTCGATGAACAATCCATCATTCACGCCACCGAAACCAGTGGTCATGTAGTTATAGATCGTATAGATCAGGGGGGCATAATAAGTACTACCCTAAAACGCCGTACACACAACTTAAGAGTGGTAAAAAGATATTTCTAATAAATATCAGTACTCCATCCCTTTATAGAATATCTTAAACACACTCTGCCCTATCTGGTACTGCAACACATCATAGTTCAGTTGCCAGCTTTGCAGATCTGCATTGGTTACATCATATACTTCGCCCTCACTAAACAACCGTAGGGTACTGCTGCTGTTTACATATGCCAGGGAGTTATACTGTACAGTGAAGCTGGTAGGATAATAATTATCAATATTTACGACTTGTCCCTTATAGAATACATTAAAGTAGCCTGAGGGATCTTTATATGCTATAATGTTATCTGTAACTTTATAGGTAGGGCTAAAATAACCGATGGCGTGTACGCTGTCTTCATAAAAAACCTTAAAATATCCATCGTTCGATACATAGGCTACCATATCGTCTCCTGCTGAAAAGCTAATGGGTGGGTAGTCGTCTATTACATAGGTCTGCCCGTTATGAAATATTTTAAACTGCCGGTTTGCATCTACATATGCTACTGTATTACGTCCGGCATCAAAAGAATGCACCTGGAAATCCTCCTGTGCAATGATCTGCCCTCTGTAGAAAATACGAAACTGATTGGCAAAGTTATCATAGGCAATGATGTTGTCAGAAACCTTAACCGCCGATAAAATACTATCAGGCAAGAAACTCTCCAGTGTATATATCTGCCCGCCATAATAAGCATTGTAAGAGTTTTTAAGGCCATCTACGTACAAAACCACGCTGTCACCAATATTATAAGAATTACAAATCCCTGTCAGGTTCTTGGTTACGCCCTTGTCAAATACATTCAGCGATTTTTGGTTCAGGTAAACTACAAGGTTATCTGTTACAAAAAAAGCATTGGTAAAACCGGCATTTATTGTTTTCACACCACCCCCATAGTATATTTTAAAAGAGCGCGAATTGTCCAGGTAAGGTATAGCTATCCTCCCTATCTTCATGTCAACTGGTGGCAAGTAATCTATTTTGCGTATAAATCCCCTGTCCCAAACCATCACTTCATTCTGAATATCGGTAAAAGCTGACAAGGGCTGAGACAGCGCATCGGCGCTGCACGCTATTATAAGCAAAAGGGAATAAGCCAATATTCTTATCATGGGGGGAAGGCTTTTGGGTGTAAATTAAAAAAATAAAAACAAAAAGATGCCCACAGAACGTCATCTATGGCTATAAACCTTATTTTGACTGTCTGGTGTTGTCCGGTTCGGACGGTATATCTCGTACTGACTTTAGTTTACGCCTTTGTTTGATAACCCTAATTTTAAAATACTGAATGGTGTTGGCCGTTAAATATGCCTACCATTAAATTTTGTGCTGAATGCCAGGTGGGCAGAAAAAATGAACCCTAGCATTGGAGACCCTGGTAAACATCTTAAACATGTTGTAGTGGCCTATATACAAGTAAATATGGGATTTACCGGTGTTTTGTTTTCGATTTTGAATAATTATACAATTCTAAAGAAATTCTGTGGACATCGATTGCGTAGATATTGTTAGACCGGCACAGACTTTACGTATATAAAACCGCTATGTTTGCCTGAAGATATAAATGAGTAACTATTTACGGCCAATCCTACCTCCAACCCTTTTAATGTATAATTGACCAGAGGCATAAATCACTCTGTTAATGCACGACTGGTTCCACTCAAACATTTTAATATAGGACAAAATAGATCACAATGAAAAACAGCAAATTTATTTTAGCTATGTGCTTTTTTTTAAGCACCTGCCTGTCAATAGTTCGTGCCGGGGTTGTACTGCCTACCATTCCCACCACCCAGTTTTCAATTACTAGTTATGGAGCCAGCGTTTCAAGCTCTGATAATTCGGCTGCTATTGATGCTACTATTACAGCAGCAAATGCTGCCGGCGGCGGTGTAGTTGTTATTCCCACCGGTACTTTTTTGAGTGGTCCCATTACCATGAAAAGCAATGTCAATCTTTATATTTCAGCTGGAGCAACATTACAAATGATGCCTTATGGAAACGGGAATGGTCAACCTTCAGGTTCTTACCCTAATAACGGATCAACTAATGCCTATACCAACTTTATATACGGAAGCGGACTGAGTAATATTGAAGTTAGCGGATCGGGAGTAATAGAGGGTGATGGCAGTGCATGGTGGACTGCTTACAATGCCAATTCCAATATTCAACGGCCTTACCTGATCAGGTTCAAAGGTTGCAATAAGGTTTTAATTACCGGTATTACGCTGCAGAACGCACCGAACGTTCACATTTGCCTTGGCCAAAGCAGTAATATGGGCTCAAATGGAACGATATCTAACGTTACTGTTATTGCGCCTGCTACATCCCCCAACACTGATGCTATAGATGTTTGGTACTGGAATGGTGTAGATATCCTCAATTGCAACCTTTCTGAGGGCGATGACAATGTGGCTATGGACAGTTACGCACAGAATGTGACCATTAAGCACTGTGTCTTTGGCAATGGTCACGGCACATCAGTTGGAAGTTATGCAAGTAATGTGGAAAATATTTTGGTAGATAGTTGTACCTACAATGGAACAACCAATGGCATTCGCCTTAAATCTAACCGTACACGGGGAGGCCATGATACTTCACTAGTGTATTCAAACATTACCATGAACAATGTAAAATACCCTTTCTACATTACCAGCTGGTATCCTACTGAGCCTTATCCAGCTTCTGCCCAGACCGCAGCAGCTGTAACAGGCAATACACCAATGTGGGAAAACATTACGTTTAAGAATATCGTTGTTAATAATTCTACCTATGCCGGGATCATTTATGGATTACCAGAAGCCTACGTAACCAATATTGTTTTTGACAGTGTGCAGATCATTGCAACAACTAGCGGATTGGTAACTAATTTTGTAAATGGACTTGTTTTTAAGAACTGCTCGTCCATAACTATACCGAGCAGTAAGGGGAATGCAATTGTGCCTTACGATGCTACTACAACAGGTATTGATGTAACAACCGGAGCATCGACTGCGTGTCCTCCTCCATCATCATCGATAGTTATAAATGTACAAGCTACGGGTTCGGTTTCATGTTTCCCTAACCCGGTAAATGGCGATGAACTCACAATTAAGGATGACTCTAAAATTGAGAACGTTGCTATTTACAACCTGGCCGGACAGGTATTAAAAACACAAACGGGAGACCTACAGAATCAAATATTGGTTGACTTGAAAGGACTCCCGGTGGGATATTATATTGTGAAAATCATGTCGAGCGACGGTAGGGTTAACTCAATGAAGTTAATCAGAGAATAGCCATACGAATAAGTAGTTAATTCAAAGTTTTTGAATATTTATGGATCGGGATCGTTGGTTCAAACTCAGTGGGACCATATCCTTTTAAAGGTTAGTTATTAAAGAGTTGCATCCATCTGCAACTTTTTTTATGCCTGTTAAATTTCAGTCGCACTGAAATTCGCAACAAGTGTTGCTATGGCTTTACTGCTTATTATAATCATTGTGTATGGTTATTATGAAAAGGGCAAAGTATATCGGTTGATCTTTAGAAATCTTAAACAGGATATAAAAACGCACCTTCTTTTATCAACGCCTTAAGACGTTTAAATAAAAGAAGTACTTGCTATCTTGCAAAAACAGATAAAAGTGGGAATTTTATTGTGAATAAAATTTATAGCGAAACCATTGAAAACGGAGACTAAGGAAAATTACCAGATAAATGATGCTGAAGAACCTGGCCAGTCCAGGTTTTGGAGTATCGACATGAATACGGTTAAATTGCTTCGCATCCCATTCTCTTACTTCCTGATGCCTGTATTTTTTTTCGCATTGAGCCAGGTAAGGGACATAAATTGGGGGAGAGCTATTCTTTGTTTTTTGATTTTGCATCTTTTAATTTATCCAGCCAGTAATGGGTACAATAGTTATATGGACCAGGATGAATCCAGCATTGGTGGGTTAAAAAACCCACCGAAACCTACACAGAAACTTTTTTATGCATCTATCATCTTTGACACAATAGGATTAAGCCTATCCCTTCTGGTAGGTATAAATTTCTTTGTTGGTGTATTAGTATATATGCTTGCGTCAAAAGCGTATAGTTATAAAGGTACCAGGTTAAAAAAACATCCAATTCCGGGTTTCCTGACTGTTGTATTCTTTCAAGGTGCTGTTACTTTTTGGATGGTTTATACCGGAGTAAGTAAATATGCCATTACATGGAATAGTGACCTCATTCTTGCATCATCAGCCTGTTTGTTCCTTATTGGTGGTGTTTACCCGCTTACACAGGTATATCAGCACGAAGCAGACAAAGTAGCTGGAGACATTACTATAAGTTACAAGCTGGGCATCAGGGGTACTTTCATCTTTTGCGCTATCATGTTTGCTTTAGCTAATGGGTTGATGTATTTCTATTTTAGTTCAAAACAACAAATATTGTATTTCATTTTATTTCAGGCGTTTTTATTTCCTGCTACATTTTTTTTTATAAAATGGTTCCTGAAAGTGATCAAAGACAGAGAGCAAGCATCTTTTAAAAACATGATGCGCATGAACTTCATAGCATCGACCTGCATGAATCTATTTTTTATAACCCTCTTGATTCTAAATACAACTAAATAAGCTTGTAAACTACATTATATGCCACAAGCTATCTAACAAGATTTGATCACTCTTTTTAAAATAAACTGCATATGGTTTGACCTACAGTTTTCCCTGAAAACAAGCATCCACCCAGAAATGTTCCTTCTAATGCTCTGTAGCCATGCATACCACCACCGCCAAATCCCGCTGCCTCACCTGCGGCAAACAAACCCTCAATTATCTCCCCAGCTGCATTTAATACACGGCCTTGTAAATCAGTCTCAATTCCACCTAATGTTTTACGAGTAAGAATATGCAGCTTCACTGCTATCAAAGGCCCAGCCGATGGGTCGAGTAATTTATGTATTGGGGCCGTACGTATCAGTTTATCTCCCAGATATTTTCTTGCACCTCGGATGGCAGTAATCTGTAAGTCTTTGCTAAATGCGTTTTCTGTTTCTCTATCTCTTGCAATTATTTCCTCACTAATGGTATCAAAATTAATAAGCGGCTTTGCAGTAGTGGCATTCATTCCATTTACCAGGTCTCTAAGATTATCTCTCACAATAAAGTCTTCCCCATCCTGTTTAAATGCCTCAACAGGAGCAGTTGCCTTATTTCCGATTGCCCGTCCTAATACCATACGCCAATTCTTGCCTGTAATATCAGGATTCTGTTCTGAGCCAGACAATGCAAATTCTTTACGAATGATTTTTTGATTCAGTATAAACCAAGAATAATCATACCCGGTATGCATAATATGACTAAGCGTTCCGAGCGTATCAAATCCTGGGAATAATGGTACTGGCAATCGCTGCCCCTCTGCATTGAACCACATAGATGATGGCCCAGGCAATATCCGGATACCATGATCTTTCCATATAGGATCCCAGTTTTTTATGCCTTCGGTATAATGCCACATTCTATCAGGATTAATGATATTGCCACCAGCTTCTTCCACAATACCTATCATACGTCCATCCACATACTCAGGAACGCCCGAAAGCATATGTTCAGGAGATTTCCCTAAACGTTCTGGCCAATTTTTCCTAACCATCTCGTGGTTAGCCCCTATTCCTCCAGAGGTTACAACAACTATAGGAGCATTAATAGTAAAATCTCCAATGACATCATCATTACTTTTTTGTCCTCGTTTTACATCGCTTGCAGCCAAGATATCACCACCAACTCCGCTTACAGCCCCATTTGCCATAATCAGCTCTTTGGCCCTATGTCTGAACTTTAATTGAATCAAACCTGCTGAAGATGCAGCCTTTATACGATCTGTAAAGGGCTGTAAAACTCCGGGGCCTGTGCCCCAGGTAAGATGAAAACGGGGTACTGAATTGCCATGACCTATTGCTCCATAACCACCTCGTTCAGCCCATCCAACTACAGGAAAGAATTTAATTCCTAATTGCTTCAACCAAGAGTATTTTCCACCTGCAGCCCATGCCACATAAGCCTCAGCCCATTTTTTTGGCCAATAGTCTTCCTTTCTATCAAACTGTGCGGTACCCATCCAATCTTGCATCGCAAGTTCATAACTGTCCTTGATGCCCATTCGCCTTTGCAAAGGAGAGTCAACCAGAAACAAACCGCCTAATGACCAGAATGCCTGACCGCCCAAATTTTGTTCTGGTTCCTGGTCGAGGATCACAACACGTAAGCCTTTATTGATCAATTCATGTGCAGTAACAAGACCTGCAAGGCCAGCGCCTACAATAACAACATCAGTATCAATGTACATGAAATAAAATTATTGTTTTATACTCATTTTTAAAAGAATTGAGTAGGCTTAGCTTTAAGTTCTTTCATACATTCAGGCGTAACACTAAAACGTTTAGTATTATTTGCGCTGCTCAATCGCTATCATTCAAAAAGATTGCACCTATGCTTATTTAATGAGTTGAATCCCTGGTCGGCACCAAATCATTATCCGCCAAACCAGTTCTGGAATAAGCAAAACAATGATTGCAAACAATGCTGGCTTTGCAGCGTCTCCGGTGGATAAGCATACGCCTGTAAGAGCTATGAAATATACAGCAATAGGCAACGCGATCAGCACAACAAGCGCGGGTACATTTAGGGGAATTTTAAATGGCCTATTCATATCAGGAGCAGTTACTCTCAGCTTTATCAGCGAAAAATATTCCAGGAAGAGACCTGCACCATAAATGGTCACATCTATGATCAGCAGATCTGCAAATGTCCACAGTACCATAAGACTCACCACTGCTGAACACACCATTATGGAAATGTAAGGCGTCTGCAATGTGGGATGCAACTTGCTGAGTGCACCCGGTAATAGCTTATCATCAGCCATAACTTTGGGCAGCCGCGACACCGACAGTAAGTTAGCATTATATATACCTAAAGTGCTAGCCATACCACCACAAGCAATAAGCACTCCAAGCCAATGGCCACCTAAAAGAGTTCCTAAAGCAGGGAAGCCTCTAGTTGTAAGGTCTGCATGATTTATACCTGATTGCTGTGCTATAAACATTACAAGAACATACATCACCAATATGGTTATGAATGCGATCACTATGGAAATAAGATAAGACCGTACCGGATTCTCAACTTCTTCAGCGTATGTGGTCACATTATCCCAGCCCAAAAAGTTCCACATGATCGTATATAGTGCCAAACCAAGCGATGGATATGCAACGCCATGAAAAGACGGTGGAGATAATGGACCAACTGAATGTGTGCAGAAAAACAGGACGAACAATATAATGAATGGCATTATGACCAATACACTTAGGAATGATGATATCCTGCCCACCGGCACTATGCCTGCAATGTTTAATATAGCAGACGACCAAACAATGAGTAAGCACACAGGTATCTTATACACCTCAAGTCCGGGAAACAAATAGGCTGCGTACTGTACAAACAACACTGGGTAAATAGCCAGATCAACAAACGTATAGAACCACGTCCATAACCCTTCATAAAAGCCCCACCTGTTGCCTAATGCGTAACGCACCCATTTATAATATCCGCCAGTAATGGGCATCATACTATTCAGCTCAAGCACAGTAAGTATGGCAGGTATGTCCCACAAAAACGGAACGGTCACCAGCAGCAGCAAACCAGCATGGTCACCAGCATATTGCAGCAAAGGTTCCAAGCCATAGGGGCCACCCGAAACCGTAAAAAAAATGACACATGCAAGCAGTAAGGGACGTATCTTTTTTGCGGTAGTGCGTTTTTTAATTTCTGCCATCCCCTCTAAAGTAAACATAAGTTAGCTATAGCTGCTCACCATTAAATACTGGCAATACAAGATAGCTCGGATACTGGCTATCATGATATATGCGTATTGTAGATTTTTGAAAGTCCTCTTTCTTTGCCTTATAAATATTCTCAAACCTCTGTGGGTTCAGATCCACTAGCGGGAACCAGCTGCTTTGCACCTGTACCATAATACGATGACCTTTTTTAAAAGTATGTGCCACATCACCTATCTTAAAAGATACCGATGTAATTTTTCCTGGCACAAATGGCTCTGGCTTTCCAAGACTATTTCTGTACTTACCCCGCAATATTTCACCATGCACCAGCATTTCATATCCACCCATGGGGTATTTCAGTACCGGATCAGGATCATCGTAAATATTTACATTATTATACGAAAGACTATCTGGGAACACATCTATCAATTTTACAACGAAATCTGCGTCTGTTGTAGATATAGAGACCTGCAAAGATGCCAGGACATTACCTGTAAGCGTTAGGTCTTTCTGCAGTATATCTGTTTTAAAGCTGGCAACATCAGGTCGCCTGTCTGCAAACCGCTGATCATCCGTCATATAATTGCGGGTGCGGTTAAAATGGACATCCTGAGTATAGGGCACTGGCTTGTGCGGGTCGCTTACATATTCATTGTAGCTACTGGCCGATTTGGGTGCTTGCCAGCCAAGTGCATCATTATCCTGCAAGTATATTTTTTCGTCTTGCTTTCTCCTGGGAGGCCATTGCGCAAATTCTTTCCATTCGTTGGTGCCACTAATAAAAATAGTTGCTTTGGCTATTTTGGAAATATCACCTTCACCCTTTAAGTAATAGTTAAAGAAAGGGATCTCTATATTCTGCTGATACCATGTTGCCGTATTACTACCAAAATTGATATTACCTAAGTGCGTTCCATCGTTATTAGACCATTGGCCATGATACCATGGCCCCATAACCAATTTATTGAATGCCATATGCGGATTGTTTTTCTCAGCTGTGAGGTAGCCATTCCATGCCCCCCAGTTGTCTTCAGCATCAAAAGTACCGCCTACCCACAGCATAGCAGGTTTCAGATCTTTGGCAGCCTTGCGGGCATCGCGGGCTTTCCACCAATCATCATAGTCGGCGTGGTTCATCAAATCTTTCCAGAAGCGTATAGTATCTCCGGTAAGCCGCGTCAGTTTAGATAATGGTTCATTTTCAAGATAAAACTTGTAGTTATCATGTACAGGATAGCTAATTGAAAGTGGCGGCTTGGAGGTAGGTTGCGGATGAGGTACACCAAACCCAAGGCCATATGGTCCGTCATAGTCAAATTCATCCATAACAAAGAAGGCCCCATTATGATGATCATCATCGCCTGTGAACCAGTCGATACATGGTGCCTGCGGACTAACAGCTACCAGTGCAGGATGGCCACAGGCAGCCCCCATAAGTGAATAAAAACCAGGGTATGAAGTACCAAACAGACCTACTTTGCCATTGTTATTAGGTATATTCTTTATCAACCAGTCAATAGTATCCCAACAATCAGTAATTTCATCAACGTCCTTATTTGTTTTTTTCTCCGTTTTGCAAGGACGTACATCTTCAAACTTACCTTCACTCATCCATTTCCCACGCACATCCTGTACTACAAGTATATAATGCTCCTGCAGGTATGCCTTCTCATAGGTGCTCCAGAAATCCCTGAGCGTATCAGGACCGTAAGGAGTACAGGAATAAGGAGTACGCGTAAGCAATATAGGATGCTCCTCTGCGTTATTATCCGGTACATAGATGGATGTGAACAAACGTGTTCCATCGCGCATAGGAATATACTGCTCTATTTTGGTGTAGCGCCTGGCCATCCAGAGACTGTCATTACGCCTGGCGTATGAGTTATGGGTACATAAGAGAACTATGATTAAGATTATAAGTTTCTTCATTTATATTCTCATGTATTTGAGGTAAAAACTACAATAAATAAAAATCATTCCATAGCGACATAATATATATAGAATTGTAGCTTAATTATTGAACCAGAACAGTGTATTCATAGTAGACAATCTCAAAAATAATAAGGAAAGGCCTCCTAAAAGCCCTTCCTTATTATTTTGTACACTCTTAACATCATTAGTTGTACCTATTCATGCACTGCAATTCCCAACCTATCAACCTTTGGTGGCATCAGTTTATAGACTACCGGTGTAACAATACGGGATAATAATGTAGAGCTGATGAGCCCACCTATTAATACAATAGCAAGTGGTGCAATAAGTGGGTTGGTGGAAACCGCTATAGGCATTAATCCTCCTATAGCCGTGAGCGAAGTAAGAATGATGGGTAAGAAACGTACCTCTCCGGCCTCACGTATTGCCTCTTCCAGCGATTTTCCCTGTGCTCTTAATTGATTGGTAAAATCGACCAGGAGTATCGTATTCTTAACTTCAATACCTGCAAGGGCTATAAGGCCAATAATAGCCACAAAAGATAATGAATTACCTGTAACCCACAACGCCATGCCCGCACCTACTATGCCCAAGGGGATAACCGACAGAACAATAAGTGTGCTTTTAAATGTCCTGAATTCCAGTATCAATACAGCAATAAACATAAACACAGTAATGATAATAATAGTAAGTAAGCCACCAAACGAGTCATTGCTTGATTCCACCTCACCTCCCATTTCATAGCTGTAGCCCGCAGGTAGTTTTACCTGATCCATCTTGTTGATCACATCCTTTATCACCCTATCTGCCAGGAAACCTTTTTTTACATTAGCCTTTACAGATACCACTCGAATCTTTTCCTGGTGATTGATACTTACCGGAGAAGCCTCAAGCTTTAGCGTAGCCAGCTGATTTAGCGGTATAGCCTGTCCTTTACTATTATTGACAAACAGATTACTTAAAAGATCCAGATTGGGACGATCTGCCTGCTGCCGTGTAAGTATAATGTCAAAGTCTTTTTGATTATCGTCTGTGAACTTACCCATGTTAAGGCCAGCTATAGCCAGCCTCACAGTGCGATCAATATTTACGGTAGGCACATCCAGCAGCTGGGCTTTCTCCCTGTTAATATCTACCTTAATATCAGACTTTAACAGGCTTACCGGGTTTGATACATAAATAGTACCGTCTGTATTTTTCAACAGTTGCTCCATTTGTCCAGCCAGCATCCTCAAGGTATCCAGATCATCTCCAAATAGTCTTATCTCCACCGGTGCAACAATGGGTGGTCCTTGTTCAAAGTTTTTCACTTCTACTTTTGCACCGGGATATGGTGTCCATTTCTTTTGCAGTCGCTCTATCAACGCCAGTTTTTCATCAGGCGTTGTTGCAGGGTCTAATTGAACAAATACTTGTGCATAATCTGAACGTTCATTTTCTGGCGACTCATTATAATATACACGTGGATTACCCTTACCCACATTTGTAGAAAAGTACTTGATCAGTGGTTCCTTTTGCAGTTCTTTTTCAATTAGTTTACTTACACTATTTGTATAGGGTAGATTTGATTGCGGTGGTGTTGTGATATTAACCAGGAATTGTGGTTTCTCAGATGCAGGGAACAAACTGAAACCTACCAGCTTGAATACGAAAATAGAGCCGCCAAAGATGAGAACGGCTACCACAATGGTTTTTACGGGAGCATTCAGGGCTACATCCAACAAGCGGGCATAGCTGCCATGTATTATTTTTTTAAGGGCACGCATGAAGATATTACCTTCAGGGTTGCCAGTATGTTCCTTTAGTAAAATACTGCTTAGCCACGGAATGATGGTGAGGGAAATTGCCATACTAGCTATTACGCAAAGTACAACTGCCAAAGGCAAGCCCCGTATAAAATCACCAGCGCCTTCAGGTAAAAACAACAAGGGCATAAATGCTATGATCAAGGCCGCTGTGCACCCTACTACAGCCTGCCCTATTTGCCCTGTTGCCTTCAGTGTAGCCTCATACCTTGTATGGCCTTCCAACATCCAACGTTCTATATTTTCAACTACAACTATGCTATCATCCACCAACAACCCAAGCGCTACTACAAGCCCCACAATACTGAGCTGGTTAAGGTTATAACCAAACACATGTAACAGCGTAATACCAATGGCCAACGAAAGTGGAATAGATATCATTACTATGAGCGCTGGTCTGAAACCAAGGGGTAAAAGGGTTATTGCTACTAGTAAAATGGCAATCAAAAAATCTTCTCCCAGGCCGCTTAGTCTATGATTCACATTATCAGCCTGGTCAAAGCTCATTACCAGGTCCATGTCAGACGGCAAGGTCTTTTTAAATTTTTCTATTACAGGCTTATATAATTTTTGTGCGTTGCCTATATTTTCGCCATCTTTTTGTGCAGCCACTATATACACACAACGATGACCATTAAGCCTGGTCAGGTATTTTTCTTCTTCATAACCCTTATACACTTTGGCTACATCCTTCAAAAAAATATTCTTACCATTCGCAGCATACACAATAGTATTGCTTATCTCATCTACCGACCTGTAATTGCCACTTGTCTTTATGTTAAACGTCTTATTGCCTGCATCCACACTACCTCCTGGTATATCTGCTATTTCACTTTGTATGCTGCCCATTACTGCGCTTAGTGGTATATGCATCTGGGCCATTCTATTCAGGTCCAGATCTATACGTGCCTGTTGATCTGGCAACCCAAATATCTTTACATTCTTTATTGACGGTACTTTCTCCAGCTCGTCCTGCAATTTATCTGAATAGTACTTCATTTTATCACGCGGAGCATTTTCTGATATCAGCGCCAACTGCATAATATTCACATCAGAAGGTTGAAATTTCTGCACCTCAATGCTAAATATATCAGATGGCAATTCTGCGCGCTTACTATTTACTACGCGCACTATCTCCTGGTATTTATTTTCTACGTTACTGTTGTATTTATACTCCACGCGTATCACGGCAATACCATCGCTAATGCTGGTACGTATGCGCTTTATGCTTTCAAGACTATATATTTCTTTCTCCAAAGGTTTCACTACCAACTCTTCCATATCTTTGGGGCTGGTACCGGGGTACACAACTATTATGGGGAAAGTGGGCGCATGTGTTTCAGGGTCTTCAGACCTGGGCATAGTCATAATCGTTGAGATGCCCAAAACAATGACCATGATAAAAATAACCAGTGTGAATTGGTAATTTTTTACCGCATATTCAGATATTTTCATTGCAGCTTTTTTAGCTTGTTATTGAATGATTTTGATAGGACTATTTTCAGTTAAATATGCACCGCCAGAAATAATGAGTGCCTTAGCGCTTTGCAACCCATCAGTGATGATCACTTGATCTTTCTTTATCCCCGCTACAGTTACCCTTATTTTAGTAGCGGTTTTATTATCGTTGGTGATAAATACATAACCTGCATTATTATCACCATCCAGCAAAGCATCGTATGGAATAACCCATTCGCCATCGTTAGCAGATGTTGTGCTACCAAGAATAATAGCCCTGCCAAACATACCCGCACCAAGAGAAGAAGGCTTCTCACCGATTAATTGTATATCTGCACCAAAAGATCCCGTAGCTGCATCAACCCCTTCTGTTTTGCGCACTACTTTACCTTCAAATGATTTACCTGGCATAGATTCCAGACTTATAATTGCTTTATCATTTGCATGTATTGCTGCCCATTCTTTATCACTTATACCTACCTTTAAAATCCAATTGCCAGCCCCAGCACCATTGGTCTGGAACACGGGTGTTCCGGAATTTACCAATTGTCCTTCACTCACCATTTTATGCAACACAAAGCCATTAGCAGTAGCTCTTATTTCTGAATAAGTAAGGTTAAACTCGGCAGTGTTTAACTGCTGGCGGGCAAGGTCAACCGTAGTTTTTGAATTTTGTAATTGCTCCAGTGTGTACACACTATCCTTATATAACGATTGTGTACGCTGGTAATCTCGCGTCGCTTTTTCATACGCCAGTTTGGCTTGGTCCACCTGTGCGTTTATTTCAGTTAAATTTAGGGTAGCTAACCGTTGTCCTTTCTTCACAGCATCCCCCTCCTTTACGTATATGTGGTTAATGATGCCACCGGTTTTGAAAGACAGGTACACCTCATCATCGGTAGTAAACTGTCCTGATACTGCGATTGAAGTTGTATCATTCTGCTTATTAAGTGCCATAATTTTCACCGGTATGGCATCTGTAGCTACAACATTTGCAGCTTCTTTTTTATGCCCGCAAGCTGCCAGGAATACCATGGAGGGAAAAACCAATATTATGAATGCAATTTTTTTCATGTTGTGTATATTTTATTTGTTGTTGATCGGATAAGAAGCCTTGTTACGTTCTATTGCAGCTGCGGCAATGTGCACATTTGCCAGTGTAATACTTTCTTGTAGTTTGGCGCCTGTCAGTTGGTTGAGTGCATCTATCAGCTCTATGTACAGCAACTGTCCTTCTTTATATACTTTTAGCTGATCGCTATAGTATTTGGTAGCCAGTTGCAACTGTTCTTCTGCACTTTTATAATTTGCCAGGGCAGAGTTATAGTTGTTCAGCGCCTGGGTAAGTTGCAGCATAAAACTTTTTTCTGCATCATCATATGCTATGATTGAACCAGCCTGATCTATACCGGCTTGTTTTATTTTATAATTGTTACGTCCGGCGGCAAACAGATCCCATTGCAGGTTTACGCCCCAGAAATAGTACTGTGTTTTATTATTGTATTGCCAGTTGAAGCCTTGCGAACCTAAGTCTAAAGAAGTATTGAGCTTCGGCACCATGTATGCCTTTTTGAGTTTGGTATTCAAGGCGTAGATAGCAGTAGCATCTTTAAGCTGCAATAACTCCTCCCGCTGTGTTACATCCAAGGTATTTTCTTCCACAACATTGGGTAGCTGCGCTACAGCGTCTGTATCTATAGCCACAGCTTCAGTAAGTGGCTTGTTAAGTAAGAAGTTGAAATAGGCCTGTGCATTTTTCTTGTTGTTTTCAGACTCTGTTATTGATGCGTTTATCTTTTGTTTTTCAGTTTCTGCTCTTGTAAGTGCAGTGCTGTTCCTTACCCCATTGCGCAGCAGGCTTTCATTAACCCTTATATTTTCAGTTACCAACTGCAGCGAGTTATTATAAATGTCAATAGCCTTGCTCGCCTGGTAGTACTGATAGTATGCATATTTCACCTCCTTCACCAGTTCGCGCTTATACACGTTTACTGCAGCCTGCTGCTGGCTGATCATTACCTTCTTAATTTTTTTATTGTAGTATATCTCTGCATCTACAAGTGGCAACACAGTTCTGAATTTTGCGTCGTAAAAGTTGTCCGGGTTCAGCAGGATAGATTCATTCTTCAATGTGGGAAAAGAATTGCTTGCCGTAATTTGATTCAACGTGCTATACACCGGGTTAAACAGATCGCCAATAGGCAGGTCTATGGTACGGCCACCATCAGCTTTGTTATAACTGCCCAACACACTTACATTAGGGTAGAATAGGGAACGAGCTTCTTTAAGTGCAAAAAGCGATTTCTGCCACTGTAACTGTTGCTGTTTTAATCCATTGTTATTGCTAAATGCTTCCTGGATATATGCATCAAGTGTACTGGACTGAGCTTTTGACAAAAGCGATCCACATAAAAACAACGCAATGTAAATGAACGTAATTTTTTTGTTTATTGTTGTTGACATAATGAACACTGTTTATTAATGAGGCAAAAAATATAGCTCAGTGTCCTAAACTAGATACTGAGCTATTGGCTATTATTTTTTAATTAGTTGTACGTATTCATTGATACACTTATTGATCATTTTTTCTTTGTCTATATCACCAATAAGTTCTTCTTTTATACGGCAACGTATGTTTAACGATATAAGGCCATGCCCCATTGACCATATGGACAATGCTGCAACACGTGGGTCTGAAAACCTGATCTCTTGTTTACTCAGACACTCTGTCACACAGCCTATTAGTGCATTCAGGGCCTGATCACCATTGTGCCACTCGTTATCGTCTATCGCATTCATAGGGGCCTTTATGATAAACATAAGATCATACAACTCAGGATTATTAATGCCGAACCACACATAGGTGCGACATATTTGCTCCAGGCGCTCAAATGGATCTGCGGCTGTTATCTTTTCCCTGAATACATCATCCAGCTTGCCAAAGGCTTGCTTTTGTACATCATACAACAATTCATCTTTATCCTTATAGTATAAATAGATTGTTGCGGGACTGTACTCTATTTTTTCTGCTATATTGCGAATGGATGTTTTTTCATACCCCTCCTCTAAAAACATAGAAATAGCCGCGTCAATTATCTTGTCGCGCATTTCCTGTTTTTCCCGTTCTTTCCTTTCTGTAATACCCATAATCACATTTACAATGCAAATTTACTGAACAGTGTTCATTTTTCAAATTATCATTGATCTATTTTTGAAATTAACGTTCGATATATCCCGCTAAGCAATATTACCCATACAATAAATAACATATAATCGGCGTTGCTATTGCCACACTAAATATTTTCCATCATGTTATTTAGAAGAAGAAAGGTTGCGGCAAGTAAAAGTGCCAAAGCAAAAAAGCCCGCCTGGCGCGAATGGCTGGATGCAGGCGTGTTTGCTTTATTTACAGCAACCCTTATCCGCACGTTTTCGTGCGAGGCATATACCATACCTAGCGGCTCTATGGAAGGCACCTTACTCATCAATGATTACCTGTTTGTAAATAAAATGGCCTACGGCCCTCGCATCCCCAATACGCCACTTGCATTGCCTCTAATACATAACACAATTCCCTTGACCGGTGGAAAATCATATACTGATGCAGTTGAATTGAAATACCATCGCTTACCGGGTTTTGGACATGTAGAGCGCAATGACATTGTAGTCTTTAATGGCCCTTCAGGTGATACCGCAATTATAGAAAAGCCTGACATGGATTATTACCAGCTGTGCCGTCTATATGGCAGGGATGCCATACTAAGCAACTACCATATCGTTACGCGCCCGGTTGACAAGAAAGAGAACCTGATAAAAAGGTGTGTAGGCATACCGGGTGACGTTGTTGAAGTGAAGAATGCACAAGTATATGTAAATGGTCAACTCAATACATTGTATCCTCATTCCAAACTAAATTACGTGGTAAGAACAAACGGAAGACCGCCAGCAGTGGATGATGATATGGAACTGGTTGCAACACTAAACAATAGCGTATATATTTACAACCTTGCAAACGACCAGGTAGCAGCCTTACAGAAAGCATTTAATGTTACTTCAGTTGACTTATATGAAGAAGAACCTGCAGGCACAGCCCCAAAAGAAGCTGGGGAATGGGTATTCCCTTTAGACACCAGCAATTTTAAATGGAACAGGGATAACTATGGACCTATAACAATACCAAGGGCAGGTGTTACAGTTACCTTAACACCCAGCAACATAGCCTTGTACCGGCGTATTATTGTTAATTATGAAGGTAATACTATGGAAGAGCGCAATGGCAATTTCATCATCAACGGGAAACCGGCTACAGCTTACACTTTTAAGATGGACTACTACTGGATGATGGGCGACAATCGTCACAATTCGCTTGATTCCCGTTATTGGGGTTTTGTACCAGAAGATCACATTGTAGGTAAAGCATGGTTTGTATGGCTCAGCTATGGCGATGGCGGCCCCATTGCTGACATGCGTTGGAAACGCCTCCTACACGGCATACATTCGCTGGAATGAAACAAGCATTACTAAAAAATAATGAGCATGTAATTAGCTTACATGCTCATTATTTTTTGCAATATCGCGGGTACTGCGTATTAGGCCAATACCTGAGAAAAAGAATAATAGCCCCACAATACCGTACACAGCTAAAGCCCTCAAACTGCTACCTTCGCCAGCGCCGTGAGAAACAAAGTTAACGCCCGCTATTATCAGCCCCAGCACGCCTAGCAAAGTAAGTATTACACCAATTACACGCTTTTCCATAAATCAATTTCTATTTAATTTATGTTATAAAAAGAACGTGCCGCAACAGGTGTACTATCTAAAATATTTATTCTGTAACCACAGCAGCAGCAATCTGCGCGGCTTGTTTATCTTCCTCTTTTTGCTTTACTACTATTTCATCCTCAATATCGGCTATACGGTTTTCCCAAACCTGCAGGTTAGCTTTTTTATTGGTGTTTACACCATTCTGCTCACGAGACATAGCATTGCGTATACCGTCTATCTGTTCTTTCAGTTCCCTGACATCCATTTTGTGTTCTTTTTACCCGCATCGACTGAATATCAATGTCTGTGAAGGTAGCCATAAAAGCCAACAGTATTTTTTTTAATAAAGCATGCCACTATAGTAACCACACGTCCGCAATATTTTACCCTGGCTATGCAGTGAAGAAAATACGCTCAATGGTCCAGTAACTTGCTATAAGCGCTATAATAAGGGAGGCCGGGATAACAATACGCTTACGATACCAGGGCTTGCCTGAAAATGTTTTTGCCACTACAAAGTACATGAACAGTATAATGCTGAGCTGGCCCAGTTCCACGCCCACATTAAAACTGATGAGCGCCGTTGCGAAGGCATACTGAGGCATTCCCAATTGAGACAGCGCCCCGGCAAAGCCCATACCGTGTACCATACCGAATATGAAGATCATAACCATTCGCCATGGCTTTACTTTGCTGGAATACACATTCTCAAGCGCAAGGAATACTATGGATAATGCTATAAGTGGTTCCACAATATTGGTCGGTGGCTTTATAATACCGTACATAGCCAGACCAAGGGTAATAGAATGCGCTATGGTGAACATAGATGCCTGCAGTACTATCTTTTTTATACTGGTATTGAGGAAGAACACACAGAGTATGAACAGGATATGATCGAAGCCAAGGGGTATAATGTGCTCGTAACCCAACAGCAGGTATTTCAAAAATACCGAACCATTACTATCTCTATCCAGCTGGTAATTGATAGTATGGCCATAGGTTTGCAGCACACATAACAACAGGATAATTAAAACTGCAGCGTACTTCTTCATTACAGCAACTTAGACTGGCTAACTATTTTCTGGTCTATGTATGGACTTGTACTTTTTGCCTGCTGTATCAACAACTTACCTTTAGTGGGGTCGCCAGCGCTCTCGTAAATAACTCCAGCCTCAAAAAGTGTATTGGCATTTTTAGTATTGGTCAGTAACATCTTGTTTGCATGTATTTTCGCATTAGCATAATCACCTTTCAGGTAATATATCCAGGCCAAAAGATTGTTTGCATCAATATTTTCAGGGCGCATATTTATATCTGTCTGCGCATATTGCAAAGCCTTGTCCAGATTATGATCTGCCAGGTAAGCCATTGCCATCTCGCGACTTATATTGTGCTTTATAGGTGCATCGGCAGGTTGTTCTTTTTCTCCATCCAGTAGCAGATTCACCACATCATCATGCACTTCTTTTGCTTTGGCTGCATTGCCTTGCAATTCATATAGATCACCCAGATAGCTTACAAAGGCTACTTCGCTAATTACCTTTATTGCATTTTTAGTATGCTCAATAGCACCAGCATAATTATTCCTTGCTTTTTCTACCTTAGCCATGCCCATTTCAGCAAACGGGTAATTGGGTCTATATACTAGCGCTGTACGATAAACTATACTTGCGCTATCCAAATTACCCATATTAAGGTATAGGTCACCAAGCGTCACGCGCGACCACTCTGTATTTTCAGCACCCGGCACGCCTGCTTCCACA
>JABDEZ010000048.1 GCA_013286835.1 Bacteroidota bacterium
AACCGAGCTTCCACGCCCGGTATTTCATCTCTATCTGGAAAGCGTAACCGATAAATTTTACTTTGTCTAAAGGTATGGTACGCAAAACCTTGCTCCTGTAACACACAAAACCGGCTGTAGGGTCTTGTACAGGCATAAACGTGATGAGCTTGGTGTACAAAGCACCACCCCTGGATATAAGTTTACGATCCCACGGCCAATTTACAACCTTGCCACCATTGGTATAACGGCTGCCTACTGCCACATCTGCACCTTTGGCGCATGCTGCATGCAGTCGTTCAAGATCATCAGGATTGTGAGAGAAATCTGCGTCCATTTCAAAAATGTACTCGTAATCGTGCTGTAAAGCCCATGTAAAGCCGAATATGTATGCTGTACCCAAGCCAAGTTTTCCTTTACGCTCTACAATATGCAGGCGGCCTTTATGCTGCACCTGCAAGGCCTTTACTATGTCGCCTGTGCCATCGGGGCTGCCGTCATCAACTATAAGTATATGAAACCCGCCAGCCAAAGACAACACCTTTGCGATGATCTTTTCAATATTTTCTTTTTCGTTGTAGGTTGGTATGATTACAAGCTTATCCAATGCCGGGGTAAAATTATAAGCGTCAAAACTAAGAAATAATGTTAAGCAGAAAGCTATCAGCTTATTAAATAAGCATTTAAAGTTTCAACCCCGATTTCTGCAGCTTCATGCGGTTCAGTATTTCAGATATTTTTTGTTTGGTGTGGAGAGAAAAATCGGCTCCCATCATCCAGTCGTAGTATTGCGGTTCTATGGTAAATATTTCTTCTACCTTCCTTCCCTTGTGCTTACCGAAATTAAACACAGGGTGACCATCTTTCATTATCATACGGCGTGCATAGTCCACATATTGGTCGGTGGTCGTATAATTATGCAGGGTCTGCACATCGTTGGTCAGGTCTGTATATTTATCCAATTGTGCTTCCAGCACCTCAATTGTAGCCAGGATATCAGCCTCAGCATTATGGGCATTTTCCATCTGCTTGTTGCAGTAAAAAGCGTAAGCGGCGCTAAGCGTGCGGCTTTCCATCTTAAAAAATATCTGCTGCACATCTACCATATGCCGCTCTGTAAAGTCCACATTTATACCGGCCCTTAAAAACTCTTCAGCAAGCATGGGAAGATCGAACCGGGCAGAGTTATAACCACCAAGATCACAATTCTTCATCCATTCATACAGATTATGAGCTACCTGTTTAAAAGTAGGGCTATCTTTTACGTCTTCATCTGTTATACCATGTATGGCAGTAGTTTCTGCGGGTATTGGTATACCTGGGTTCACCCTTTTTATAAAGCTCTCCCTGGTGCCATCAGGCATCAGTTTCACCAGTGCCATATCTATTATACGGTCTTTGGCGGCATCTGTGCCGGTTGTTTCCAGGTCAAAGAATATAATAGGTTTTTTCAGGCTCAGCTTAGACATATTTGCAGGTATTGAAATTTACTTTTGCGAACTTACAGTATTCCAGTCAATTCCATCGAAAGTACCTGAACTCATCAGCAACAAGCACACCGGTTGGGTAGCATGGGCTATCAATTCACCGATCTCAGTTTTCAATGTTTCCTTGTCGTCAATGACCAAAAGATCTTCACGGCCAAAAAACCGCTTCACGGTTTCTTTGTCAAGGTTTGGCAAGCCTTTAAGCTGCAATGCGTGGTGGCTGAAATAAACAATCGCATTGTCACAGCTATCCATAGCATGTTTGTACTCGCTTAAAAACTGCTCGTTGAGGCTACTGAATGTGTGCAGCTCAAAACAGGCTATGAGCTTTTTATCCGCATATGCTTCGCGTACAGCATCAAGCGTAGCTTTTAGTTTTGATGGAGCATGGGCAAAATCGCGGTACACTACTAGCCCTTCTTCCTCCTTCAGGAGCTCTAACCTGCGTGCTGCACCAGTAAAAGATTGTATGGCTTCCAGGCACTTCTGTCTGCTCACATGCAATTGCGTACATACAGCAATAGCTGCTTCAAGGTTCAACAGGTTGTGCCTGCCAAAGATGGAAAGTGTAACGGGGCCATCTTCTGTATCCAGTACAGCTTTACCATTCTCATAATGATAGGCTGGTATGTGGTAGGGTATGGCCTGCAGGTGGAAGGTTGATGTTGCAATAACTTTTCGTACCGCTTCATCTTCCTCGTTATAAAACACCACTTTGCCTGCTTCTATACCCCGCAGGTATTCTTCAAACTGGCTCAGGTAATTCTCGTATGTAGGGAAAACGTTGATATGGTCCCATGCTATACCGCTGATAACTGTTATATGGGGATGGTAGAAAAATATCTTCGGACGTTTTTCTATAACCGATGCCGGATATTCATCACCTTCCAATATAATAAGCGGTGCATCGCTCAGGTGAACAGATTCATCAAAACCCGCTACTTTGGCACCTACCAGGTAATCAAACTTCATGTTGTTGTGCCGGAGTATATGCATCACCATAGATGTGATGGTGGTTTTACCATGGCTACCCGCTATCACCACTCTTCTCTTATTTTTGCTTATTTCAAAAACGTATTCGGGAAACGAATATATTGGTATGCCCAGTTCCTGTGCTTTTAACAACTCCGGATTATCTGCCCGTGCATGCATACCCAATACTATAGCATCAATATCCTTAGTTATTTTCTCTGGGAACCAGCCCATTTTTTCAGGCAACAAGCCTGCAGCAGCGAGGTTACTCCTGGCTGGATCGTTGATTTCATCATCACTTCCGGTTACTTTATAACCCTTTTTATGTAATGCCAATGTCAATTGATGCATGATGGCGCCACCCATCGCTATAAAATGTATATACTTCATCAAAAAAATATTATCTTCGTCATAAAGGTAAACATCCTTTGTTACTATTACTTTTAAGAAAGTTTTCTATGCGTTTATCATCTACCATCCGTCGTACAACTCAGTTAATAGCTTTAGCAGCTATTGTCTTTTTATCTTCGTGTGCAGCAACCACAAAGAAATACGGCTGTCCCAATCACCTGCATGTATTTTCATTTATGCGTTAACAGCGTAGCATAGTTAGCCAGCACAGATTCAGAATTAAAAGACTGAAATTAAAAAAGCGACATCATATGGTGCCGCTTTTTGAGTATGGTAGAATAAGTACTACAGGAATGCTAATCCCACATGTACCTGGAACACTCTTTGTTTCCAGGCATCGCCCCCGTTATTATTGAGGTCTGTGATGCCTAGTATGTAGCGGGCACCAACATTAATATGCAATGGCAATTTCAACTCCAATCCCACAACACCTGAGCCTGTCCCAGATTTAAAAATATTTTTGGCATCGCCTACGAAACCGTTTGTACTTTTAACAGATACTATTCCGCTATATTGAGGGCCTATCTGCAACCACAATAACGGTATTACCTTATATTCAAACAGCACTGGTATATTTATATAGGTGGCTTTAAATTCACCGTTGTGAACGGAGTCAACCAGGTTATATTTTGAAAAACTGACCAGTCCCTCTATCTGCACCCCAATTCTTTTTTTGCGCAAGCCCATAAATATGCCACCCTGGAAACCGGGATTATAATCAGAACTTACGCCGCTCCCGTTTAGCTGCTCGTAGTTTACCCCTGCTTTTATACCAAGGTCAAACTTTGGCAGGGCGCTAAGTACAGGTATCTGTGCACTGGCCAACTGTGCTGTTGATACAAATAAGACAAGAATTACGGCTATTTTTTTCATGGGAAAATTATTATATAAAACTACTTAATAAAAAAGCAAAAATTATGCCTCATTCCAGGCTACGTCTTCCACAACCAGGAATTCGTTATTAAATGGCTGCATGGCATTTTTCAATACATCGAAGAAAGGATAACCATATACAAGAAAATACTCTGAAAAGTTCTCCACTCTTTCCTGCAAACCATTATTAGGAAAGATATTATTCTTCATCTTGGCTATCTTGGCAAGGTGCACCTGCATTTTTTTCTTTTCAGCACGCAGCATCTTCTTTTCCAGTACTTGTAGCTGATATTTTATTTTTACCAGGGAAGCTTCAGCAGATGCCCTAAGTGTAGGGTCAAGCGCTACAGCCTTTTGCTTTACATTGCCTAGTACATTTTCTATTGCAATTGCTTCTTCATGTGTTTGCCAGTCGTCATTGCTGTTTTTGAGCAGGAATTCCTTTATCAATACACCTTCAGGTTTAAAAATATCGTTAATGGAGAAATCAAGTTGCTTTCTCATTTTAGACTGTGCAGGGGTGAGCCATAATACCGATTGGCGCAACAAAATAGCAGGATAAAAAATATGGTAATGTGCAAATGCTTTCTTTAGTTCCAACCAGTATGCCACTTCTGAGCCTCCACCTATGAAGGCAACATTGGGCAATAGTGTTTCCTGGTACATGCCCCTAAGTATCACATTGGGGCTAAAACGTTCAGGGTTTGTGTCCAGCTCAGCCAGTAGTGCAGTTTCAGTCCATTTAATACCTGTATTCACCACCACCCACTCGGCGCCCTTCTTTTCAATGCGTTCGCGCAGGCTATCCTTCAGGTAAAAAAGGTTGATAGGCCGTGGGTGGGCCTGCGATTTGTAATTACTTTCCAGTTGTTCTATCTGGTCGGTCACCAGGCCAAAAGCATTTTGATGCAACAGATCGTCGCGCATCACCGATATAAAAGACCTTTTTAATTCAGCGTCGTCAGGGTTTAATATAATAAGTCCAAACTGGCCAAACAATTTGTTTACCAGGTATTGCGTAGCATCGGCTATGGTATTGTGGTACAGGTATGCTTCAGACAATATATTTTTCAGATCGTCGCTGTTCACACCAGGTGGTCCCAGCAATTTAAAGAGCACATTCAGTATAGGCCTTAAACTTTTAGTATCCATACGGCCTACTGCGCCGGTCTGGCCATCACCATCCCACACATATTTATCGCCATTGTAACGAAATGTACCTAGCTCCTCTATATCGTTATCCTCACTTCCCATGTAGTAAACAGGCACAAAGTTCTTATCGGGGTGTGCTGTTTTTAAATCTTCTGCAAGCTTTATGGCGTGAATTATCTTGTACACAAAGTACAGGTACCCGGTCATCAGGTTAGGTTGATGAGCAGTACATATAGTGTAGGTATTATCCTGCTGCAGCAACTGCAGGTTGTGTACCACCTTTTCGTGCTTCTGTAGCTCGGCATATTGCTTATTCAACACATTGGTGAGCAATTCACGGTTCACAGGATAATTGCTTCTTTCCAATATAGCCTCATCCATACCCTGTTGAGTAGGTGCATAAGTATAGAAAGGTTTCAGGGTTGGGCTACCAGAAAGGTAATCAGTAATTAATTTTGAAAAATATCCGGTTTCGCTATATGGTAAATAAGAAAAGCAGGTAGCCACGGAAGTTCATTTTAGTCAGCGAAGTTATAAACATGCTTTTATAAATGAGTAAGCGGGTATAAGTAATTATTATAAGCAGGTACTAGATCCTTTTATTATCGCCAGCTATGGTAATGCATATGCCACTCATAACTATTTATCATTTATCGCCTTAAATTGTGCTATGATATCGCTGAGGGGTTTCCTTTTTTCTGCTATGATGCTCCTGGTATCACAGTCTTTTGCGCAGGAAAATTACGTATCAAAGGTTTGGGTAGCTGATAATGGAGATGGTACTTATAAGAATCCTGTACTAAATGCAGATTATTCAGACCCCGATGCCATAAGGGTAGGTGATAATTTTTATATGGTATCATCTTCTTTTACAGATATGCCAGGACTGCCAATCCTGCAATCGAAAGATCTGGTGAACTGGAAACTGATAGGCCATGCCCTAAAAAAGCTGCCACCTTACGATATATATAATAAACCACAGCATGGCAATGGCGTTTGGGCACCCAGTATCCGGTATCACAACAATGAATTTTACATCTATTTTCCCGATCCTGACTATGGCATATATGTTATTAAGACACAAAAAGCGGAAGGGCCATGGAGTGAGCCGGTATTAGTAACAGCTGGGAAAGGCTTGGAAGATCCTTGTCCGCTGTGGGACGATGACGGACAAGCCTACATGGTGCATGCATATGCAGGTAGCCGGGCGGGTATAAAAAGTGTACTGGTACTAAAAAAGCTAAACAAAGCAGGTGACAAAGTAATAGACGATGGGGTGATCGTTTACGATGGGCACAAAACGGACCCTACTATCGAAGGGCCTAAACTCTATAAACGCAATGGTTATTACTACATTTTTGCCCCTGCAGGTGGTGTAAGCACAGGCTGGCAGGTGGTATTGCGAGCTAAAAATATTTATGGACCATACGAACGAAAAGAGGTAATGGACCAGGGGCATTCTTTAATTAATGGACCGCACCAAGGTGCATGGGTAACCACACAAACAGATGAAGACTGGTTTCTGCACTTCCAGGACAGAGTCGCTTATGGCCGGGTAGTGCACCTGCAGCCTATGCACTGGGTAAATGATTGGCCTATAATAGGTACGGATAGAGATGGCGATGGAAAAGGTGAACCCGTTGTCACCTATAAGAAACCCAATGTGGGCGAAACTTACCCAATAGAAACCCCTGCTGAAAGTGATGAATTTAATAACAACATGCTTGGGCTGCAATGGCAATGGATGGCTAACCCCCAACCTGCATGGAGCTTTATGAACTCGGCAAATGGCACACTGCGACTCTATTCTTATAAGGCAGATAGTGTTGCTAATCTCTGGTTTGCACCTAATGTTCTATTGCAAAAATTCCCGGCTGAGGAGTTTAGGATTACTACCAAGCTAACGTTTAAACCTAACCTCAAACTAGAACATGAGAAGGCAGGATTGGTGATAATGGGTATGAGTTACGCCGATATAGCCATTGAAAGCAGGAATGATGGCAATTATATGGTTTACAGCATTTGTAAGGATGCCGATAAAGGTAATGCTGAGCTGGAAACTGTTTTAGGAAAGGCAACTGGTACAACAGTTTATTTTAGAGTTAGGGTTACTAATAGAGCTCACTGCCGCTTTAGTTATAGTCTTGACGGACAGCATTTTACAGATGCCGGTGACGAGTTTATTGCGGTAGCCGGAAAGTGGATTGGTGCGAAAGCAGGTTTGTTCTGTACCCGGCAATCTCAAACTAATGATAGTGGATGGGCTGATGTGGACTGGTTTAGGGTGGAGAAGCTGTAAATAGATAAATAAGAACGCAATGGAAAAAATATCAAACAGCATAAAAAACTGGAGTGAAGATGACCGCCCGCGGGAGAAAATGCTGCAACGCACTGCTTCAGCGCTTACTGATGCTGAGTTGCTCACCATACTTATAAGCAGTGGTACAAGGGAAAAGAGCGCGTTGGAACTTGCGCGTGAGATATTGGCCCTGGCCCATAACAACTTACAGGAACTTGGGCGACTTAGCATTGCAGAACTGCAAAAAGTAAAAGGCATTGGTGAAGCAAGGGCAATAACCATTGCTGCAGCAATGGAATTAGGACGACGGAGGCAGCTAAGCGAGGGGCTAGACAGGCAAACCTTTACCGAAAGCAAGCATTCGGCGCAAGTAGTAATGCCGCTGCTACAGGACCTTACCTACGAGGCTATGTGCGTGCTGTACCTGAACCCAGCCAACAGGATGATACGCCACGAGATAATAAGCAGTGGTGGTTTGACAGCTACGGTGGCAGACATACGCATCATACTAAAAAACGCATTGCTCAACAATGCCAGCAGTCTCATTATTGCGCACAATCATCCATCGGGCAACAAGCAACCCAGCCAGGAAGACATACAGCTTACCCGTAAGCTGAAGGAATCGGCCGCATTTATGGACATTAAGCTTTTGGACCATATAATAATTGCAGCTGGCAATTATCTAAGCTTTGCTGATGAGGGACTGCTCTGAATACATGTATAATACGTAACTTGCAGCCTTTGCTTTATAAAGTAAACTTTACTTCCAAGCACATCGCGAATGCTTAAGATCGGAATATTTGGGGCCGGCCACCTCGGTAAAATTCATATGCAGCAATGGCTTGAGGTTGCAGATGTTCAGGTAGTAGGTTTTTACGACCCCAATAATGAACAGGCAGCAATAGCAGAACAGAAATATAAAGTGCCCAGGTTTACCGATATGGAGCAACTTATAGCTGCATGCGATGCCCTGGATGTTGTGACCACTACAATAACCCATTACGATATAGCTAAAAAATGCCTGCTTGCCGGCAAACACCTGTTTATAGAAAAGCCACTTGCCCATACGCTTGATGAGGCTGCCGAACTGGTGCAGCTGGTAAAAGAAGCCAATGTAAAATGCCAGGTTGGGCATGTAGAGCGGTACAACCCCGCTTACCTGGCCCTGGATAACCATATTTTGCAACCCATGTTTATAGAAGGGCACCGGTTAGCACAATTCAACCCACGTGGTACCGATGTTTCTGTGATACTGGACCTGATGATACATGATATTGACATTGTGCTGCACCTGGTGAAATCGCCTGTACGCCGCATATCTGCGAGTGGTGTAAGCGTACTTAGCGAAAACGCGGATATAGCCAATGCGAGAATAGAATTTGATAATGGCTGTGTAGCCAACCTTACAGCAAGCCGCATATCATTAAAAAAGATGCGCAAGATCAGGCTGTTCCAGCGTGATTCGTACATAGGCATAGATTTCCTGGAAAAAAAGACAGAGATCATAAAACTGAAAGACGCAGGCGAGAAGGGTTCGATCACTGATTTTCCGGTAGATATGGGGGATGGAACTAAAAAAGTAATATCTGTACAGTTGCCAGAAATTGCGCCAGTCAATGCTATAAATGCGGAGCTTTCTGAGTTTGCACAGGCTATACTGCATGATAAGCCAGTACGCGTAAGCGTATATGACGGCTACCAGGCTATGGATGTGGCACACCAGATATTAAAAAAGATGAGCCTACACAATGAGTTGCACAATGTTTAACAAAATAGCCCGTTATTAAAAAAGGTTATACAAAAGATTTACCTGCAGTATTAACATGAAATACGCTTTACTTATATTATTTGGCGCTACGCTATTGGGAGGATGTAATATTATTAACCCTTCAGAACAGGTGCCTACGTTTGTACATATAGATTCTTTTAGGTTCGTAAATAGCAACCCTGATGTTTATGGCAGTAGTTCGCACAACATAAATACTGTATTTGCAACCTATAATGGTGTACCGATAGGTGTGTTTGACCTGCCATGCACCATACCGGTAATTGCTACAGGCAGCAATCAGCTTATACTTCAGCCAGGTATTGCTGTAAACGGATTTAACGACCAGGAATCTCCTTACCCATTTTACATTAATACAATAGATACACTGGTTGCACAGCCGGGTAAGGTGATCAACTACACCCCTGTTACAGGTTATGTTTCCAGTACTTCAATGGTTTTTAAAGAAGATTTTGAAACCGGGCGTCAGTTTTTTAAATACACAGACACAGGTTTAATAAACAATACCATTCCAATTCCTCCGGGTAATGACAGTATGATAACGGTAACAAAAGCCCAAGACCCTACGAAGGTTTTTGAAGGCCAAGCTTCAGGTTATATAAATATGCCTACTCGTGATAGTGCGACTGAAGCATCACAGTACTTTACCATAGCTGCAAATACACCCGTGCTTTGCGAACTGAACTATAAAAGCAATGTACCTATAGCTATAGGGTTAATACCTATAATACTGACAACTGGTGCTACTACCCAGCCCCAATTTAATAACCTGGCATTTAACCCATCTCCAGACCAGTGGACAAAAATATATATTAACCTTGCAGAAATTGTAAGCCTCTACCCTGCAGACAAGTATTCATTGATCATAAAAACTGCAGTGCCATACGGGCAGGCTAATGGCTATGCGCTGTTTGATAACATAAAAGTTGTAACATCAAAATAGCATGCAGCTTATCCCGGTAAAGAGAAGGGCTATACGGCAACTGGTGCTGCTCGACTATGTGTCGGCACTACTTGCATGGGTATGCTTTTGGATGTACCGGCAGCATGTACTTTTTAAGGCAGGGATAACCGATACCCTGCAGATTTTTCAGCCACGCGATTATCTGTATGCTATTGTCATCATTCCTGTTGGCTGGCTATTTTTATACAATCTTTCAGGCACATACTTCGATTTGTACCGCAAGTCGCGGCTTAACGAGATCAACCGCACACTTATATCCTGCATCATTGGTTGTGTAGTCATTTCACTGTCTGTTTTTGCCAACGATGAAAAAGATTATTCTTATTTCATCAGTATGACGGGGCACTACCTGCTCATACAGACAGCTTTTACCATCACCCTGCGCCTCATCATATATAACCATGTGAAACGCAACCTGGTAAAGGGCAAAGTAGGCTTTAAAACGCTTATTATAGGTGGCAACCAGCAGGCCATAAATGTATATAAACAAGTAGTGGATAACCCCAAGGTGCTGGGCAATATTTTTGAGGGGTTCATATACTCTAACAAGGAGGCTAGCAATGGCATGAGCAAGCTGCTGCCCCAACTTGGCCATCTGCAACAGCTGGAGCAGATAATAGATGATTATAGCATTGAGGAAGTGATAGTTGCTGTTGATTCTTCAGAACATCATTTGCTGGAAAACATTATAACACGCCTTTGCTACCGCCCTGTAGTGGTAAAGGTGTTGCCCGATTTTTACGACATTATATCGGGCAGTGTAAAAACCAGCAACGTGTATGATGCGGTGCTGATACACATACACCCCGACCTGATGCCCGACTGGCAGCGTGTGTGCAAACGCATGATAGATATCTTGTCATCAGTATTGGCATTGATCCTCCTATCGCCGTTGTTATTATTTGCTGCATTGCGTGTAAGGTTCTCATCGCGTGGAAATATTATTTATAAGCAGGAGCGCATAGGTATCTTTGGGCGCCCTTTCCACATTTATAAATTCCGGTCTATGTACCAGGAAGCCGAAGAAACGGGGCCTGCCTTGAGCAGTAAGCTTGATCCGCGCATTACCCCGTGGGGCCGTTTTATGCGTAAGTGGCGTATTGATGAGCTACCCCAGTTTGTAAACATACTAAAAGGCGATATGAGCCTTGTAGGGCCACGACCTGAACGTAAGTATTACATAGATATAATCAGCCAAAGCCATCCGCATTATAAATACCTGCACAAGGTAAAGCCAGGGCTTACATCGTGGGGCATGGTGCAATATGGCTATGCTGAAAACGTGAGCGAGATGATAGACAGAATGAAGTATGATCTGCTGTATATTGAGAACTGTTCACTTGCCTTGGACATTAAGATCATGTTGTACACTTTTATTGTACTGGTACAGGGACGCGGCAAATAATTATCCTAGAATTTATCAACAGATAAAATAAACCAGCATATTTCATATGTGATTGTCCGTGCATTTTATTAAATTTAGTAAAATTCGTGCATATGAAACAATACTACTTACTCTTCCTGTTTTTGCTATTGTGTACAAGTACATTTGCTCAAAGTGCAGCAGATTATGCTGTGCAGGTAACAGCAACAGTGCAGCAATCGCCTGCACAAATACAATTGCAATGGAAGCGAATAACCTTCACTAATCCTAGTTACAGCATCTTTCGCAAAGCTCAAAATGCCACATCGTGGGGTAACTCTATTGCTACATTACTAGCAATAGACAGCATATATACTGATGCGAATGTGGTAGCAGACAGCAGTTATGAATACCAGGTAGTTGCAAACGGCAGCATTACATCGTACGGGTATATCCTGGCGGGCATCAATGCAAAGCCTATACATAGCCGGGGCACACTTATACTATTGGTTGATTCTCTATTCATAGACTCCTGCAAGACCGAGCTGAATACACTAATGAAGGACATAAGTGGTGATGGCTGGCAAATAATAAGGCACAATATAGCCCGTACCACCGGCGATACTACTGTACATATGATAATAGCAAATGATTACCAGACATACAACAATGTTACCGCAGCCCTCATCATTGGTCATATTGCAGTACCGTACAGTGGCAACCTTGTTCCAGATGGACACATTCCTAATCACAAGGGGGCATGGCCTGCAGATGTGTACTATGCAAATATGGATGGCCCTTGGACCGATAGCACCGTGATTGATACGAATGCAGGATATGCTGCAAACAAGAACATTATTGGCGATGGTAAGTGGGATCAAACAATACTGCCTTCCCCAGCTCAATTGCAGGTAAGCAGGGTAGATTTTTACGCAATGCCTTTTTTTACCAAAACAGAAGTGCAGCTGATGAAAAGCTACCTGAACAAGGACCATCAATATAAAATGGACTCGCTGAACATAATACACCGGGCGCTGATCAATGACAATTTTGGCGCTTTCAACGGGGAGGCTTTTGCAGCTAATGGCTGGCGCAACTTTCCGCCATTGGTGGGTACAGGTAAGGTACAAGCGCTGCCCTTTATTGCAACGCTCAACGATTCATCTTACCAATGGGCATATGGCTGCGGTGGTGGAACTTTTACCAGTGCCAGTGGAGTGGGGTCAACTACCGACTTCACCACCAACAATGTGAATGCCATATTTACAATGACATTCGGCAGCTACTTTGGTGACTGGAACACACCCAACAATTTTTTGCGCGCCCCTCTTTGCTCTAATATCCCGGCGCTTACTAATTGCTGGGCAGGCAGGCCCAACTGGTTTGTGCACCATATGTCACTAGGTGAAAATATTGGCTATTCAACATTAGTCACTCAGAACAACACCTTGTACTCACCAGCAAACTATGGCGTCAACTTTGTACATATAGCACTTATTGGCGATCTTACTTTGCGCACCGACTATATAAAACCACCGGCTAACCTGGTCATCACTTCTGTTGCAGGCGGCAGTGCAGTAATAACCTGGCAACCCTCGCCCGATGCAGGAGTATCAGGATATTATGTTTACCGTGCTGATAGCTTATTTGGTAACTACCAACTGCTGAATGCAGTCTCTGCCAGCTCAACATTTACAGATTCATTTGGCATCAGCGGGCTTAAATACTATATGGTTCGCCCGGTCAAGCTTACCCAAACCCCATCGGGCACTTACTATAATCTGGGCATTGGTATAACAGATACTGCAACGGTAAAGTTATTCTATCATACCAGTGTACCGGCAGTTGTTGCGCCGATGGCTGTGCAGTTATATCCTAACCCCGTGAAAGACCATCTTAACCTTATTATAAATGCCACTGCTACAAGCAAGGCGACCATAAAGATCAGCAACATAACAGGACAAACCTTACTAACCAGCAATACGCAATTGATAAATGGCAAAAACACATTTGGCTTCGATGTGCAAAAGTTTGCTCCCGGCACCTATATTATCAGTATAAACGCAGGAGCCGAAGTAAAGAGCCTGAAGTGGGTGAAGACAGATTAAAGATCCCTGTTTCTGTACTATCTCCTATCTTCGCTTTTTAATGTTTTTATGCTCGTAAAAGTTTTCGGTAGCGCGGTATTTGGTGTTGAGGCAATGACCATTACAATAGAGGTGGACCAGGTGCCCGGCGCCATGCCAGGCTATTTTATTGTGGGCCTGCCAGACAATGCAGTGAAGGAAAGTATAGAACGCATACTCTCTGCACTTAAGAACAATGGTTATGACCGCCCACGCAATAAGATAGTGGTGAACATGGCGCCTGCAGATGTAAGGAAAGCAGGATCAGCATACGACTTACCCATAGCTATTGGTATGATGGCATCTATGGGACAAATAGCCGCAGAAAACCTGAATGAATATGTGATCATGGGTGAGCTGTCGCTGGATGGCTCTCTGCAGCCAATAAAGGGCGCGTTACCTATAGCCATACAAGCCCGTGCGGAAAAATATAAAGGGTTAATAGTACCAAAGGCCAATGCCCGAGAAGCAGCGCTGGTGAACAACCTGGACGTGTACGGGGTGGAGAACATAAGTGAAGTGGTGAACTTCTTTAATAAGAATGGCACCCTGAAGCCCGTGATAGTGAATACGCGCGAAGAGTTTTTTGATGCGCAAAGCAATTTTGATATAGATTTTGATGATGTAAAGGGCCAGGAAAATGTGAAGCGCGCTCTTGAAATAGCAGCTGCCGGTGGACACAATGCCATACTGATAGGCCCACCAGGTGCTGGCAAAACCATGCTGGCAAAACGCCTGCCTACTATACTGCCGCCGCTGAGCCTGCAGGAAGCACTGGAGACCACCAAGATACATTCGGTAGCAGGTAAGCTGCCAGGCAATTCATCGCTCATTGCGCGCAGGCCTTTCCGCTCGCCGCACCACACTATTAGCGATGTGGCCCTGGTTGGTGGGGGTGGCATACCACAACCAGGTGAAATAAGCCTGGCGCATAATGGGGTGCTGTTTTTGGATGAGCTACCGGAGTTTAAACGCACCGTGCTGGAGGTAATGCGCCAGCCTATGGAAGAGCGCAGGGTAACGGTATCCCGCGCCAAGATAAGTGTTGATTTCCCGGCCAGCTTTATGTTGATCGCCTCTATGAATCCATGTCCGTGTGGCTATCATAACCACCCAGAGAAGGAGTGCTCATGCTCGCCTATGGTGGTGCAGAAATATTTGAACAAAATAAGTGGCCCATTGCTGGACAGGATAGACCTGCATGTGGAAGTAACACCCGTATCGTTTGCCGAACTCTCCAGTACCCGCAGTACAGAGCAAAGCGGCAGTGTACGTGAAAGAGTAATAAGAGCCCGGGATATACAAACAGCACGCTTTGCCAATGAGCCTGGTGTGTACAGCAACGCCATGATGGGCAGCAACCTGCTGAAGCGTATTTGTGTGATCAGCAATGTGGGGCAGAATCTACTGAAAACAGCCATGGACCGACTGAACCTGAGCGCCCGTGCCTACGACCGTATCCTTAAAGTATCCCGCACCATAGCCGACCTCGCCGACAGCGAAGATATCCGTCCGGAACATCTGGCGGAAGCGATACAGTATCGGAGTCTGGATAGAGAGGGCTGGGCTGGGTAGGTATACCAGCAAGTGAAGAAGACTTGCGGGTATGTTGGGCACAAGTCGAAAAGACTTGCGGGTTTAGCAAAAAAGGATATCCACAAATTTGTGGCAACAATACTTTGACTTCAGCTGTATATCACTAAATGCGGTTCGAGATGCCGCTGAAGCGAATATCTCGAACAACAGGGGAAGGTTTTAGCTCTGTAATCACAAAACCTCTGATAAGAAATTTTCTTTTACCATTACTAATATGAACTGGGCCACGAGAAATGCTCCCGTGGCCCAGTTCTGAATAACTAATTTCATACTACTTTACCACACTCACGGTTCCGCTTCCATAAACGTTTTTGGAGTCTCGTAATTTATAGAAATAATTACCTGATGCTGCATTCTTCGTATCCCATGTCACCAGTCCTACTTTGTTTTTTAGCGTGGTCTCATACATGGTTTGCCCAAGAGTATTGCTCACACTCAAGATCAGGTTCCCATCAGGTTTGGCCACGTTATATGTAAATGTTACATGGTCCTTGGCTGGGTTAGGATAGCATTGTACTTTATTTTCTTTTGCTTTAGAAGGTAAAGTATTGCTTAGCCCTGTAGATTTGCCACTGGGTGCATCTGGTTGACATGTGTATGTCGGTATTTGCATGATATGGCTATATAACGATGCTGCTGCTGCACTACCATAACCTGCACCTCTAGCCGCTATTCCTTGCAAAGTTACCAGGCCGCTGCTATCAAGGTCATGGTCCGTTTTTCCACTTTCTAATACAGGTACAAGCAGGTTATAGAAGTCTGCGTATGCATTGTATTCATTCAGGCTATCTCCTGTCATTGAAAATTCCGTAAGTATCCTGTTCATCACGTTCGTCATACTGTCGTACATGCCGAGACCCAGGTACATACCGGCACACTCATATCTTGTCCACAATACTGGCAATTGGTGATACCAAAAATTCATGGTGTCATGATCTATGCCAAGTGTATCCATTTTTAGGGTTGCATACAAGTAACTGGCATTCAGCACCATGTTCTGATAATTGGAATCTACATTAGCTTCATCACTATCTCTCGATGTCACCACTCCCATATAGTTGTTCAGCGTATCTATCAGATCGCTTGAAAAAGGAGGTTCAACACCGGTCTGTAGGTAAGAGATAAATCCTGAGTCCCTTATTACCGTTGGATTAGCTTTGAATACATCGGTCTTTAATTCTTGTGGCATGCCCACTAACGAACCCACGGCCACCAATACGGGTTCCGATACATATGGCGAAACCGTTAGCAATTGATCATGCAGTGCCATCACATCGGTTGCAGTCGTTACAGTGTTTAATAACGCTGCTGTATTACCTCCGTCTATCTTTGCGCTTAAAGCAGCATTGGCCACCAGGTAATTATCTACACTTGTCTGTATCGCTTGTTCATATACAGCTTTTGATGTAGAGGACCCGCCGTCTCCAGTTGGGCTAGGGGAAATAATTATTCTTTGCCCACATTTATTTAGATTACTTATTGGTATCGCATTTACATTACTTACAGAGGTAACAGTTACTGGATAACCGGGTATAGCCTTCTCATTAGCAGTAGTATTATTATAATAGTAATTAATTGTATATGGAAGATTCCAATATGGGAAAGCCATTGTACCTATATTCAATTCTATACGTCCCGAATATAAAGGTGCCGCATTTTCACGAAAAGTATTGTGCGTGGTAATGCCTGGATTACCCTGGGTCTTACTTATAAAGTTATTAATATTAGATGGATTAATGTTGTATGCACTATTGTCACCAACATGTATATCAGAAATAAGATTATTGGAGAAAGCATTACACCAATACTCTAATCCTATATCATTTGTAACATTATAAGGTGGATAATATGCTGCTGTCCCACGGCTATTAATATTAATAGCATGGCATCCATACGTTAAACTATTAAACTGATTTTCATATACCTGGTTCGCATTAGCTCCTGTATGGTCTGTTTCTACCCCATACGTAGAATAGGTGCTGTGTACGCCTGTAAACGCATTTTCTTCTACCCTGAAATGTTGGCAATCTTTTGTATACACACCTTTTTCGCAATTACAAGTTGTAAGATAGGGCCGTAAAGCATCCCCAATAGTGAAATTACTGTAATATACATGCATGGTATTTATTGCATTGGCATATACTCCCAGGCCATTTTTATCAAAATTTACATGGTCTATCATTACTGCGTCCGTTGGGTTTAAGTTATCACCATTACACTGCACACCTACGTTAAAACCTGTGATAGCAGAATATTTGTAAGCTGAGGAGTACAATGCACAGCCAGTAGTTGTGCTGGTACAGGAGTGTATCAGATTAAAACCAGCATCCCATGTATCTATACCTACTCCTGTATTCACAGTAGCTGGGGCGGTCATCTGATTTTGGAAGGTCGATCCGTATATGTTTACCCCTTCCACATTACTCATGGTGATACCTGCTGCATATAGGTAGTTATATGCAGTTCCTCTGTAATTGTCATCTACTGTGAATGTTGTATTGAATACTGTGCTCACATTAGCCGCATGCACTAGCCCATTGTTATTGTGGTAAGGCGCAAACGCCAATCCTCTGCGGTTGTTTTGGAACGTAGAATTCCATGTTTGTATGATACCACCAGAGGTGTTGGCACCAGGATACGATTCTGCACAGTTGGTCACACCCACGCGTGCATTTTCTATAAGCGAATTTAGTATCCTTACTGATGCCTGGTTCGCTGCAGTTTGTGGTAAATTACTATTCCCTACAGCCAATATACCTTTCCACAAGCCACCGCAATCATTCGTTATCGTAGCGTATGACACTATGAGTGTTGCTCCAGGTTCCACATATATGCTGCCATTCTTTGGCATATGTATAGTAGGCCCAGGTAGATGGTCGGGGCTTCCTTCTATTTCCAGTGTGTAGCCGCTTTTCACTCTTACACCCGTCAATGGCCAGTGGTCTGTACTCCATATAGCTATGCCACCAGTAGTGTTCGTACCGTCTATTATATCAGATGGGTACAGCACTATATCACCTATATTGGGGTCAAGTGTAGTGCTAGGTATGGTGGTGCTAGGAGGAGCGCTTAGCATATTGGTTTCCCACATACCACGCCCATAAGTAGCTATGCGCAGCTTGCCTTCACAATAGTTGAACTTCATATCTGTTACTATCATTGGCCCGGGCAGGCCGGTATTCCAGCACGTCCACATACCTGGTTGATTGTTGTATGTATTTATCTTATTAGGATCCCATACGAATACACCGGCATCAGTACCGGCAAATATGATGTCTTGCCCTGTGTTTTGATACAATAATTTATTTATAGATATCGGAGGCAGTCCTGCTGATACATCATGCCATGTCAGCCCATAGTCGCTGGAATACCATACCCTGTTCGTTCTTTGGTTATCTGGTAGGCCTATCTGGCCAAAGTCCGCATTTCCAAATGCTATCCATATCCGCGCAGGGTTCTGTGGATCTGTCACTATACTGTTGGCCTGGAAAACTTCTGTAGGTACAAAACCGTTAATTTTAGGCGTAATATTAACCCACGGGAAATTAGCACTGGTATGCTGAGTAGTCGGCAAAGTAGGAGCTTCGGTATATAATGTGGTAGATGTGGGCGTTCTCGTAACATTTTGGGACATAAATAATTTTGCCCACTTGTTATCAGGGTTACCTGTTGGGTCCCCGTTTGCCTGACCGGACGACCTTCCGTACAGTATATAAGCTACATTCTGGTAGTCCGTGTTTTCTGGCAATATATAGTTCTGTATATGGTCTATGGTATAGTCTACAGGCGCGGGCAGGTGATCTTTCGGGTCGGTATTAAATACCCGGCTCCAGTTGTTAGTATTATCCAGGTAAAACAAATGGTGCGCACCCATAAAAACAGTATTGGCAGGGTTCACATATAGCGGCCTTATGGGCACGGAACATGGTGCAAAATTAGGACACGCCAGCGAGGCGCCAGTATTGTCCACTCCACCACCAAGGTATTGCTCAGAGCCGGGTACAAAGTCGGTGGGTATATTTGAGGGACCTCCTATAGTGCTGGAATAATTAGATGCAGGGATAAATTGGTAACCATAAAAACCTGGCCAGTTCAGCTCGCAATAGGCATTAGTATTTGTCATCCTGTTGAACTTGGTGTCATATCCATCACCATATAAGGTCTGGGCTAATATTACCGATCACTCACCTAATATATTGCCCGGAACCACGGGCATACATAGCATAGCGGTGAACCCACTATATAATAGCTGGAATACGATATACCTGGCTACCGGCAAGCCTGGTATAGAGGGGAGTGACGCTTACGGATACTCCACAGGTGTGGTGTATAGTAACGACGGAGGGACAAGCTGGAGTGTAGATAACGGGATAGACCAGCTATTGACCCCAGGCACGCCATTTAACCCACTGAACACCCCTAACGTCATAAAAATGGCGTACAAACCTGGTACAGAAGAACTGTACCTGATAACAGACCAACAAATAGCATTATCGCCTACACATATGGGCAGCAGCAGCAACTGGCAACTGCTGGTGCCGCCAAGTGGCACCGTGCAGCCCTATTACAGTAACACATCAACTCCTCCGGCGATTCCCAGCCACTCTTATTCATCGGTCATCAACGGAATTTATACAGATGTGACCGATGTTGAAAAAGACATCTCCACTACCACCTCTACTGTTAAGCAATTTTCCTATTGCGATATCCAATTCTCGATACAGAACCCAGGTACAGCCATCATAGGCGCCAATTATGCCACCACCACCAGTGTGACCAGCAACGTGGTGACCACGACCACCGTGAGAAGATATCTTACCAGTAACAATTCATTTGTAAGCACGCTCAGTTCCCACATTGGTCCAGTAACATACCCACCGGGATATGCGAATACGACATATACTTCTTACCTTATTGAATATACACTTAGCAGTAATACGTGGCATGTAATCACTATTCCCTATGCAAAGCAACTGACCTCTATAACAGTAGCTAATACTGATAATGTGTACCTGAATTTGGTGGATCCTGCGGTACAGGCATCGAATGGTTCTATAACCTCATATAGTCATGGTAACCTGGCGGTAATGGTGCTGAGCACGTCGGCCTTTAGTATGAGGAATAGTAGTTTTAATAGTCTTGTAGGACCTTTTCAGCACATAGCCATATCGCCAAATAATGAAAATGTACTTTATTCTACATGTGTTGGTGGGCCGGGTGTGTACTTGTCTGAAGGAACGAGTAGCACTCTCGTTGGAGCACCAGGTACAACTAATCTGGCATCAGGTGGGTGCCATGATGATGCCAGGTGTATCACTTTTGCTACCGGAGTAAGTGCGGCCAGTAGTGCAGGCCATGACCCTACCTATTACGATGTGGTGATAGCCGGGACCGATG
>JABDEZ010000049.1 GCA_013286835.1 Bacteroidota bacterium
ATTTTCGATATTTCGTTGATGTGATTCAGATTGTACTTTGCCCTTGTCCTGCCGCTTTCTACTTCTCCTATAAAACTGACCGATACATCGAGCAAGTAAGCTAACTCCCGTTGAGATATACCTTTCTCCTTTCTCTTCTGCCTAATGGCGTCTATTACATGCTGCTCTATTTGTGACTTTTCAGGACTATTCATACACCAATCTGTGTATGTAAAGAACCAACAGAATGAAAAATAATTTGCTCATACAGGCATGAGTATTATATTTGTCTCATAATACACCTGCTTTATACGCCTTTTATAAACGTGATCATACTTTAAACCAACATCCATGTGGCCATTCAACAAAAGAAAAAAGGAAGAATTCAGTACCTACCCAGGTTTCGCATATCATGCCGGCCAGCTATCGGCCTACCTTGCCGAGATGCACTACTTTATCATTGCCCTTAAAGATGGTCAGGTCATTCACTACCACCCAGATGATTCGCTCACCTTCCACGATTGGCTCATTGCAAACAAGATCAGGGATATCAATAAGATTTAAAGTAATAAAGACCACACAAATGCCTCCCATTGCTTCCACGGCAGCAAATTAAGTTACACCACAAACAAACCCATCCTATACTTAACTTCGCGCTTGCTCGCAAAGGGTGCGGGCCTTTACCAAACTTATTTCTATGCCCTGCAATCACAAATTCCAGGATCATCTTGATCTTACAAAAATTGATTTTGAGCCGACAACGCTCATTGTGGGCACGTTCAATCCTGTATGGCCTGCCAGTAACACGGCTGAATGGTTTTATGGAAATACAACCAGTAACTACTTTTGGGATGTATTGCCCCGCCTGTATGGCGAAGGATCGCTGATCAATGCAACCCAGGCCGAGTGGAAGCAGTTTTGCCACAATAAACAGATCGCATTTACAGACCTGATTGGCTCTGTTGATGATGCCGAGCCTACCAACCAGGAACATAATAAGATATTGGGTGGCATGTCAGACAAAGGAATAGAATACAATTTTGAAGATTTTACCTATGTCGATATACCCAGGATACTTCAACGCCAGCCAGCCATCAAGAACATATATCTTACCCGTGGCGTTAGCGAAGCATTTTGGAAACACCTTTGGAACCCGACCGTACAATACTGCAGTCGCAATAATATTCGCGAACGGAAACTACTCACCCCATCGGGCAATGCGCTTTATCAGCAAGGTGCATATAATGTTGAGCATACCGAAAACCAAATACCACTGCTGGAAGACTATATTTTAATGAGGTGGCAGCAGGGATGGCATTTTTAGCAACCATCGGTTCACGCATTGGACTTGAATCAGCCCCAACGCAGTTTTACTTTGTCGAACCCTAAATCCTGGAACTGCAATGCTTCTGTATACATTATATCGCGGCTCTGGTTGTTGGGAATATCGTACACACGGCCACGGCCTATCCATTTGATTCCGCCGGAAAGTAACGGAACCTCTGGCCACCAATTCACCAGCTCTTCTGGTATTTCATAAACTTCAGATGCCTGATCATTTTCTGTAAGAGATGGAGCACCATGTCCAGAAATGTCCGTTGAATGAGGGTTGACAGTTGCGACATCTTGCAGCTCAATTCCTTTATGGCAAGGGGTTTCAGATGGTGGAGTATTCAAAATGTCTGTTCCTGAATTGATATTTGTAACGGACATTTTGTTATTTTCAGGCTTTTCGCTGACCTCTGGCTGATTGTATTTCTCCCATTCCACATCGAAACCTACTTCATAAAATGTATTGGCTTCTTCCCGGGTCATTTTGCGACGAGTACCTTGTTCCAAATCGAACAATTGTCCGTTGCCTATCCACATTAGTTTACTATCGGGTAAGGTAGGTGGGTCGTGATGAGGAATGTCTTCCCATTTCAGTTTTGTAAGAGGTATGCCGGTTTCTTGCCATCCAGGATCGCCATGAAAGAAACGATAGTTGTAGCGACTGATACTTTTTTCTACGTCTTCTTTTATGCCTTGAATGGTTTCTGGATCTGCTTTAGGTGCCTGGACATTGTATAAGAATTCATGAGGATAATAACCATCTTTATCGTGGCTGCGCGTATAGTCAGCAAAATAGTCTGTGAATTTCTCAGAAAACTCGGTGTCGGTATCGCCGATGTAGGCTGCAAAAGATTTCATGACCTGTACCTGATTAGGTAACGACTGGCCCATACCCAGTTTGTTGATGCTGTTGATGAGCTTACGTGTGATCTCTGCTTCCTGCATAGTTGGAAATCGGCTGCCTGGTTCGCGACTTGCAATATGGTTTTGTAGCTCGACCACCTGACTATAGAGATGGTTGACGATGATTGCAGGAGCGGCAAGCGCTGCTTTTTTCAATCCGTCCCAATCTTCTTGTTTTACCCAACGGTTGACTGTCTTTTCAGCTACGCCGACAGAGTGTGCAATATCTTTTTGTGTTTTGGATGTGCCAAAGAAAAATTCTTTGGCTTGCTGTTGCTGGATGGTTTTCATAGGGTTTACCAGTTTTTTAGCATAAAGGTTTTCATTTTTTTACTGCTGAAAAAATCGGATCCGCATGGCATTGCAATAGAGTACACAGCTTACAACTGTTGTTGTGGCAGCATACTTTTTTTATTCGGCTGGAGTGCCTTACCAATAAGCGTATTGGTAATTTATATTATAGAATTCGAGGAATTATTTTGAGGCTTTGCAAGCGTGTTTGTGCAAAGGAAGCTAAGACCAGATATGGCCGGGAAAGAACAAGGGGTTGCATTTATCCACAACCCCAATATTTTATAGTATAGCATTTTGCATCTTAATCGCAGAGTTATTTCACCAGCTTACACGGCCTGTGGTAACGGCATCGGCCCCGGTATTCCCTACGTGAGGCATTTTATGATTTAAAAACTCTTTCCAGCGCCCAAGCCTTCAGTCGCATTTCATCATATTCTTTTTCAGGCACACTGTCGGCGGTTATAGCGCCACCGGTATGGTACGATAAGAATTGTGTTGCCGCATTGTAAAACAGGCTGCGGATAACTACATTGAAATCAAAATCGCCATCGGGTGTTATGTATCCAACAGTACCGCTAAAGAGTTCCCTGCGGCTCTTTTCATATTTATCTATCAGCTGCATCACCTTTATCTTGGGTGCGCCTGTCATACTGCCCATAGGGAAAGAATACCTTAATGCATCAGTAAACGTCATATCAGCCCTTAGCGTGCTGCTTATTGTAGATATCATCTGGTGCACCTGGGGAAAGGTATATATGCCAAAGAGTTCATCTACACGTACGCTATTGGTTTCTGAGCAACGGGCCAGGTCGTTACGCATCAGGTCAACTATCATTATATTTTCGGCCTGTTCTTTTATATCGGTACGCAGCTTTTCCTTTAGCAGGTTATCTTTTGCACTATCAACATCCCTGCGGATGGTACCCTTTATAGGCTGCGTAACAAGATGGTTGCCTTTTTTGCATAGGTACCGTTCCGGGCTGGCACATGCCATATGCAGATCGTACAGCCTGTAATACGCAGCAAAAGGTGCCGGTGAAAGGTTGTTGAGCCGGGCAAAGATCTGCATTGGCGCTACACATACCTCTGGTACAAAGCCTTCTGTGCAATAATTGATCTCGTAACAGTCGCCGTTTACTATATGCTCCTGCAGCGCGGCAACGGTTTTCAGGTATTCATCCTTACCCGTTGTGTAGGTCCACTCTACCTGTGGCATAGGTTCACTTGCTTCAGCATCTGCGCTGGTAATAGCATTATAAATATCTGCTACCTGGGGATGCAGGGTCTCTATAGTAAGTGTTGAGTGATCTTTACTGATGTAACAAACCGTTTCGGGAACAAAAAAATGGAATTTATGTATGCCCAGCTTCCTTCTATGTCGCGATGACAACATAGGGTGCAGGTCATTCTTATATTCATAAGCAATGTTGCCAAACAGCCAGTCTTTATGCTTATCGTGCAGGGCTTGCAGGGCAGGCAAAGATGTTGCGGCAGGGGTGTCATTACCGGCAACGGCCAGCAGGCATTCGTACCGTCCGTATTCAGATGGGTACTCATTGTTATCCAGAAAACAAAGAATGCTGAATTGGTTGGCCCAACCCAGCATTCTTTGTTTTATGCTTTGGTGCTCTCCCTGCTGAAGGGGATATATAGCTTTAGTTCTTTCCAATATCCAGGTGATTAAAAATCATCATCATCATCATCAAATCCACCGCCTTCGCTAAAGAAGCCAAGGTCCTTAAACTCATCATCTATGTCAAAATCATCATCAGCTTTGCCTTTCTTTTTAGGTGCGCTGCCAGCTTTGGTTTTAGACTTTGGTAAATCGAACTCTTCAAACTCTTTGTCCAGGTCAAATTCATCTTCATCGCCCTTTTCAAAGTCATCATCTTCATCATCTATGTCATCATCATCATCGTCGTCATCGTCTGCAGATTTTTTAGCTTTAGATGATGTTGATTTTTTTGCGGCGGTTTTCTTTTTGGGCGTCTCATCCAAGTCATCGTCATCAGCATCATCATCGTCGTCATCATCAGCAGTTTTTTTGCTTGCTTTGGCCGGAGTCGCTTTTTTTGCTGCAACTTTCTTTTTAGGGGTATCTTCTATATCGTCATCCATATCGTCATCATCATCTTTTGCTTTCTTCGAAGATTTTGCTGCTTTGCTCGCTGCAGGCTTTACGCTTTTATCAGCGCTCTTTTTTGTAACGTCGTCTTTGTTGGTGTTTGATTTCATAGCGCTCATCCCGTTAATGGCGTAAATTTTTAATTGTTTTGGGAAATTCCCAAATTTTTTTCGAGTAACAAAAACATAATTTTTTTTCTAAGGAATTGCAAGCAGCTGATCGCGCCCTGTACCGTTGGATACATAACTGATCTTGGTCTCCAGATATTGCTCCAGGAAACGGCAATAATCTTTAAACACATGCGGCAATTCATCGTAGTTTACGCAAGAACCTATTGGCTTATCCCAGCCGTCAAATTCCTGGTAAACGGGTGTTATATCTTCGGTACACAAATCAAATGGGAGTTCCTTGGTTTCCTTTCCGTCTATGAGGTATGCAGTAGCCGCTTTGATGGGATTAAACTCATCCAGCACATCTGCCTTGGTAACTATAAGCTTGGTTACACCGCTCAGCATTACTGTGTAGCGGAGCGCAACCAGGTCTATCCAGCCACAGCGCCTAGGGCGGCCTGTAGTAGCGCCAAATTCGCTGCCTGCTTTACGTAGCTCTTCGCCGGTTTCATCCAGCAGCTCTGTAGGGAACGGGCCGCCACCAACACGTGTACAATATGCCTTGGTTATGCCATACACATCGCCAATGCGCGACGGGGCAACACCCAAACCACTGCACACACCTGCGGCTATGGTATTTGAAGAAGTAACGAACGGATAGGTGCCAAAATCAATATCCAGCATACTACCCTGTGCGCCTTCAGCCAATACTTCTTTACCATCTTTCAGGTGCATGTCCAGCCAATACTCGCCGTTCACTATCTGCAAGGAGCGTATATATTCTACTGATTCAAAGAAGGCATCTTCCCACTGTCTCCAGTCCACCTGGTGCTCATACTGGCGCAGCATCTCCAGGTGTTTCTGGGTCAGCTTATCGTACTTCTGTTTAAAGTTCTTACTCAGTATATCGCCAACACGCAGGCCATTTCTGCCGGTCTTGTCCATATAGGCGGGGCCAATGCCTTTAAGGGTACTGCCTATCTTGTCCTGGCCTTTAGCGGCTTCTGATGCTGCATCAAGCGCCCTGTGTGTGGGCAGTATCAAGTGTGCCTTGCTGGATACATAAAGCCTTTGCAGCATATCGGGCTGCAGGGGCAATACTTTATCTATTTCCTTTTGCAGGGTTACAGGGTCTATTACCACACCGTTGCCTATAAGATTGAGGCAATGCGTATGGAACACACCAGATGGTATCGTATGCAACACCACCTTGGTACCGTTTACATACAGCGTGTGACCCGCATTTGGCCCACCCTGGAAACGGGCAATGATATCGTACTTTGAGGCTAAAAAGTCAACAATCTTGCCTTTCCCTTCATCGCCCCATTGCAGACCTAACAAAACATCGATCATGAAAATCTATTTATTGGTCAAAATTAATAACCGTAAACCGTTTTAACTACATGTATTTTTTCAGCCAATGCATATATGTTTTCAACACATCTTATTTTAGTATATGCAGGAGCCGTAAACATGCGGCTATTCTATATTTTTATCCGTTCCTTTCGATTGCATGGTACTCATTAACTGCTGTAATGTACGCTGGAAATTATCAGCAGACCCATCTAGGAATATGGTATTCCCCTTACCAGTTTCAGCAAAATGCTTGATCGCATCTGTCCACATAGAGAATAAAATGAATGATGCATCCAGGTTGGCATTTTCAACCTCCTTGGCTGCCTGTGCAATACCTTTTGCTACCTCTTCCCGGAACAGCGCCACACCCTGGCCACGCATTTGTGCCGCCTGTTTTTCGGCTTCGGCAGTTATTTTTATAGCGTTACCTTCTGCTTCTGCCCCCTTTGTCTTGGTGATCAGCAGGGCCTGTCCTTCATTTTCAGCGGCAGCTTTCAGGTTATTAGAAGCCACTACCTTAGCCATGGAGGTGGTGATGACCTCATCAAAAGTAATGTCGTTCATCTGCAGATCCAACAAGTGATAGCCCCAACCACCCAGTTGTGCGTCCAGTTGTTCTTTTACATGCAGTATGATCTCTGTGCGCAACTGCAGTATTTCAGATTGCTTCTTGGTGGCAACAAAAGCACGCACCGCACCTTCTACCGAGCGTATAAGCGCTTGCATAAAGCTGCGATCATCTACAAACTTAAAAGCTACATTCTCTATGGTTTCAGACTCTGTATTCATTACAGCATATAATAGCATAGCTGAGAAATAAACATTTGCCTGATCTTGTGTGATGGCCTGGAATTTTAGCTCCATAGAAAGGTTCTGGTAAGATATACGACGGTATATTTGCTCAATGAAGGGTATCCTGAAATTAAGCCCGGGACGCATGATGCGCTTGAACTTTCCAAAAACAGTGATGACGGCTACTGTGCCTTGCTGTACTGTTACTACCCACATAACAAGCATAATAACAACAACAAGCAGTATAAAAAGCAGTACGTATTGCATAGTGGTGTGGATTTGTTTGGAAATATACAAATATGCCCGAACTTTGAAATAATTATATCTCAACAGGCATGGCGGCAGCAGCTAAATTGGTACTTGACATAGGGGCTATGCAGGAAGATTTTTTTGCTGACAGCTCTCTTATAGGCATAGCCAGTGCATTGCCCATATACCGTTTTTGCTGGTTGCTTAACAATTGTTTTAATATCAATTTTACCCGTGAACCCGAACTGGATGTAAAACTGCCGGGTAAAAAAGACACCCCAGACTACTATTTTCCTGTGTACCAATACACGTTGCCAACAGGTACACATGCACATATGCTATACAGCCTTAAAAATAACGACAAAAAATTGTTGCCGGAAGTAAAGCAGCTGGACTACCTGTGGATGATACAAAGCTCAACCCCTGAAAAAGACGCTGCGGACTTTATTAAATACCTGCGTACTATACCCGATGTGCAACTGGCGCAACTATTACAACCCATCCAGCTCAAAAACCTGAATAACTTATTGATCTAATACCCAGGTTAAGGGGTTGAAATTGACCTTATTTTAGCCAATAAAACGCTAATTCTTATTTTAGCCTTGTTCATACGTGTATTTTGTTATTTTTGCTGCCTGTCTAAATTTTTATCATGAATTATCGCAAAGTCAACAACCTGGTAGGTTGGATAACCGGCGCTATAGCCTATGTCGTCTTCCTGAAAACCATGGAACCAACCGCCAGCTTCTGGGATTGTGGTGAATTCCTGTCTTGTGCCTATAAACTTGAAGTAGGTCACTCACCGGGAGCCCCGTTCTTTATGATGGTGCAACGCCTGTTTGGCCTGTTGGCCGGCGGCAACCTTAGTAATGCGGCATGGTTCATTAACTCAGAATCTGCGCTTACCAGCGGCCTTACCATATTGTTCCTATTCTGGACTATCACCCATTTTGCAAAAAAACTTTTAGTAGGCGATAACAGCGTAGAGCCCGATACACGGCAAACCATACTCATAATGGGCGCCGGGCTTGTAGGTGGCCTGGCTTATACTTTTTCAGACACTTTCTGGTTCTCTGCTGTTGAGGCAGAAGTTTATGCAACATCGTCTTTCTTTACTGCCATTACATTCTGGGCTATACTTAAGTGGGAGAACGTTGCCAACACTAAATATGCAGACCGCTGGCTGATACTGATATCTTATCTTATAGGTATCTCAGTTTGCGTGCACTTGCTCAACCTGCTTACCATACCTGCTGTAGCTATGGTATATTATTACAAACGCTACGAGAATAATACAACTACTATCGGCACTATTACAGCATTCCTTATTGGCTGCGTGTTCCTGGGACTGGTACAATTTGGCATCATACAATATGTACCTATACTGGCCTCTAAATTTGATGTTGCTTTTGTAAATAATATGGGCCTGCCACTGGATTCCGGCGCTATTACCTTTATGGTATTGTTATGCGGTGCACTGGTATGGCTGCTGTTCTTTGCACGTCGCCGTGGTTATTACCTGCTGCATACGGGTGTGCTTTGCATCCTGTTTGTCATCATTGGTTACTCCAGCTATATAGTTCCTATTATACGTTCACGTGCAGATGTGCCTATCGACATGACCAATCCGGATAACGTGATCAGCTTCGTATCGTATGTAGATCGTGAACAATTTGGCCAACAACCATTGTTTATGGGGCCTGATTTTACCAGCCAACCAACAGCTATAAATGACAAAGGACCTATTTATTACCTGTCTAACAAGAATGGCAAATCGCATTATGATATTGTAGGTAAGAAACTAGAACCTGAGTATGCTGCAGACCAGATGCGTTTCTTCCCTCGTATCTGGGATAATAACGACCAGATGCACATCAATTTCTACAAGAACTACTTAGGGCTTACTAATGGAGAAACACCTACCTCTGCAGACAACCTGAAGTATTTCATGGGTTACCAGATGAACTGGATGTGGTGGCGCTATTTTATGTGGAACTTTGCCGGACGTGAAAATGATGTAGAAGGGCAGGGAGATCCTAAAAATGGCAACTGGGTATCGGGTATCAAATTCATGGACCAATCGCGCGTAGGTGATATGGATAAGATGCCTGATGGTTTTGTAAACAATGGGGCACGTAATGAGCTCTACTTCCTGCCATTGATATTGGGGTTGTGTGGTATGGTTTACCAGTTCAACCGTAAATCGAAAGATGGCATAGTAGTACTTGTGCTTTTTTTCCTTACCGGTGCAGCTATTGGCATATTCCTGAACATGCCACCTGTGCAGCCCCGTGAGCGAGACTACGCCTATGCCGGTTGTACTTATGCTTTTGCCATGTGGATAGGCCTTGGCGTGCTGTTATTAGAGCAATACGTGGGCCGCGCCATAAAAGGCAATGCCGGCGCCATTGCAACTACTGCAATATGCCTGCTGCTTGTGCCTACGCTTATGGCAAAAGTGGAGTGGAACGACCACGACAGATCGAACAAAACACTTGCAAGGGCTGTGGCTTATAACACATTACAATCGTGTGCACCAAATGCGGTGCTATTTACAGCAGGCGATAACCAGACCTACCCACTATGGTACCTGCAAGAAGTGGAAGGTATAAGAAAAGATGTACGCCTCATTAATACCAGCTTGCTGGGTATAGATTGGTATGTGGACCAGCTGACCTACCGTATAAATGACGCTGACGCTGTACCTATGGTATGGAGTAAGGACGCGTATGTGGGTGACCATAGCAATTACATACGCTATTACAACAGCCCGCAGATACCACAGGACAAATACATTAACCTTGCTGAGATATGCAAATTCATGGCGAGCAGTGACAATGCAAACAAGCTGCAGACACAAGGTGGGGATTTCGATAATTACATCCCTACTAAGAAGTTCTTCCTGCCAACGCTAAGCAAGGCAGAACTGGTAAAGAATGGCCTTGCAAAAGCAGAAGATACTGCGCTGTTGAATACAGACATGAAGTTTGTTTACCCTAAGGATATAGCCTATAAAGGTGATATAGCCATACTGAACATACTTGCTGCCAATGCAAGCCAGGGCTGGAAACGCCCTATTTATTTTGATGCGGGCCTACCAACCGACAACTATGCAGGTGTTGCAGACTACCTGAGGCTTGAAGGCTTGGTGTACCGTGTGATGCCATATAAGAGCGAGGATTCAGCATTCAAGAACCAGCAATTGCTGGGTTCTGTTGACCTGGACAAAACATCGAAATTGTTCCTGAATACTTATATATGGGGCGGCGCAGATAAAAATGATGTTTACTTTGATGAACCTAACCGCAGGGAGTTTATGATATACCGTATGGATGCTGCATTTGCTGCAAATGTGCTGAGCGCCAAAGGTAAAACACAGGATGCAAAAGCCATACTAGACAAGGTATATAACGGCATCACAGAACACTCTTGCTACTACGACTATACAGGTTACCTGCTGGCTAACGCCTACTACCGCGCAGGTGATATAAAAATGGGTGGACTGCTAACCCGTAAAATACTGAAGAATACAGAGGATAATGTGAACTACATACAAAGCCTCAACGAAGACCTGAGACCATCGATAAGCGGTGAAGTGGACAATGACTGGCGTATGCTGCGCGCATTGGGTGGCATGGCCATGGTAGAGAAAGACACTACTACCGGCGGTTACCTGGAAAAACATATGAAAGACATGTATCCTAAAATAAAAGGTATGATAAACAACGGTGGTGGCGAGCAGTGACAGTTAAGCCACTTTAGTAAAAGAAAAAGGAACGGAAGCAATTTCGTTCCTTTTTTTATCTTGCTTATCGTTGTTGAAAATATTTTTTTCATAATTAGCAGGTCAATATACATAAATTGAAAATTTTATGTATTTTTCGATTACTATCTATAAATACCTGCTATGAAAAAGACCTATCCTTATCTATTGGTGCTGCTGAGCACACTATTTTTTTCTTACAATTGTTATGCACAATATGGTACGGTGGTGCGGGTAGCAAATGGCCCGTATTTCAACCAGCCCAATCAATTTGCCGGTGATGGCGGGCTTGCAACAGATACTGCGGTAAGATTTTCGTCCCCGCGAGGCATAAGCATAGACAGTGCCGGAGATATTTTTATTTACGACGTAAACAATTATCGTATCCGAAAGATAGACCATGTTACAGGAATACTTACAACAATTGCGGGTAATGGCACGAGCGGTTTTTCAGGCGATGGCGGCCCCGGAGCACTTGCTACAATAAATCCAACAAATGGAAACAATCCATTTCAATTATGTGTTGACGCAGCAGGTAATTGTTATTTCAGCGACGCAGGTAATAACAGGATAAGAAGGATAGACTACGTTACCGGCATCATTACTACAGTAGCTGGAAATGGAACAAGCATTTTTTCAGGCGATAGCAGCTTGGCAATAAATGCAGGAATATTGCCACAAGCAGTGTATGTGGATGCCGCCGGCAATCTATTTATTTCAGGCAACTGTAGAATAAGAAAAGTAAACTCTGCTACCGGAATTATCAGGACAATAGCAGGTACAGGAGCATGGGCGCAAGGGGGCGAAGGGGATGGTGTAGCTGTGGACATACCTATTACCCAGGTGAGCGATATTAAAGGCGATGCCGCTGGCAATATTTATTTTAATGAATTTAATGCAAGTATTGTAAGAAAAATTGATACTGCGGGGTTAATGACTACTATTGCCGGAAAAGAATTGCAGAATATTACAAATTCTGGAGATGGAGGCCCTGCCATTGCTGCAGTATGTTCACAACCAATTGGATTAGAGCTCGATACGCTTGGGAATATATATATTAGTGACGGCTATAACAGTATCAGGAGAATCACCAAATCTACAGGTCTAATTAATACAGTAGCTGGAAGGGCAGCCTATGCTGTGCATGGCCCTTCTACTACAGCATATTACAATTCTAATGCTGACAGCATATTCATGCAGCCGATGTACATGAAATTTGACCCGTCAGGTAACCTTTTTTATACTGATGCAAATGGAATGATTAATAAGATAATTGCTCCAGGAAGCGCCATTAATACGCTCTCGACAAGTGACACGGAAATATCTGCACATTGTGCCTTGCCCGCAACAGTAGCATTTAACATGACCGGCACCATCAACAACCTGTCTTCACCAACAGATTCCCTCGACATTACAATTAACTATGGAGAATTTGCTACAAACTCTATTAGAAACTACAGGATACCCTACTGGCCAACGTACAATGGTTTTGGCAATATTGACAGTCTGATAGGCAATTACACATACAAGATACCAGGCACCTATTCACCAACCATCACACTCTATACCGTGGGCGGATATTCTGATATAACCCATGCTCCGTCAATAACGGTGGGCAAAGATTGTGATACATCAGTATCCTTTATATGGATCGGAACTTTAACCGACTCAATTGTTTCGCCCGCTTGTAATCTGCCTGCCACCGTGCGTCTTACATCACAAGGCACAGTTACTGGCACACCTACTCCTGGAGATTCAATATACCTAGCATACCAATACTATAGCGAAGAGGATACTACCTACTATATGCATGCTGTTCCTTATATATTTCTCGGAGGTGGTTACGGTTTTTATGATACCATTTATCATACATATACTGCAGGGTCATATAACCCTACAATCTACTATGCAACGTCGTCGGGACAAGCACCGTTTTGGGTTGTTTTTCCAAATCTAACTATACCCACATGTATAAATAACCCGTTACTCTCAGGCACATTATACATGGACGAGAATCTTGATTGTATCCATGAACCTAATGAGGTAGTATTAGCGTACTGGCCGTATGCACTGATCAATAATACTATTGGTGATACAACCTATGGATGGTGTGACGATAGCGGACGCTATTCAATTGCCCTGATTGATAGTAACAACTATACCTTTATTGCTAACCCTGACGGCTATTTCAATGTGAATGGTATTGGGGATTCGCTTCATGTTTTTTGCCCTGCCAGTGGTACGTTTACGGTTACAGCATTAGCCGGTAATAATTATACACAAGATTTTGCATTTTCGTGCAGTCCTCCGGCATTTGTGGATATGTCGGTGAATGGATGGGGATGGGGTTATGTGCCAGGTGACACCGGGATCATTGGTATATGGTCTGGCAGTCCTACAGGCTATATCTGCGATTCACTGTATGCCACCATTACACTTACGCTAGACCCTTTACTTACCTACTTAGGAATGTGGGATGGGCCTGCGCCGACATATATATCGGGTGATACCCTTTCGTGGACATTTGCCACCGTTAATGATCTGTTTGATTTTGATGCGCATGTGAAAATTTTCACCGCTACTACTGCTGCGTTTGCCACACCAGTATGCAATACGTTGTATGTAACGTCATCTCAATTAATAGACCCCGATACGACCAATAATGGTTATAGCTGGTGCGAACCGGTAAAAAGCTCATGGGATCCTAATGAAAAACAAGTTTCACCACAAGGCGGAGGAGCCCCGGGTTATATTCCCATGAAAACACCATTAAGCTACCTCATTCATTTTCAAAATACCGGCACAGCGCCTGCCCGCAATGTTGCTGTTCGCGATACGATAAACCAGTACCTGGATATTTCAACCCTTCAGATCATTAGTTCAAGCGCCCCTGTAGCAGTGTACCAGGACACAGGCAATGTAATCCGGTTCCAATTCAACAACATAAATCTGCCCGATAGCACTGACAACCTAAGGGGAAGTACAGGTTATATTGCCTATAACATTGGCCCTAAAGCCGGACTTATACCAGGCACAAGAATCACCAACGATGCGGGTATTTATTTTGACTATAACCCTGCAGTTGTTACCAACACAACAATAAATACTTACGAGAACCTTGGTGTAATAACAGGCCCGGCACTCTTATGCGTAGGTACGGGTGTTGAGCTATCAGACACGACTTTCGGAGGTGGTGTATGGAGTATTAATAATGGCAATGCTACAATTTCTCAAACCGGTTTTATTTTGGGTGTACATGCGGGGTATGTTACAGTTTCCTATACCGTTCCGGGTATTGGCGTTGCAACAAAGATCATCAACGTACAGCCAATGCCATCGGCCGGTATTATAGCAGGGCCTACTAACGTATGTATCGACTCAACGATAACACTGATTGACACAGTGCGAAATGGTACCTGGACAAGCAGCAATGGTAATGCAGTGGTAAATAACGGCAAAGTATACGGTAACAAAGCCGGACTGGATACCATTACCTACCAAGTGAGTAACTTATGTGCTACCAGAAGTATATCAAAAGTTATTACCGTGGGCGATCCAGCATTGTGCAGCTCGGGCGTTTTAACGGTTAATGCTAACCATGGGCTGGAAATATTTCCCAATCCTGCATCAACTGAGATCACAATTAAGACGAACGGGCGGACATACAATAGCTTCAGTATTACAAACAGCGTAGGGCAAATATTGCGTGAACAAGCCTTGCAAGCATCTTTGACGACAGTTAATATTGCTGATATGGCACCAGGAATTTATTTCTTCGTATTTAAAAGTACAGATGGGAAAGAGGTGAAGAAGTTTGTGAAATTGTAGTTAGATAACATATTACTTCCATTGCAGCACCTTATTTTCGGCTATTACGTAAATATGTTTGTGGTCTTCGGCTTTTACAAGGTGGCTGCCTGTAAACTGGCCAAATGATGGCAGTATTAAGCGACTGGCATCGTGGCAGTAGCAACAAAGTTTAATGGATTGATTGCCCTTGCCACTAATGCGTATTGCGGGATGCACATGGCCATGGATGATGAAACCTTCAGCGTCCTCTACCTGATCGTGTACGATTTGAAACGGGGCTATATAGTAATGCGGCTCATGAAAGGTAACGTTCCATTCGGCATATTGCTGAACCGGCAGTATATCGTGGTTACCGGCCACGAGATCTATGTGCAAGGCAGTATGTGCGTTACGCCAATGCGCAAACATATCTACCTCTTTATTTTGCTTACTGTGGAACATATCGCCAGCTATAATGAGCCGCTCTGCACGATGAGTAGACACTAATTGTGCCAACCGTGCCTCATCGCCAGCTTGTGCATTTACCGGTATGGCAATACCATGCTTCCTGAAATGACCGCCCTTGCCCCAGTGCAGATCTGATAATATAAGCGTTTTCTGTGCAGGCCACCACAATGCACGCTCGGGTAACAAGAATACCTGCTCCCCCTGCAATACGATCTCTAACATAATCCGGCGCAAAATTACTAATCTTACCCCAACTGCCCCACTCGCCTATTGCAACACAAAAAGCACCGGCAACATAAAGTAAACTTTTACGGCGCGCCCATTTTGTTTACCCGGCTTCCACTTGGGCATACTCTTTATTACCCGCAAAGCTTCTTCATCACAACCACCACCTATTCCACGTATTATCTCTGCGCCACTGATGCTGCCATCTTCATTTACTATGAACCTTATTACGACTTTTCCGGCTGTACCTGCTTCTCGGGCGGCTTCAGGGTAGCGCATATTTGCTGCCAGATAACTATTAATATCACCTGAAAATTCGGGCATTTGCTCTACATATTTAAATGGTTTGCCATCACCGCTACCTAAACCATTACCTGTTTCGACATCTGTAGCCACACCATGCCCATTGCCGGTGGCACTGCCTGTAGGTACATTTGCCCCCATACCGGAAGTTGCTGCAGGTTGCGCATTTACCTGGGTGACAGGGGCAAGTAGTTTAGGGTCAGGAGTGTTATTGGTGACTATGACCGGTTGTGTAAAAACATCGGTATGTACTTTAGGTGCCGCAGGAGCGCTGGCATGATGTGGTTCAACTACTGGAGGTTTAGGAGATTCCTCGAAAGTATGGAACACTAATGGACCATCTGTTAGGTGATAAGGTCCTGATATTTTTGCCTTTTGTTTTACAGGCATCATCAGCCCACCTAATACAATTGCTGTTACCAGGAAAGCATATAAGGCACCATTGCGTGCACGATACGGATAATTTACACGCAGCTCGTAACCCCCGTAAGCCTTGTTACGACCATGAAAAAGAACTTCTAAATAACCGGGAAGAATTGATTGGATTTCCATAGGATATGTTTTCTATAAAGAATCTACTACACTGAAATTCCACAAATTATTTAGCATTATTTTTTTAACATATAGAATTGCATGCCCAAAACACACACACAAAGCTGGTATTCACTTATCTTTACTAACCTTTTTGTCTTATGTGTCGTCTTATTTATTGCAGGCAATTAGTTTTGGAGGTTTTATGCGTTTGAAAGGATCGTTTTTATTGCTTTTAATATTTTTCACGCTGACCATACGTGCGCTGGGGCAGTGCGTGGCTGTTATTACCCCATCGAGTGCGGTACCCTGCAGCGGGACTTCTGATACTTTGTTTGCCAGCTATGCGGCAGGTAATAGTTATCAATGGTTGTACTCTGCAACACCTACGGGCACTTATACAACTATCTCGGGCGCCACTTCCCAAACCTATATTACTACACTTACAGGCTACTATAAAGTGAATATTAAAAACGGCACTACCTGTAATGTCACCTCAAATTATTACAGCCTTAATTTCGACCAGTTACCGACTCCTGTAATCAGCCTTTCTGGTAACGATAGTATTTGCCCCGGGCAAACTGTTGTAATATCTGCAAACTCAGGTAACCAGATCACTTACCAATGGGTAAGGGACGGCGTTAATATGGCGGGGCTTACTGGTACTTCTATATTAGCAGGTTCGGGTGGTAACTATTGGGTTGTAGAGGCTGACCTTAATGGTTGTTCCTCATCGTCTGCAAGTATTGCTATAGTTCAACGTCAGGCCCCCACTCCACTGCTTACACCTACAGGTCCGGTTGTTGTATGCGATAGCCTTTCCACACTGCTTTCTACCACTCCTTATTCAAATGCCATCTATAACTGGTATAAGTTTACCAGTGGTAGTTATACCCCAATAGCAGGCGTTACAAGCAATACTTATACCGCAACTGCATCGGGTATTTATGAGGTCACAGCCGTGTATAACAACGGCTGCAGCGAGACCTCAGTTCCGCTACCAGTTACCTTTGCTACCACTCCTGCCAAGCCGGTTGTTACTACCAATAGCCCGGTGTGCCTGAGTTACAACCTGAATTGTATTGTTACCAACCCCGTTGCAGGCTATACCTACTCATGGACCGGCGCAGGCGGATTTGCGGCTGCTACACAAAATATATCTACCCCAATGGGGTCACCTATTGATTCTGGCCTGTACATAGTAAATGTATCAAACAAAGGATGTTTAAATGCGGATACCGTCCATGTGATTGTTAGCTGCCTGGATTCTGTTTGGCCGGGAGACGTGAATGCAGACCATGTTGTTGACAATAACGATGCTCTTGACCTGGCGCTCGGTTTCAACTATACCAGCTATGCACGTACCTCAATTTCAAATGTATTCGCTGGTCAATTTTGCGCTGACTGGTCTGGAGAAATACTGCCAGGTGTGAATATGAAACATGGCGATTGTAATGGCAGTGGCGGCATAGACAGTAACGACCTGGCTGCTATATATGCCAACTACGGCGATATGCATTCCAAAACGCCTGTGGCCCCATTAGCAAAAACCACCGGCCTGCCAGACCTTTACTTTGACCTAACCAACTATCCCAACTTTTACCCCGGAGAGACTGTATCTGTGCCTATTAATCTTGGGAACCTGAATAATAAGGTGTACAATATAATGGGGATAGCCGCAGATATAAAAATATCGGGATTAGTACTCAGCACACCGCCAACTATTACCTACCTTTCCAGCTGGCTGGGCGCACAAAGCAATACACTACGCTTTGCCAAATTAACTAACAACGGTAACACAACTGTAAATAATATAGGTTGGGCATATGCACGCACAGACCATAACAATATTAGTGGTGAAGGCACCATTGCCAACCTTAATTTTGTAGTACCGCAAGGCATAGGCTACAATTCATGGGCATTTCTGTATTTTGACAATGTTACCATTATTGACAACGATGGCAATGCCCTGACGGGTTATAATGTTATTAACGATACTACTGTTACCAACCCTACCCGCATCAGCAATACTACGCAAACTATTACCGGCTCATTTGCTGTGGTAGCACCTAACCCTTCGCCAACAGGAGGCCAGTGTTACCTGCAAACAAACCTCTCGTTAGCGGCCACCATTTCAATTTCTATAACCGACGTTACCGGAAGGTCGGTTTGGGAACAGACCCTGGATGGACAGGGCAAACAAAATACGCCTTTACCATCAAGCATTAATCCTGGCATATATTTCATCCAGGTGCAGCGCAGCAGCGATAACTATATACAGACCTTAAAATGGCTTAAGAATTAAGTAACCCCTAACACCATCACATACAGGCAATCTTAATAGATTGCCTGTTCTATTTTGATGCATTGAGCCACTGTTGCTCGTAAGTAGTTAAATCGCACATAACGTAGTAAGGAACTGCATTAATCCACACTGTTTATCGTCTTAAAATGATACGAAAAGTAGTACCCTTGCCAGGCTCTGAATGCTTAACGAATAGTGAGCCGTGGTGGTATTTTTCAATAATACGACGTGATAATGAAAGGCCAAGTCCCCAACCCCTCTTCTTGGTTGTGAACCCGGGGTTGAATATTTTCTTTACCTGATGGCGCGGTATTCCTTTACCATTGTCCTGTATATCTACCCAAACCTGTTGTGGAGTATTGGTAACTGTTATATCAATAGTACCCTTACCTGCCATAGCATCGAGGGCGTTGCGGATAAGGTTTTCTATCACCCAGTCGAACAGCGGGCCACTCATATATACCGGCACATCACTTTCGGCGCTGTACAATGTTATTTTTACTTTATGGGGCGCTCTCTTCTGCATGTAATTCACCATGCTATCCAGTCGTGGTACAATATTCTCTTCCTCAAGCTGCGGTGCACTGCCCACTTTGCTGAAGCGATCTGCGACAAGCTTTAGCCTGTCCAGATCTTTGCCCATCTCCAACACAGCCTCATCATTCACCTCATGCTCCTTCAGTAATTCCAACCAGGCCTCAATGCTGCTGAGCGGGGTGCCTAGTTGGTGCGCCGTTTCTTTTGAAAGCCCTACCCACACCTGATTTTGTATAGACCGGTGTGCAGAGCTGATAGCTACAAGCAATACAAACAGAAATAGCAATATGATAGCCAGCTGCACATAAGGGAAGTAACGCAGTTGTGTAAGCAGGTAGCTCTCGCCATAATACACATAGCTTTTACCGTTACCAAAGTCTGAAATAATAGGGGCGTGATCGGCCCTGTACACAGCCAGCTTTTCCTGCACCAGCCGGGTAGGATTGCCAGACTGCGTAGTATCTATATTAATGAAGTTGAGGATAACCCCATTCTCATCTGTAATAATAAGAGGAATAGTAGTGTTCTGTGTTACTACTGTGCTGGCAAAGGCTATTTCCTGCCCATTGACCGATTTGTCGATGGTCTTTATACCATCTACCAGCTGGAGCACTTTTTTCTTCTCTTCGATAGCTAGTTTTTGTGCAAGCTGGCTGGTATAGAACAGCGATGCACCCACTATAAAAAGAGCTATTATTACAAGATATGTTTTCCAGTTAAGATATTGACCCATGTTACTATTAAAATAAACGAACACAACGGTAAAAATATTGTGAATTTGTAGTAATAACTATTATTTTTGCCTTCGGAAATTTTATCCTTGCATGGACACACAAACAAACAACCACGAGCATATCATAGATAACCAAGGCGATATTGAGCTGAGCAAGCCCACAAAATCACGCTTTTTGTTCCTGCTGGGCTTCTTCGGCTTCTTCATTTTTGCCTGGTCTGGCTGTTACAATTTATACGAACATCGCTTTCAGAAGAACGATGACATGAAAGTACCTGACAATACCCTTTACGACCCCAAGTACAAATAGTAGTACGCAACCCTAGCAATGATCGTATGCCAGCATGATACTGCCGTTGTTATACTCAGCTATAA
>JABDEZ010000050.1 GCA_013286835.1 Bacteroidota bacterium
CAAAGAAGGTAAGCCACAAAGACAAGATGATGATGAAGTACGGCAAACCCAAAACAAGAGGCCAGAAAAAGAAATAATTGCCCTTCCAGTTAAACAGAAACGGGAGTAATATGCAACAACTCCTTTACAAATAAAGAGAGGTGGGCACCACCCCACCTCTTCATTCATCCCACTTTCAACCTATAAACACTAACGTTATTAAAATCCTACAGACGCTTCTATCATAGTACCATAAAACTTGCCACCATTAAGGATATTAGCGGTCGGGTAATTGAGATACAACTGGTTCACATACTCAGCCTTCAGCATGATATTACGAGTCACAAACCAGCCCACAGAGCCAACTGCGCGGTCTATAGTAATATCGGCAGGTAAGCCCTGTACAGCAGCGCTTACGGTATTGTAGCGGCCACCTATCCAAAAGTGTTCGCGACGCACTGCAAACCTGTATATAAGATCAGCAGCATATTGTGTAGCCTGGCGGCTGTTGGGTTCTGTAATAGCCCGGCCATGCGCATTTTCATAAGTACCAAAAAACTCTAGCCCCTTGTATTGCAGGAAAAGGTTCACCATGGCAGTATGCACCTCTTCAGTAAACCCCGGATTGAAGCGGCCAGAGAAGGCACTGTAGTCCACCTCATCACTTATTGTAGTACCCTTGGCTATATTGGGGTTTTCCATCACGTAAAAGTAGTGAGAGCCTGTACGGTCGCCGCCAAACAAGGTGTTACTATTGCCGCTGTTCACAGTATATACAGATCCTGTAAGTCGCACACGCAGGTCTTGGGTCACGTGCTTGTCAAATCCCAGCTTAGCATGGAAGGCAGGCGGATATTTGTTCACCTGGCCAGTTGCTGTATCTATTTTAGTGGCAGCAACTACTGTTGGGTTTAGCTCACCATTGCTTACGCCCACCATTGCAAACAAACCACTTTTATGATGATAATAGATCTCGCCACCTATTTCTGTAGCAAACTCATCCATAACATAATTCTCAACAAAAGGATTGTAAATAGTGTTGCCACCGTCGCTGCGCCTGTAGTGCTGATCGCCGTAATCCACATCAAACTGGCCTACTTTTATGGTCACGCTTTTCATGATCTTGTCAATAAAATTGCTATGCAGGAAGGTGAGTTTATCAAACTGCATATAGCCACCCTTCACCCATGTATCCTCGTGGTGACGCGATGCCAGGTACACGGTCAGGTTCACCCTTATACCATCTGCCAGTTGGGCATCAATATTCAGGTTAGCCATAGCCAGGTCAAAGCCATCAGTCAGCTTAGTAAGACTGTTCACGTTGCCTGTAAAGCCCGTCTGGGTAGCAGGTACAGCAGTATTCTGGTCTTTCAGCGACTGGAAACTTTGCTCAAAATTACCACCCACTTTTACGTGCAGGTTATGGAAGGTTGCAGTATCATCCTTCGTGGTTTCAAATACATTTATGCCTGTCCTGTCATTAGGACGATAGTATTGCATTTGCTGTTGCGCCTGTACAATGCCAGAAGCAAAAATTAATAATAACAATAGCCTTAGTTTCATGATCTGTTTTTAAGTATTGATGAATGAGTTATTGGAAAATATTGTTGTAAGCCATTAAGCAACTTTGAATAGTTATTTATTATACACCATGGTAAAATCAAGGGTCAGTGCATCGCCTGTCTTCATTGCTCCTGCCATAAATGTAGGTGGCGTCACATTGTAGTCGGTCATGTTCAACTTATCCTCTCCTTTGCAGGTAACAGTTGCATCTGCATTTAAAGTACATGTTACATCCATTGTCACCACCTTTGTCACTCCGGATATGGTAAGGTTACCCTTTGTTTTTATAAGCGAAACACCACCGCCTTTCGGCACTATAGTAGCAGATGTAAGCTTGTAAGAGATATTTTTATACTGGTCTGTTTTCAGTGCTTTATATGCGTTGTTATCCATCATCTTACTTTCGCTTTTAAGGTTCTGTACTGCCAGTACAAAGTCCAGGGAGCTGATGGCATCAAGCTGTGTGGTACCAGGTTTAAATACAAACCGGGCCTGCCCGTTAAACGATTGTGCGTTCATATCCCACTTGTGCAGGGTAGATGTGCCCGAAAGCTTCATATCATTGCTCTTGGAATTACTGATCTTATATTCAGTTTGTGCATGGGCAACCGGGGTAAGGCCCATGATGCTTATTGCCAGTAATGCAGGTAATTGTTTCAATTTGCTTTTCATGATTATCGTTTGTTGATTTAGATTTTTTGTTTTGTCTATTGTGCCAGGTAACCGCCGTCTATGGGATAGTAACCACCTGTTGCATAAGATGCTTTATCAGAGCTCAACCATATTACCAGTTCGGCCACTTCGTTTGGTTTTCCCAACCTGCCTATAGGATGTTTTACAACCAGCGATTCCTTTCCGCTTTTATCGATAGTATCGAGCAAGGGCGTATTAATGAAACCCGGAGCTACACAGTTAATACGTATATTCTTGTCAGAATATTCAAGTCCGGCGTTTTGGGTAAGTCCTACTACGCCGTGCTTTGCAGCAACATACCCACTATACGATGCAAACCCAACGGTGCCCAGTATAGATGCTGTATTTACAATTACGCCGCCCCCCTGTTTCAGCATAGCTGCTATTTCATACTTCATACAAAAGAATACACTTTTCAGGTTGATGCTGATCACTTTTGCAAACCCCTCCAGACTGGTATCAGCCAGTTTATTGGTTTCGCCCAGGATACCTGCATTATTGAAGGCGATATCAATTTTCCCATAAGTAGCGATGGTTTGTGCCACCAACGCTTCACATTCAACAGCTTTACTTACATCAGCCTTAATAAATGTGGCCTCACCACCAGCGTCTTTTATTTTAGCCACCGTCTCTCCGTTGTCCCTGATATCAGATACAATTACTTTCGCACCATACGTAGCATACAATAAAGCTGTTGCCTGGCCAATGCCAGATGCTGCGCCGGTTACCAATGCCACTTTCCCTTCAAATGATTTTTTCATGTTTTTTGTTTTTGTCTTCTATTGGTGATTTAATATACCAGGAATTGGTTGTGGTAAGTATTACCTAATTGTTTGAAACAGGTTATTCCACTAACACATTTACCACAACACAAAGGTGGGTAGCCAGCGACTGGCAAACCATGACGGAAACTTCGCAAAAAGATGACAGACGTCATTGAGGTAGTAGCAGTAAAAACGTACACATGCAATACCAAAGGGCAAAGGCATAACAAAAAGGCCGGAGAAATATCCCCGGCCTGAACATGATAAAGTAGTGATTCTAAATATGGAACTTAATACCTTGCGCCAGGGGCAACTGGTCACTCCAGTTGATGGTATTGGTCTGGCGGCGCATATATGCCTTCCAGCTATCAGAGCCGCTTTCACGGCCACCACCCGTTTCTTTTTCACCACCAAAGGCACCACCTATTTCTGCACCACTAGTACCTATGTTGATGTTGGCTATACCGCAATCACTGCCCGCTGCCGAGAGGAATTGTTCGGCTTCGCGCATGTTCAGCGTCATCAGCGATGAAGACAAGCCCTGTGGTACATTGTTCTGCATAGCTATTGCTTCATCCAGTGTACCGTACTTCATCACATACAGTATAGGCGCAAAGGTTTCGTGCTGCACTATGCTCCATGCATTTTGCACCTCGTACACGCATGGGCGCACATAGCAGCCGCTATCGTATTTCTTACCTTTCAACACACCACCGGCTACTATTTCAATGCCGCCGGCATCGTTTATTTTATCTATGGCTTCCAAATATGCGGTCACTGCATCTCTGTCTATCAATGGGCCCACATGACTATTTTCGTCCAGCGGGTCGCCAATTACCAATTGCCCGTAAACTGCTTTCAATTTTTCAATGAAGGTGTCATATATCTTTTCGCTGATAATAAGGCGACGTGTAGTAGTGCAACGCTGACCTGCAGTACCTACCCCACCAAATATAGCAGCACGCAGTGCAATATTCATGTCAGCATGCTCGCTTATAATGATGGCATTATTCCCACCCAGTTCCAGCAAACTACGGCCCAAGCGCGCAGCCACAGCACTAGCTACAGCCTTACCCATGCGGGTACTGCCCGTAGCCGATACCAGTGGTATGCGGGTATCCTCACTCATCCATTCACCAGTTTCGCGGCCACCTATTACCATACCACATACCCCTTCGGGTACGTTATTGGCTTTAAAAACAGTAGATATGATATTGATGCACGCTATAGATGAAAGTGGTGTTTTCTCAGATGGTTTCCATACGCAGGTATTACCGCATATCCAGGCTATCATGCTGTTCCAGCTCCATACAGCAACCGGGAAGTTAAAGGCGCTTATAACCCCTACCACACCCAGCGGGTGCCACTGTTCATACATGCGGTGGCTGGGGCGCTCACTATGCATAGTAAGACCATATAATTGACGACTCATGCCAACAGCCAGGTCGCATATATCTATCATTTCCTGTACTTCGCCATAGCCTTCCTGCAGGCTCTTACCCATCTCGTACGATACCAGCCGGCCCAGTGGTTCTTTATATTTTCTCAAAGCATCACCTACCTGGCGTACCACATCGCCACGCTTTGGTGCAGGCCATGTACGCCATTCCTGGAAGGCCTTTTGTGCCTGTCCTACTACCTTATCATATGCTTGTTCATCTACAGCTTTTACAGAGGCTATCAGTTTCCCATCTACCGGAGAATAACATTTAATCGTCTTCCCTTTCGTTTTAAGATATGTGGTACCTGTTGAGGCCCCCTGGTTCACGGGTTCAATACCCAGCTTATCCAAAACCTTTTCCATTTTCATACTATATATATTTAAGGTGATGTGAATTTATATTATTGAAATAAACTAGCTTAATTGTACACTAAAATAGTGCATCTAAAAACTCCGTGGCCAATTTGAATTTTGATTTGATTGAATAGTTATTTCTATCCATACTTAGAACACTCTAAATAGTAACAAGTCCAGCTTAAAAGGGGCTTTCAAACTCCTTCAAAGTACCAAACGACAGATCTCTTGCTGAAAGCACCGGTGCAGCTATTTCCCAATCGTATCCTATGCTGTCGTACCTAACACCGGCATCATTTGCCTGATTGTATTCTGATGATACCAGGTAATAGGTAATTGCATCATCGGTCAATGATTTAAAGCCATGAGCAAACCCTTCTGGTATATAATATGCTTTGTGGTTTTCAGCAGATAATTCGGTGGCGTAATGCTGCCCATACGTGGGCGAACCCAGCCGCAGATCAACAAGGACATCTATAATAGCCCCTTGTGGACAAAATACTATTTTGGAGTGGTGATGAGGTGGCAACTGGAAGTGCATACCGCGTATCACATCTTTTTTAGAAATAGAGAAGTAGCTTTCCTTTAGCGTAAATTCAATACCCAACGCTTGCAAGGCTGAGCCATTAAATGTCTTTACGAAGCCGCCACGCACATCATAAAATGCCGGCATAGTTATAATACCGGCACCTGAGAGTGGTATAGATTGTATGTCCCACATTATATATCTCCAAAGTATTGTTTGATCTGCTGTGTGCACTTGTCCTGTGCCGGTGTCTTCCTATCAGCATACCATTGCGCCGTCCAGTTTATGGCTGTATGGGCATCCAGTTGCGATCGCCAGCCCAGCATAGCTTCAGCCTTTCCGCTATCCAGCAATAACAGTTTAGCCTCATGCAGAGGCTTATCCTGCAAAAAGACTTTATAGTCGCCTTGTTCAAAGCTTTCAAGGAAAATGCCAGTAAGCTGTTCCACCGTTAGCATATCTTCCTCGTTAGGACCAAAGTTGAATGCAGAGCTATATCGTATAGGATCTTCGCTCATTTTAGCAGCCAGCAGGAGGTATGCACCCAGTGGCTCAAGTACATGCTGCCACGGCCTTATAGAACCCGGATTACGCAAGCCTACCACTTCATCAAAATCAAGGGCCCGTACAATATCTGGTATAATACGGTCGTCTGAATAGTCGCCACCACCAATTACATTACCCGCCCTTACTGAGGCTACAGATTTCTCGTGATTACCATAATCATCTGTATTAAAAAACGACCTGCGGTATGATTCCACCACTATTTCGGCAGCAGCTTTGCTGGCTGAATATGGATCGTAACCGCCCAGCTTATCATCCTCTCTGAATGGAGTACCACGCTCAGGATTTTCATATACCTTGTCTGTGGTGATCATTAGCGCTACACACGGCGGGGCCAATTGGCGTATAGCTTCCAGTACGTGCGCCGTACCTTGTGTGTTTACCATAAAGGTATCTACAGGAGTATCATAGCTGCGGCGTACCAGTGACTGTGCAGCCAGGTGAAACACAAAATCAGGCTCGAAGTTTGAAATTTCCTCTGTCAATAATTCCAGGTCAACTATATCGCCTATCACAGAGCTACACAGGTCATCGCCATGCACCTGGTGGTAGAGGTCATGCTCTTTTTCTGGTGGCAAAGCATACCCTTTCACTGTAGCCCCCAGATAGTGCAGTATCTGCAACATCCATGTGCCTTTGAAGCCGGTATGGCCTGTTAGGAATACACGTTTACCATTAAATACCGAATACAGGTACTCGGCGGTTACCACTTTTTCCATATTGGTTCAGTTTGCCACAGGTGTTCTAATTCTTCTTTATCGCGCAGTGTATCCATACACTTCCAGAAATCATGATGTTTGTATGCACCTATCTGGCGGTCGGCAGCCAGCTTGTCCATGGGCTCGCGCTCCCACATAATATCGTCAGAGTCTGCAGGCAGGTAATTGGCTATACCAGGCTCTACCACAAAAAAACCACCATTTATCCAGGTGCCGCTGTCTGCTGGTTTTTCTTCAAAACTATCAATTGTGCCATCCTGCTCCATCTTCAAAACCCCAAAACGACTGGTGGCCTGTATGGCAGTCATAGTGCATATCTTACCGCTTTCTTTGTGGTACTTTACCAGGTTGTCTATATCTACATTGCACACGCCATCGCCATAGGTAAGCATAAAGGTTTCATTACCCACGTAGGGTAATACCTTTTTCAAACGCCCGGCAGTCATTGTATCCACGCCCGTATCTATTAGTGATACTTTAAACGGCTCTGCCTTATTGTTATGAACTTCTATAGAATTGTTAGACATGTCGACAGTAATATCGGCATTGTGCAAAAAGTAGTTAGCAAAGTATTCTTTAATTACCCAGCCTTTGTAACCCAAGCAAATGATAAACTCAGTATGCCCATATGCCGCATATATCTTCATTATATGCCAGAGTATGGGTTTACCGCCAATTTCTATCATAGGTTTAGGCCGCAGGGACGATTCCTCTGATATACGTGTACCTCGCCCACCTGCAAATATGACTACCTTCATTAGGAGTTATGTTTTAGTCTTGTATAAGATTCGCCGACAAGTTAATTACAATTCGGGAATGTGACAATAACAGGCATTGCGGTTGCCCTGATTGCATAAGAAATTTTAGTTAAATCTTTATAGTCCACTGTCACTACTCCATTATTTTACCGGGTTGACCGAGTATTTCGAGGAATAAGAGAACGGGAAATCCAGTGATTTATTAAAAGATTGACTGGTAAAATCCATGTCCAGCTCATACAAAGCCCCATTATTGTCTATATGTACAGTCCTCTCCTGTGAGAATTCCTTATCTCCATCGTGTACATAACTACTCTGCTGTATAGATACCTTAGGGCCACTTGGAGCCACGGTTGTCATTTGCTGGGCTTGTAACGTACTGTCAGTCTTTGTGTATGTAAGCAATTGAGTGTAACTATTATCTGCTATAGATAGCATCCATGCCATTGCAGAATCTGCCACATGTATCACCGCCCCATTATTCAGTAGCGGCTGTCCTGTTATCAGGTTCTGCAGTATTGAAAAATTGACCGGTGCAGGTAGTAATCGGTTTGCCTGGCTCAAAGGCATCAGGAGCACTTCTTTACTAATGTAGTTAACAACCTTGATGCTATCGGGCGTAATATATGCACGTGCAACAGACAGCATGCCTCCTAGTGCGCTTACGGCTACCCATATTACACTGTCTTTTTTTATCCTGAAGTTGGCTGTAAAATCCTGGCCATTGCCATTACCTTCATAATGCATTTTTGCTTTGCCATCAAAGGTGGTATAAACCATAGGCCGATGCCATAGTGAGGTAGCATTGGTAATTGCCTGTGCATTCGCTGCAATGTTTGCCGCTATTGTATCTATACGAATTATAGTTTTTGATGTATCCCGGCTTACAATACCAGTATTCTTTAAAGTATCTGCACTATGAGTAATAACACCGGTGTCAGGTGTACGAATTGCAATTGTGGAAGAATCTACATGGGGCGGTACAGTAGCTGTAGAATGCGCCTTTTTACCGAATATACAACCAGAAAACACACCCGAAGATGCAATTAACAGAAAGGCAATTACAAGCTTATTCATACAATTTCTTCTCCAGGATCTTTTTATCTATAAGGGGGTTATCTATTCCTTTGTCTTTAGCTTTCTGCCAGTATTGTACTGCCTTGTCTTTATCATCCAGTTTGTAGTACACATCGCCCAGGTGCTCAAAAAGAGTGCCATCTGCATCAGCAGGGTTGGCGTCTACTGCTTTTTGTATGTATTCTTTAGCTTTATCGTATTTGGCTTCTTTGTACAATATCCAACCGTAGGTATCTAGAAAGGTTGCTTCATCGGGGCGCAGTTCCAGGGAATGCTTAGACATTTTTTCGGCATCATCCAGCCTGGTACCCCTTTCAGAAAGATAATAGCTATAGTTATTGAGCAAGGACGCGTTGTTCGGGTCGAGCGACAAAGCCTTATCAAAGCTCTTATCAGATAGATCGAATTTTTTAGCTGAATTATATGCGTCACCCAATGAGGAATACATTTCTGCCAGTAATTGGCTATTATCGTCTGGCTGCAAGTCAACAGCACGGTTCATGGCATTGATAGCACCAGTGTAATTCTTGGCATTTGCCTTACCTATACCATTCAGATAGTGAACAAGAGCCTGGTTAGGGAAAAGACGTAGAGCCTTATCACTATAATAAATAAGCGAGTCTGCATCCTTCCTGGCCGTATAACTATATAACAATTGTTGCCACACCACAAACCGGGAAGGATCAAGAGCTATAGATTTCTTGTACTGTATCAAAGCTTTGTCGCGCTGGTCGTTGAAAGTAAGCACGTCACCATATACAGCCAGTACATTGGCATCGTTAGTATGTTGCGCAGCTATCTGAGTAATAAGATCCAAGCTGGTCTTCCTGCGAGTAGTATCGTTCTGCATATTTTGCAGGTAAGGAGCCAGCAGACCCAATTGAGTTTCCGCATCCAGGTCCTTGTTCAAAATAGTTTTTATGGTGTACTCATTATACCGTGCCGTATCATTCAGTTTACGGTAGTGCTCCGCCAATCCCACCTGTAATGAGGGATCATCCGGGAAAGACTTTTGTGCTTTTTTGAACAAAGCCTCCGCTTTGGCAGTTTCATTATTGTTATCGTAAAGCTCTGCCAGCAGAATGTAATACTTAGCTTCCTTCGGGCTCTGTGCTATCAGTTGCTCTATAATAGCTGCGGCACTACCGAGGTCATTTAGTTTTAAATATATCTGCTGCTTCTGTATCAGTATATCTTCATCATCTCCTGTTTTCAGCAATAGTTTGTCCAGCAAAGCGAGAGCCTCTTTATACTTACCTGACCGCTGGTATAGCAATGCTGCTTTTTGCAGGTATTCTTCATTATACTCTTCAGTATTGGCTAGCTCTTTATAAATGTCCGCGGCTTCCTCAAATTTATTATCCTTCGCCAGGATATTAGCATACTGATCCTTGTACCACTTATTACTATCATCGAGCTTTATGGCTTTTTTAATATAAGTTACTGCCTCTGCGATGTTATTCTGTTTTATACGATAGCGGGCAAGTTCATAGTAAGCCGCTGCAACATCGGGTTTCAGTTTCACAAACTCCAACATCAAGCTGTCCGATTCTTTGTCATCGTCCTGCATATGTGCTTTTACCGCCCCAAAATATAGCTCATTAGCAGCATAAGTCTCTTTATCGGCAGTAACATTTGGCACGGCAGGGGTATCCTGTCCGTATGCTTTACATGCCCATAAAAAAGCGATACTAAAAATTACCGCACCTGCCCATCTCCTGTCCGTCATTACAATTTTGTTGAAAAATCACCCAGGCTAAGCTCCTGTGGCTTCTCTATGTAAGTTACGTTTTTACCCAACATGGAGTTTTCCAGTTGCATGTTTTTAACAATACTATGAGATTGTATGATGCTTTTCACAATGCGGCTGTCTTCTACTACAACATTTGCTTCTAGTGATACGTATGGCCCTACAACAGAATTCTTCACAATTACGTTTTCGCCTATGTAGCAAGGAGCAATAATGGTAGAATTTTCTATTTTAGCTGTTGCCGATACCAATTTTTCTTCATTCTTCTTTATATCCAGAATGCGCTCATTAGTATATAAAGTAGCATCTTTATTACCGCAATCCAGCCATTCTTCTACCTGGTCTGTATAGAATTTCACACCATTTTGCAGCATGTGGTCCATGGCATCTGTTATCTGGTATTCCCCCTTAAGCTTAATGTCCTCATCTATCAGGCGCTGCAACTGTTTCTTCAAGCCTTCACCATCGCGGAAGTAGTAAACACCAATTATGGCCAGGTCTGATACAAACTCTTTAGGTTTTTCAACAAATGCAATGATCTCATTCTTATCATTAAGCTTCACCACACCAAAAGCAGTAGGATCCTCTACTTTCTGTGTCCAGATGATGGCATCCTTACTTGTATCTATGCTAAATGTTGCTTTGAACAACGTATCTGCAAAGGCTATAAATACATTTCCTTTCAGGCTATCTGCTGCGCATAGTATAGCATGTGCAGTACCTAATGGCTCATTCTGGTAAACGATCTTACCCTGGGCGCCCAAAGTACTGGCAATATTCAGCAGGTTGGCCTCTACTTCCTTACCAAAAGAAGGGCCTATGATAAAAGCTATTTCCTCCACCTTTTCATTGCTGGTAGCGAGTATGTCTTCCACAAGCCTTTGTACAATAGACTTACCGGCTATTGGCAACAATGGCTTTGCAGTAGTAAGCGTGTGGGGCCTCATGCGTTTACCCATACCGGCCATAGGAATAATGATGTTCATACTATCTATTTAGTTTTACAATTAATTAATGAGTACCCGAGTGACCAAAGCCACCTGCTCCCCTTGCTGTTGTTTCCAGATCATCAACTACCTGCCATGATACTTGTTCATACTTTGCCACTATCATTTGCGCTATGCGCTCACCATCGTTTATTACCTGTGCCTCTGTAGAAAGATTGATCAAAGGTATCATCACTTCTCCTCTATAGTCACTGTCTATTGTACCGGGTGTGTTCACAAGGGTTAATCCCCGTTTAATTGCAAGGCCGCTACGAGGACGCACCTGGGCCTCAAAGCCATGCGGAAGCGCCATATACAGCCCTGTGGGTATAAGCTGTCGCTCCATAGGCTGCAGTGTGACAGGCGATGACAGCCATGCCCTAATGTCCATACCAGATGCCCCGCCGGTTTGGTAACCGGGCAGTTCGTGTGGCGATTTATTGATAATTGATACGGATAATGATTCCATTGTGTGCCGGCAAAGTTACGCAGCAACAATCATAATAATGATGCCACTTACGTTCTAAAGTATGATTAATAAATAATTGACGAAACAATATATTGAAAGGATTTGAAACCACTGTAATTAAATTTTTCATTGCCTAACACATGTCCATATATCATTAAGACTATAAACTTACACGCAGATTGCGTAATTTTGCCGGTCTTGAGTTATTTTTAAATAAGACATTACAGTTTTTTTTAGCATGGCATTGTTGGGTAATCTTATAGCTCGTTCATTACAGGTTCGTAAACAATTTAAACTACCGGTTGCTGCGCCGCAAACGTACCAGCGCCATGCACTGCGCCAATTACTGGAACGCGGGCAATATACCGCCTTTGGGAAATTTTATGGTTTCAGGGAGATATTAAGTGAGGAAGTTGATTTTATTAAGGCATATCGCCAAACGGTACCTATGTACACGTACGATGAGATGCATAAGCAATGGTGGTACAGATGCCGTAAGGGTGAAGAAAATGTGAGCTGGCCCGGGAAAATTAAATATTTCGCGCTTAGTTCGGGCACGTCTGAATCTGCAAGTAAGCATATCCCTGTAACTCAGGACATGATAAAGTCTATAAAAAATGTAGGCTTTAAGCAATTGTACAGTATGGCTAATTTTCAAATACCATCAGTGGTATTTGAAAAAGGGATATTAATGCTGGGGGGTACAACCTCCCTGTTTGAAAAAGGTGAATATTATGAGGGTGACATGAGCGGCATCAGTGCCAAGAACATGCCCCGCTGGATATCTTCCCTGCGCTATAAGCCGGGACAAAAAATATCTAAACAGCCTAACTGGGAAGAGCGCATCAGCCTAATAGTTGAAAAAGCACCGACCTGGGATGTAGGTATAGTATGTGGTGTGCCTGCATGGGTGCAGATAGTGCTGGAGCGTGTTGTGAAACACCACGGCGCAAAAAACATACACGATATATGGCCCAACCTGCATGTTTATATACACGGAGGAGTTTCAATAGAACCCTACCGCGAAAGCTTTAAAAAATTATGGGCTGAACCTGTGATCTTCATTGAGACTTATATGGCTTCTGAAGGATCATTTGGTTTTCAGGCAAGACCTGATGGGGGCATAAAACTGGTGCTGAACAGTGGTGTGTTTTTCGAATTCATCCCTTTTACTGCTGCCAATTTTGATGAAGAGGGCAATCCGCGACCCAACCCAACAACCTACCTTGTTGAAGAAGTACAGCAGGATGTGGAATATGCAGTAATGATCACGACCTGCTCTGGTGCATGGAGGTATATAATTGGCGATGTAATACGCTTTACTGATGTAAAGGAATATGAAATAGCCATTGTAGGCCGTACCAAACAGTTTTTGAGCTTATGCGGTGAACATATGTCTATAGACAATATGAACAAGGCGATAGAAACTGTAGCGCGTGAGTTAAAAATAACTATTAACGAGTTTACCGTGTCTGGTCTTAAATATGATGGCATGTTTGCCCACAAGTGGTATATAGGCTACGATACTAATACGGTTGATACGGCGGCAGTACGCAAAGTATTGGATGATACCCTTTGTGTTGTGAATGATGACTATGCTGTTGAGCGGAAATCAGCCGCTCTGAAAGAAGTTTTTGTTGAAATGATACCTAACCATGTGTTTTACGACTACATGCGGGAAAAAGGCAAGGAAGGTGCTATGAATAAATTTCCACGGGTATTAAGGGGTAATGCATTGAAGGAATGGGAAGAGTATCTTTTAGCAAATAAAATAACTGTTGTTAATGACAGCTCATCTTTGACGGTAAAATAATCTTAGGTTCCTGTCATATAGTACTGCATATGGCTCATAGCTGATATCAAATTTCTTAGACTTGTATTCATAAGCTGGCACAGTAGGATCTTTTTTTGAATTCAAACGCCTTACAGGTCCGGCTTTGTATGGCAGCTTTAGTGATAACTGCACAAAATCGCAATCAAGAGCTATTAATGTTTTCACAGAGTTATCGCTATACCCGGAACTGAATGCTCCTTCATGGCCTTTTTTTTCAGGTTCTTCTTGTTCGTACCCATAGTAAACAATAAAATAGCTACTGTCTTCCGGGCCAATCGCAAGATTGGTAACGGGTTTTAGATTTTCGTTGAGCAGGACGCTGAAATTGCGGGCCTTTATTTGGTCCTGGATTGTATCATAAAAAAAATAAACAGGACAATATGTGAAATGGTCTTTAAAGTCTGCCACCATGCGTGCGCGTTGTTCTGTAGCATCCTTTTCTATAATTTCCAGGTTCAGGAAGTCATGATGCTTGAGATAAAATTTGCGCCTGTTTTTTTCAGTTGATAATTGTACCAGTAGCGCCTTCGGCGGTAGCTGTCCCGAGTGCGCGTGATAACGGCGTATGATCTGAGCGTAACTGTTTGATAAGGCAAAAATGAAAAATATAGTGAAGGCTGCAATGAATCTATGCATGAATAAAAGCTTTAAACAAAATAACAACAGTATTTTTAAATCAAGGTCTTTCTTATCTGGTCAATTTAAAATTAAATATAGTAATAAATCAAACGGGCCACCTCAAATAAAGAGATAGCCCGTTCAAATATCACACCATTTTACTGCCCTTGGGCTGAAGCGTCTATGTATGACTTAAAGTGAGTGTATTGGGCCTGAACACGTTGTTCCAGGCTCTTGGCAAGTGCAGTATCACCACCTTGTGCGGCAATAGTAGCAGTAGCATTCATAATGCGCAGGTTCTGAATCAGATCACCTTGTACAGCCATTGCTTGTTTTCCATCATCACTCAATGTACCGGCCCAATTCATGGCATCCTCGGCATTCTTGGCCACCTTTGTTGCCAGGTCATGTCCCTTCTGTCTTGCACCTGCATGATAATATGCATTAGCTACATAGTATGCAGACACATCGTACAGGTAAGAGTGTTCAGTTATGCCTGTCATTACCTTATCCAGCAATTTCACAGCATCATCTTTACGGCCCCTTGCCACCAGCCCTGCTGCTATGGAAGATGAATTGGTGCGATATGGTGCAAACATAAGCCTGTTCTTTTCATCAAAATAAACATCTTTACGGTCTGCACCACCCCATATGTAGGTATTCATAAACAGGTCGTAGCTCTTATCTACATTGGTAGTACCCAATTCAGACTGTACCATTTTAGATGAATCTGTAGTCCGGTACGGCATCAGGCGATACACTAACCCTTCCAGTTGCATATAATCGGCCATACCTGCATAGTTCCCGGCGGGTAAGCCGGCATCAAAGTACAATGGCCTTTTCCAACCTTCCTTAGATACTCCTGCTACGATATTCATTATAGCCAGGTCGCTCTTATAAGCCAGGTCTTTAGGGAATGTGAATTTCATTTCGGTATTCACTGTTGCTGTATCAGTAGCTTTTACTAAACCGGCAGCCACAAGTTGAGCCTTTGTAAGGCTTGGCACTACGAAGTTTTTGCTCGGCAAGTAGTTTTCACTCTCCCCACCATTTGTAGGCTGTTTGTTATTAGGATCACTACTGATAATAAAGTTACACACCTCATTCAGATTGAAATATTTGTCTTGCGGTATGTTAGGATTTTTAAAATAACGTATATAGTTATGCCTGTCTCCCACGTAATCAGCCTTTTTCCAAATCATAGGCACGGCATCAGCATCGTTTATACGATAGTTCAGCTGGTCTATATACCAATCAATACCCAACAGGCTGGTATTTATAACACGCACATCCTTGCGTATGCCTTCCACCTCCTGCAGGTACCAGATGGGGTATGTATCGTTATCTCCATAGGTAAATAACACCGCATTAGGTGCACAAGACTGCAGTGTATTAAATGCCGTTGAACGAGCCAACGTTTTCTTGCTGCGGTCATGGTCGTCCCATTCTTTTGATGCCATAAGAATTGGTACCAGCAGCAGACAGGCTGCAATAATACCTATTGCGGCGGCGCTGTTTTTAACCGATTTTTCTACCCAGCTATGTATCATGAGCACACCAAGACCTATCCAAATAGCAAATGCATAAGTACACCCTGCAAATGCATAGTCACGTTCGCGTGGCTGTAATGGCGGCATGTTCAGGTATATACCTATTGCTGCACCTGTGAAGAAGAACAGCACAAACGTTACCACCCCATCTCTCTTTTTCTGGTTAAACTGGTAAACCAGCCCGAGCAACCCTAATATAAGCGGCAGGAAGTAAAGTTCATTTCGTGCACCATTATTCGCATAGCCATCCCCCATTTTGTCAGTATCACCAGTACCATGCATCTGGTCTATGAATTTTATGCCCGACAACCAGTTGCCATTCTTAGGTTCACCTTGTCCTTCAAAATCATTTTGGCGGCCCACATAGTTCCACATCACGTAGCGCCACCACATCCAGTTCATCTGGTAATTAAAAAAGTACTTCCAGTTGTCTGCCGATGTTGGTGTTTCATCCTTGCCCAGGCCCAGGTAGCTGCGGTAAAAATTCACATGCTGGGCTTCTCCGCTATACATACGGGGAAAGAAACGCAAGGTTGCGGGATCGTATTCAGGCTCACCCTTTGTACCTACCACTTCATAAAAATCTTTCCCGTCCTTTTTAGTCTGATTGTATATGCTGCCGGTAGTTTTATAATTAATAACAGGGCTGCTAAAATCCTGTCCATAAAACAAGGGCTGACTACCAAACTGCTCACGTGATACATAGCTTTCAAGGCTCAATGCATTGTCGGGATTGGTCATATCTATAGGCACATCGGCGCGAGAACGAATGATAGGTACTATATAACTGCTATAGCCGATGATGATGAAGAGGATGCACAATATACCTGTATGCAACATATACTGGCCGCGACGCTTTGCAAACATAAGCAGCCAAACCAATGCTCCAATACATAGTACCAGGAAGGTAACTGACCCAGTATCGAACGGAAGACCGAAACTGTTAGTAAACAGGATATCAAATTTAGAAGCCAGTATGGGTATATACTGTATGATGCCGAACTGGACAAAGCCAAGCAGCACACAGCCCACAAAAAAGGCAATAACAGTGCCTATTGCAGTTGGCTGGTAACGCTTGAAGTAATACACCATAGCTACAGCCGGTATAGTAAGTAAGTTCAGCAGGTGCACACAAACTGATATGCCTATGAGGTAAGAAATAAGCACCAGCCAACGGTCTGCATACTTTGTATCGGCCACATTTTCCCATTTCAGTATAGCCCAGAAGGTTATTGCTGTAAAAAAGGACGATGTACCATAAACTTCAGCTTCAACTGCAGAGAACCAAAAGGTATCTGAAAAAGTATATGCCAGCCCACCTACAAGGCCGGCCCCCATGATAAGCAGGGTTTGCCTGCTGTCGGGCTCTGCACCACCTGGAGCTAAAAGTTTTTTTGCAAAGTGGGTAATGGTCCAGAACAGGAACAATATGGTAAGACCGCTGGTAAGCGCAGATTCTGAGTTGATAAAAGACGCTACGTTTTGCAGGTTGCCACCGGCAAGCAAACCAAATACGCGCTGCACCATCATAAAGAACGGAGCTCCGGGGGAGTGTCCCACTTCAAGCTTATAAGCACAGGATAGGAATTCACCACAATCCCAGAAGCTGGCAGTAGGTTCCATAGTTTTCAGGAAAACGAAGTAGGCTATGGCACCCGTTATCCAACCTACCAGGTTGTTGACTTTACGATAATTCATGATTGAAATTTAGACAGGCAACAAAAATAGAAAAATACAGTTAGGAACGCAGCAGTATTGCCAGGGTTATTAAATTTATATGTTTATTAACTTTTATACTATTCCTTTTTCTGCAGGTGTTTAGAGTCGTGGTACTGTTCTTTTTACTACGTTTGCACCCTAAATGAATTTTCATGCAACAGTCTGTCTTTGATCACATGCAGCAAATGGGCCACGAGCAATTGGTATTTTGCCACGACCCACATTCAGGACTTAACGCTATTATAGCTATACATAACACCACTTTAGGGTCAGCATTAGGTGGCACCCGTTTATGGAATTACAACAGCCATGAAGAGGCTATAGTAGATGCACTACGCCTTAGCAGGGGCATGACCTACAAGGCCGCCATCAGCGGACTAAACCTGGGCGGCGGAAAAGCAGTAATAATAGGCGATGCTTCAAAAGTAAAATCAGAAGCTTTATGGCGCCGGTATGGCAAGTTTGTAAACAGCCTTAACGGTAAGTATATAACTGCAGAAGATGTAAATACAAACGCCCGCGACATGGAATACATAAGCCTGGAAACAGACTTTGTAACCGGTGTACCCGAATATATGGGCGGCAGTGGTGACCCTTCTCCTTTTACTGCCTATGGCGTGTTCACCGGCATGAAGGCAGCAGCAAAGAAAGCCTGGGGCAAGGACAGCCTGAGCGGCAAAAAAATACTGGTGCAGGGCGTAGGCCATGTAGGCCAATACCTTACCGGCCATCTTATTGAAGATGGTGCAATCGTTTATATATCTGATATAAATGCAGAACGTGTAAAACAAACAGCAGATAAGTTTCAGAATGTAAAAGTGGTAGATAATAATAAGATCTTTGATCTGGATATAGATATCTATGCCCCATGTGCGTTGGGAGCCTCTGTAAATACCGAAACTATTGGCAAGATGAAATGCCACATTATAGCAGGAGCTGCCAACAATCAGCTTGAAGACGAAAACGTACACGGCCCTATGCTGATAGAAAAAGGCATTCTATATGTACCGGATTTCCTGATCAATGCAGGTGGCCTTATAAACGTTGCTGCCGAACTAGAAACTTACAATAAGGAAAGGGTGATGGGCAATGTATTAAAGATATACGACCGCACCCTGGAAATATTTGACCTTGCTGAAAGTAAAAATATACATACGCAACAGGCAGCAACCCTTATAGCAGAAAAACGCCTTGCGGATATAGCAAGCGTAAAAGCAAGGTTATAAAATAATAGTAATGAAGTAATAAAAAGATGCCTTAGATATAGGCATCTTTTTTCATGTAAATATCATTACTACTCATTAGAAACTTCTCTTAATATGAACCTTATATTAAGTATTATGTTTCATGAACTTATAGCATCTATATATTATCTTTGTCGCCCGTTATCATTTTAATACATTATTCAACTTATTATGCAATTACCACATCAAACAAACTTTTACAAAGGAAAAGTAAGGGACGTATATACTATAGCCGACAAACTATTAGTAATGCAGGTAAGTGACCGCATTTCAGCTTTTGATGTAGTGCTGCCTCGCCCAATACCTTATAAAGGACAAGTACTGAACCAGATAGCTGCACGCTTCCTGGAAGCCACACGCGATATAGTGCCTAACTGGCTCATCAGCGTACCGTTACCTAATGTATCTATAGGACTTATGTGCGAAACATACCCTGTAGAAATGGTAGTACGTGGCAACCTTACAGGTCATGCATGGAGAACCTACAAGAGCGGTAAACGCGAATTGTGCGGTATTACCCTCCCAGAAGGTTTAAAGGAAAATGATTACTTCGAAAAGCCTATCATCACTCCTACCACGAAGGCGCACGTAGGGCATGACGAAGATATAAGTCGCGAAGAAATAATAAAGCAAGGTTTGATACCGGAAGCTGAATATGAGCAATTGGAAAAATACACGCTTGCACTGTTTGAAAGAGGACGTGAAATGGCTAAAGACCGTGGATTGATATTGGTGGACACCAAGTATGAATTCGGAAAGATAGGAGACACCATTTACCTGATAGACGAAATACACACCCCTGACAGCAGCCGTTATTTCTATGCAGATGGCTACGCAGAGCGTCAGAAGGAAGGCAAACCACAAAAACAGCTCTCAAAAGAGTTTGTTCGCGAATGGCTGATGGAAAATGGATTCCAGGGACATGAAGGACAGCAGGTACCGGTAATGAGCGATGAAGTTATTTACCAGATATCTGAACGTTATATAGAACTATACGAGCAGGTTACGGGCACACACTTCGTAAAAGAAGACGTGGACAGCCACCAGATAGAACAAAAAATAATTGCAGAATTGGAGCGTTTAATGCAATAAACACACCAGCAGTATATAGTAACCTTTAAGCTTTTACACTTTGGAT
>JABDEZ010000051.1:0-18368 GCA_013286835.1 Bacteroidota bacterium
CTGGTCGCCTACATTCCATCCAAAGTCGTATTCAAGTTTCCATATCTGAGTGGTATCTATGGTATGCACCCATATTTTAAGAGAGTCCCTGTATGCAAAGTAGGTGCCGTATGGCCCGATAAATATTCTACATGTTTTACCGTCAACCACGGTATCAACATTTGCTACGTCCCAGAATTGTAAGTATGAATCTGGTACAGTTGCGTCTGTAATATAGGTTTGGTAACTCCAATGTGCTCCATGCGGCGCAAATTCAGGCAATGCAGATTGTGCATAGGAATAGGTAGAGAGAAGTGATAAAAGTGCAATAAGAAAGTATTTCTTATTCATAAAGTACGGTCGTAAAGAACAGTGATATAGACTATACAAGACAATCTATATCTGCGAAAGGTTGGTGAAGCTATAGAACAACTTTTTTCTTTGCCCGTTCCTTTACAAAATACAACACTACGCCCATAGCTATAATACCAAGTGCTATACTTATAAAGTGCCATCCACTGCTCACCAGTATAAACAGCCAGATGATAATAGAAAGAACCGCTGGCCATGGGAACAAGGGCATTTTATACGGCCTGTGTTCATTGGGTTTTTCCCTATGCCATATAATAAGCCCTACAGCTTGCATAATGAACTGTACCAATATGCGCATAGTGATTATAGCAGTAATTACTTCCCCAAGCCTGAATAGCAAGCTAAATACAAAAGCCAGCCCCCCAATTGCCAGTAAGGATACATGTGGGAAATGCAGTCGCTTATGCACCTTCGCAAACACTGGGAAGAAGTCCCCGTTCAGCGCAGCGGCATAAGGTATTCGCGAATAGCCAAGTGTTGCAGCAAACAAAGAAGACATAGCTATAGCCAGTATCAGTACTGTAGCTACACGCGCCACCTGCACATTGTAAATAGTTTCAAAGTAGGTACTCACTACAAAAGGAGATGCTGCTATTTGTTTCCACGGCAGTACCCCTAGCACTGCGATCTGCATACACAGGTACAGTACAGCTATACCCGTTATAGATATAAACATGCTGCGGGGTATATTCACCTCAGGGTTTTTAATTTCGGCCCCCAGGTGGCACACATTGTAATACCCCAGGTAAGAATAAACTGCTTTTAAAGAGGCTTGCCCCAGCGCTACGAAGAACAGTGAAGAAAGATTGAAGCCATCAGCATAGTTAAAAGCCTGCGTCATATTAAAATGCCCTATTGCAGACAATACCAGCCATATTATAGTACTGCCTGTTATTAGCCAAAGTACTACCGATAGTTTGCCTATACTTTTTATATCTCTGTACAGCATGGCAACAACAAGTATCACCATAGCTCCACTCACCGCCTTCTGTGCTATTGTACTAAGGGGCACCAGGTAAGTGAGGTATGCAGAAAAGCCTATCGCCCCGCTTGCTATTACTAATGGTGCCTGTATGGTGGTTTGCCATACAAACAAAAAGGGGAGCATCTTGCCCCAGCGTTTATGTCCATATAGTTTTTGTAGAAACACATAGCTGCCTCCTGCCTCTGGCCACTTGGCTCCTAGTTCAGCCCACACCATTCCATCCATATAGGCAAGGAAGGCTCCCAACAACCACGCAAGTATGCAAGCCGGTCCCTGCATAGCTCCCACAATGAAAGACAGGGTTACAAACGGGCCAATACCCACCATATCTATCATATTGATAGCCGTAGCCTGCGTAAGCGATAAAGACCGTTCTAGCTTTTTTGTATCTGTGCTGCCTGTAGCCATTGGGCGCTAAAGTTATTCGTTATGTCCGTAATGTAATAATCGCTTAGGATAGGAGTTGTCTATATGTGTATCCTTAACCCTTTTGCTTTGCGCCTCAACGCTATCCTCTTTGTCTGAATATCGTATTGCCGCGTTATCTTTACCCCTATGAAAAAAATAAGCAGCCTGCATGCAGGAATAAAGCTTAGCATTAGCTTAGTAGCAGGTATTGTCTGCTTTTTCTTATTGATTCCGGTTCCTATGGAGTTCATTACCCGGATAATGATAAGCTGGGATGCAATGAGTTTGTTTCTTATTACATTGAGTTGGATCACCTTTTACACTTTCGAACCTAAAGATATTCGTCGTCTCGCCAAGGTGCAGGATGAAAGCCGTACTGCTGTTTTCTTCCTGGTATTGGTAGCAGTCTTATCCAGCCTTGCCGCTATCATTATCCTTCTCACTACTAAAGGGCACGGTGGCCTTGTACATAAAGAAATAAAGGCTGCTATTTATATTTCCGGTGTCATCTGCTCCTGGTTTTTGTTGCATACCATGTTCACACTTAAGTATGCGCATCAGTATTATGCAAACGATAAAAAAAATCCCACAGAGCATGCTGGTGGCCTAGGCTTCCCCGATGAGGAAGACCCTGATTATATTGATTTTGCTTACTTCTCCTTCGTTATCGGCATGACATTCCAGGTGTCAGATGTTACAATAAGTGCGCGCCATATCAGGCGTATTGTACTGTTGCACGGCCTTTTGTCCTTTATGTTCAATACAGTGATCGTAGCCCTCACCATCAATGCCTTGCTCGACTTAAAAGGATCATAATGGATGTAGATTATATAATTGTAGGGCAGGGTATATGTGGCACATTTCTTAGTTATTATTTAATGCAGCAAGGGGCTGCAGTCTTGGTCATAGACGATCCAAAGCCAAACACAGCCAGCAAAATGGCTAGTGGTATCATAAATCCCGTAACCGGCAGGCGTGTAGTGCGCACATGGATGATAGAAGATTTGTTGCCATTCGCATGGGATGCATTTACAGCTATTGGTAACCACCTGGGTAAACAACTTATAGCAGAGTGCGATATCCTCGATTTTCATCCTACTCAACAGATGTATGATGCTTTCGAGGCCCGTATAGCTGAAGGCGACACATACTTGCAGCGTCCATCAAATGAGCGGCCTTGGCAGCAATTGTTCAACTATAATTATGGTATCGGGCAAATAACCCCTTGCTGGCTCACAGATATAAAAGAACTGATAGATGCATGGCGTAAGGCACTTGCCGAAAAGAATGCGCTGCATGAGTCTATATTTAGTTTAGAGCATCTTGTTGCATCGGCTAATGCAGTTACTTATAATGGCATAAAAGCAAAAAAGATCATTTTTTGCGATGGCGTGGCTGGTCGCGATAATCCTTTTTTCAGCCGGTTACCATGGTCACGCGATAAGGGTGAATTTCTGATCGTATCCATACCTGGCCTTCCACAAAACAACCTATACAAACAAGGCATCACTATAGCCCCTTACGGCGAGGGCACATTTTGGGTGGGAGCAACCCACGAATGGAATTTTACAGATCTTTCAATAACCCCGGCCTATCGCAGTAAAGTGGAAGAGCAACTCAATTACTTTCTTAAGATACCCTACACTATATCAGGTCACTTTGCGGCAGAGCGTCCCGTAAATCTTGAGCGGAGGCCTTTTGTTGGCTTACATCCTTTACATCCGGCTATTGGTATCTTTAATGGTATGGGCACCAAAGGTTGCTCACTTGCGCCTTATTTTTCCCATCAGTTTGCACAACATCTGGTACATGGGGCGTCTCTTTTGCATACTGCTGACATTTCTAGGTTTAAAGGTGTTTTAAGCAGGTAACTAGTCCTGCAAAGTGATTACACAATTGGGCGCTATAATATGCATCGGCCTGTCTATAGTAGGAAAGTGGAAATGAGATTTATAAAACGTCAAGTGTTTATCGCACCATTATAGTGGTCACCACAGTTTCTTTAAAATACTCATTAATGTTTATTACTAGTTGTTCCCTGCCTAGCAATAGTTCCTGCTTTAGGGCTGCAACATCTGTATATATGGTAAGGGTAGTATCCTTCATATATATATTGCGTGTGTAGCGTGCTATGGTCTTGCCTACTATGGCTTCCCATTCGTCACGCATACGTACTTCGTTTACCTTTGGCTTCCAGTTGCTTTTTTCCAAAAGCAAATTAAGCGCCTCTCCTATACTATACGAGCCCATCGCATAAAGTTAAGAAAACAGGCCGTTACTTGATTACACAATAACAATATGGAGTGCAGTTAATTTATTATTTAGTTATTGCTTAAAGCTGAACCCATATTCAGCCACCTTTTTTACAGCGATCCTTCATCGCCTGCAAAAACCAGTGGCCCACAATCAGGGAACCAATACGCAACACGCAGCAGAGCTTCTTTAAATCTGCGGAGCAATTGATTTAAAGTGGCCTTTTTTCTTTGCTTCTTTCTTTTTTGGCCAAGCAAAAAAGAAATGAAGGTTCTCGCAAATACTATATATAAGGCAATATGAAAGCGAAATGTTACCTATCTTATTAATCATCTAAAATGCCTTCTTTTTAATGTTTAAAACGAAATGAGTATATTTATAGAGAATTCAACAGCTTCACATTTAAAAAATAAATCTACAACGACCTCCTTGTTACTTTCTGCTTTCTACTAATTTATTTTAGTAAATGGATTTTTTGATAAAAGTTTTTATTATCTTTGCACACTCGAAAAAGTGTCGTTTATTAAAAATTTAGATTCAAATGTCTCATTTTACAGCTGAAAAAAAGGCGAACATATTTAAAGATTTTGGTGGAAATGCTACCAATACAGGTTCTATCGAAGCACAGATAGCTATGCTCACAGAGCGTATCAACCATATTTCTGCTCACCTCAAGACCAACAAAAAGGATTTTTCTACCAATCGCGGCCTCATGTCGATGGTAGGACGTCGTAAACGCCTCTTGCAATACCTGAGCAAAAAGAATCTTACTTCTTACCGCTCGCTCATCGAAAAGCTTGGTATCCGTAAATAATTGCCTTCTGGCACCTATTCCCAACTATTACTTAGTTGGGAATAGTTTTTTTTGAACATATTAAAATATTGATTTATGACTCCTAATCCCATATCCGTATCCTTTAAGTTGGGAGACGGACGCGAAATATCCATTGAAACGGGCAAAATGGCCCGTCAGGCAGATGGCTCGGTTGTAGTACGCATGGGCAATTGTATGTTGCTGGCTACAGTTGTTGCCAACAAAGAGCCTAAACCAGGACAATCTTTCTTCCCGCTTACTGTTGACTATCAGGAGAAATTTGCTTCTGCTGGTCGCATCCCGGGTTCGTTCTTCAAACGTGAAGGCCGCCTCAACGATTACGAAATATTAATATCACGTCTTATAGACCGCGCGCTTCGTCCACTTTTCCCGGACGATTATTTGTGCGAAGTACAGGTTCTGGTAACGCTCATTTCTTCAGATCCTGAAGTTATGCCCGATGCCTTGGCTTGTTTGGCTGCCTCTGCAGCGCTTGCTGTTTCTGATGTACCTATTCAGGAGATCATTTCAGAAGTGCGTGTTGCACGTATCAATGGTGAATTTGTAATTAACCCATATCGCACTCAGTTGAAGGAAGCTGATATGGATTTCATCATTGCTGCTACCAGCAAGAATATTATGATGGTAGAAGGCGAAGCTAATGAGTGTAACGAAGCCGATGTACTGAAAGCGATAGAAATAGCGCACCAGGCAATACAGGTACAGGTGAAGATACAGGAAGAGCTGCGCGATAAGAAAGGTGTTGCTGGCAAACGTGCATTTGTGCTCCCTTACCTCAATCCTGAACTGGAAGCTAAAATAGCTGCTTTCGCTACAGAAAAAATATATAATGTTTCTAAAGCTGCTTTAAGCAAGCACGAACGCGGAGATGCATTTAGTGCTATTAAAGCTGAATACAAAACGTTACCTGAAGTTGCAGAAATGGCACCTGAAGATGCAGCCTTGATAGGCCGTTATTTTCACGACCTGGAAAAGAAAGTGATCCGCAACATGATGCTGGACGAACGCGTACGCCTTGATGGCCGTGCACTCGATCAGGTACGTCCGCTTACTATGGAAACAGATGTATTGCCTTCACCACACGGTTCCGCATTGTTTACTCGTGGCGAAACACAATCATTAACTACTGTTACTTTAGGTACTAGCGACGATGAACTGTTGGCAGAAACTGCTGCAACATCAGACTACGTAAAGTTCATATTGCATTACAATTTCCCGCCATTCTCTACGGGCGAGGCAAAGCCAATGCGCGGTGTTGGCCGTCGCGAAGTGGGTCATGGTAACCTGGCAATGCGCTCATTAAAGAAAATATTCCCTAAGAACGATTATCCATACACAGTACGTGTGGTGAGCGATATTCTGGAGTCAAATGGTTCTTCATCTATGGCTACTGTTTGTGCTGGTTCTCTGGCGCTTATGGATGCAGGTGTGCCTATGCCAAAACACGTAAGTGGTGTGGCAATGGGTCTTATATCTGGCGAAGAAGGCAAGTTTGCAGTCCTTACAGATATATTGGGCGACGAAGATCACCTGGGTGATATGGACTTTAAAGTTACTGGTACCCGCGATGGTATCTGTGGCATACAGATGGATATTAAGGTAGATGGCCTGAGCCACCACGTAATGACAGCTGCACTGGAACAAGCCCGCAAAGGCCGCCTGCATATACTCGATGCTATGTATGAAAATACACCGGCATACCGCAGCGAACTGAAACCACATGCACCACGTATCGAGCAGATCATCATCGAGCGTGAGAACATCGGTGCTGTGATAGGCCCAGGCGGTAAAATAGTACAGGAAATACAAAGGGAAACCGGCACTACTATCAGTATTGAAGAAGTGAATGACAAGGGTGTTGTTAAGGTATTCTCTTCTAATAAGGAAAGTATCGATAAGGCAATGCAATGGATCAAGGGCATAGTTGCTATGCCTGAGGTTGGCGAAACTTATGAAGGTACCGTTAAGTCTGTAATGCCTTATGGTGCGTTTGTTGAGTTCCTGCCAGGCAAACAAGGCTTGCTGCACATATCAGAAGTAAGCTGGAAGCGCCTCGATACACTGGATGGTGTGTTGAAGGAAGGTGATAAAATAAAGATCAAGATGGTAGGTACCGATCCTAAAACTGGTAAATTCCGCTTGAGCCGTAAAGAGTTGATGCCTAAGCCTGAAGGTTATGTAGAGCCTGCTCTTGGTGAAGGTGGCGACCGTCCTGAAAGGGGCGATCGTGGTCCTCGCCGTGAAGGTGGTGGCGATCGCGGCCCTCGTCGCGAAGGTGGTGATCGTGGTCCTCGCCGCGAAGGTGGCGATCGTAACGATCGTGGTCCTCGCCCTGAACGTAACGATCGTCCAGAGCGTGCTGAACGTCCAAGACAAGAAAATAATGAAAATGCTCCTGCAGCAGCAACTGAAGAAAAACCACAAACATCAGCACCAAAAGCTGATGACAGTGATGCAGATATGATGCTGTAATAACAAAATGATCTTTATGCAAAGCCCGTCTCGCTGAGATGGGCTTTGTTATTTTATACCAATATTGAACAACTATACTGCTGGTTGCATAAAAATGTGCAGAGAATAAAAACAGCATACGGTAGGGGCTGGGCTTGTCCCTGCCCTCACACAAGGGAGTCCCTTCATACCGGAAATAGGTCTTTGTACATTTTATGAGACGAACCTGTATAATACCATTTGAGCATCTAAATGAAGTACTTATCGTTTGATGCAACAACTCCAGCATTCATGCTGGGGACTAACTAACAACACACATTTTGGCTTTAACCATGACTAATTTTGAAGTTCAAATAGTATTACATCATTACGGTTTCACCGTTTTCCGTACATAGTACGCTATGCTGTCTGGGGAGTTAGACAGGCCTGCAAGGTGAGGCCCATGTATTCTATAAAATGTCTTTGGCTCATGAGCACGCGCATATAATTGTTGTCCCATCCTGAAGGGTACGATCTCGTCTTCATCGCTTTGGATGATGAGCACCGGCTTATGATATTTTGCGATCGCTTTTAAGGCGCTGTGTTTTTCCTTTATTAACGCCTTTGCTATAATGCCCAGCTTTGTTAGGTGGGCTCCAATATCTTTTCTTGATGTCGGAGCACCTTCAGTTATTACACCATCAATTAGCGACTCGTACTTTTGAGCGAGCGGAATCGCCGTATATCCACCATAAGACTGGCCATAAATAGCTAACGATGTGCCTTGTACATCCTTACGGCTGTGTAGGTATTGCAGGGCCACACCGGCATCGTTCCATACATTCTTCCAGGTTGCTTTCCCTTCAGAGAATCCATAGCCACTATAATCGATGACGAATACCTGCATTCCCCTTTTTGCAAATTCAGCTGCACCCAGGTATTCGGTGAGTATATTACCTCCATTGCCATGCAGGAGCAGCAACGTTATATCTGGTTGGGCTTTTGTTGGTTTTAAAAACCATCCGTTTATCTTATGGGTTTTGTCTTTATTGTCAAGTACAGCACTCTCTATTGTGTAATCCTGCGCAACTGGCGTGCCGGTTTTTGTTGTGAATGTAGGCTGGTGATTTACACCAAAATGCATAACCATAATAGTATCACCCCGGCCGTTTTTCAGGAATGCCTGCTCCTTATTGGCTGGTACTTTTTCCGGCCTCAGAAACTGGTGATTAAGGGCACATGATGTGAGCACACATACCAGCGTTAACGCTACAACATGTTTGATCTGCATAGTAGTAAACTTTGTAACCGTTAAAAGATGTTATTCCAATATTGGATAGTCAATAAAACTAAGGAACGTATTCAAATGTTATAACCCTGGCTTTCAAGCCAAGGTGCATACTACAAAATATTTTGGCTTTACTCATCACCTGATTTATATGTAGTTAGTAGGAGTGCCTTTAACTACCCGGTGTATAAGTACTCACATCCTTTGCAGTGATCACCTTGTCCGATAGTATGATCAGGCGTTCAACAACATTGCGCAGCTCGCGTATATTCCCTGTCCAGTTATATTTTTTAAGGGCTGCTATAGCAGCGGGTTCTACCTCTTTTACAGGTTGCTTGTATTCCTCGCTTATCTCTTTCATAAAGTGTTCTACCAACAGCGGTATGTCTTCCTTACGGTCGTTTAGCGATGGTACATGCACCAGTATTACACTCAATCTGTGGTAAAGGTCAAGGCGGAATTTCTTTTCCTCTACTTCTTTTAGTAGGTCTTTATTGGTTGCAGCAATCACACGCACATCCACCTTTATTTCCTTATCGCCGCCTACACGGGTTATCTTGCCTTCTTGCAGGGCACGCAGCATTTTGGCCTGTGCATCGTGGCTCATGTCTCCTATCTCATCCAGGAACAGTGTACCACCCGATGCCTGCTCAAACTTGCCAATACGCTGTTTAATAGCTGATGTAAAAGACCCCTTTTCATGGCCAAAGAGCTCACTTTCTATCAGTTCAGAGGGTATTGCTGCGCAGTTCACCTCCACCATTGGCCCGGCTGCGCGGTTGCTTAGCTCATGTATTTCCCTGGCTACCAGTTCCTTACCTACTCCATTCTGCCCGGTTATTAATACACGTGCATCTGTAGGTGCCACTTTTTTAATGGTGTCTTTTATTTTCTGTATAGCAGCGCTCGCGCCTATCATTTCATAGCCACGGGTTATGCGCTTGCGTAGCTGCTTGGTTTCTGCTACCAGGCTCTTCTTATCCATAGCATTGCGTATGGTTATGAGTAGCCTGTTCAGGTCTGGCGGTTTAGATATATAATCAAACGCACCTTTCTTCACTGCATCCACAGCAGTTTCAATATTGCCGTGTCCCGATATTACTATGAATGGTACATCAGGTTTTTCTTCATGCGCTATTTCAAGCACTTCTATGCCATCCATTTTCGGCATTTTTATATCGCAGAGAATACAATCGTAGCTGTTCTCTTTTATCTTTTTTACTGCTTCTGCACCATCAGCTGCTTCATCTACCGTAAATCCTTCAAATGTAAGTATCTCGTTCAGTGTGCGGCGTATCGCCTTCTCGTCGTCTATTACCAGTATGCTTTGTGCCATCGCTTAGCTCTTTTTCTGTTCTCCTTCTTTGTAATTTATTTTTTTCATTTTGCCCTGCTCATCATACATCTTCCACACACCTACTTTTATATCATTTTTATACTCGCCTTCTGCTTTTATTTTGCCGTTTGCATAGTATTCCTTTGCAGGGCCTGTATGTACACCCGCTATATAAGTGTCAGTAGCCTCAAGGTTGCCGTTTTCGTTGTACGATTTTGTTGCCCCATCCATCTCTCCATTCTTGTAGTTATACTCAGCAGCCACCTTCTGGCTTTCATAGTACCAGGTGGCCTTACCTTCACGTTTGTCATTTACATAGTTACATTTCTCCTTCACGTTGTGTATCAGGTACCAGCTGGTATATTGGCCATTCTTCGCTCCTTTTTTGTAGTAGGCTTCTTCTGCTATAAATGCGCCCTTGGCAAATACCCTGCGTGGGCCATCTAGCAGGTCGTCTTTATATTGTTCTACCAGGTTGGTATATCCTGTAGCATCTATGGTTATGGATACCCCATTCTTTTTACCGGCATAATAGATCTCTGTAAGCTTAGGATAGCCTGTTTCTGTAAAGTAGGTAGTCTGCGCTCCTTCTTTAACACCATTGCGTGTACTGCCGGTAAACATCAGTTCCCCCTTTTCGTTGTTAACTATCATATAAACCAGTCCGTTCGATCCTGTCTGGGTAGTGGTGTCATTATGCTGGGCATATACAGGATGGAGGAAACAGCAAAAAACAATAAGTAAAAGGTAGCGCATGGAGTTTATTTTACAGGCCGTAATTTAATGAATAGTAGCAGCATGACAAGTAGTTCTGAAATTTTGTCAGTAATATAACAGGGCATTGTATTTGTTATAAGATACATGTACCTACATGTATTTAGGTGCCTAAAACTAAAAATTATGGCTAAAACAGTATTTCACGCTGCAGAAACAAGGGGTCATGCTAATCACGGGTGGCTCGATGCCCACCACACGTTCAGCTTTGCAGGTTATAACGATCCATCCAGGGTTCACTTCGGGGCAATGAGGGTAATGAATGATGATATTGTAAAAGGTGGCTTTGGTTTCGGCAAGCACCCGCACGATAATATGGAGATCATAACTGTGATACTCGATGGTGCGTTGGAACATCAGGACAACATGGGGCACAAGGAAGCCATACAGAACAACGAAGTACAGGTAATGAGCGCTGGTACCGGTATAGTGCACAGCGAGTACAACCACAATAAGGACAAGGATGTGAACCTTATGCAGTTATGGATTTTCCCTAACAAACAGGATGTAACACCAAGGTACGATCAGCGGAAATTTGATCCCCAGGACCGTATCAATAAGTTACAAGCGCTGGTATCTCCTATAACTAATGAAGATGAAGGATTGAAGATCAATCAGGAAGCATGGATATACCGCACCACCCTTGAAGCTGGCAAAAGTATAACGCATACATTGCATAGCAGCAATAGCGGTTTGTACGTATTTGTAATAAATGGCGCTGTACAGGTAAACGGACAGCAACTGAAAAAACGCGATGGGGTAGGAATATCCGAAACTGCCGATGTAACAATGTCTGCCGACGCTGAAAGTGATTTATTATTGATCGAAGTGCCCATGGAATTTTAATAAGGGTAGTGAAGCGGGCAATTTGATATATTTGGTAAAAGCAATGCGCTATGAAGGAATATACTAAAGATGGCCTCACCGTCATTTGGAAACCTGAGCAATGTATTCACTCTCGTAAATGCTTTAATGGGCTGCAAGAGGTATTTAACCCTGCACAAAAACCATGGGTAAATATGGAGGCAGCTACAAAGGAGCGTATTATGCAGCAAGTGGAACAATGCCCTTCCGGAGCGTTGAGTTATGTATTAGAAAAGCAAGAAATACTGTCTCCGGAAACCACTACAACAGAAAAAGTAATAGTTGAGGTGATGCCCAACGGCCCGTTGCTGGTATATGGTAACCTGGACCTAAAACACAAGGACGGCACTGCTGAGCATAAAAGTAAGGTAACGGCATTTTGTCGGTGCGGCCAGTCTGCTAGCAAACCTTACTGCGATGGCACTCATGCCCGCATGGGTTTTAGAGACGAGTAGTGTATATTTGGTTTGCATAAAAAGATGGTATTTTTTGGATAGACAGGAATTAATAGGATGGATAAAGCAGCGGCTGCTTGAGCCGCTGCCGGGAGTAGCTGCGCAGGAGTTAATGGCCGCACGGGTACTCCCAATGCCACTAAAGGTGCCTTCAAATGCGCGCGAGAGTGCGGTACTTTGCCTGTTGTTTCACAAAAATGGATTATTACATGCACTTCTTATAAAAAGGATGGCTGACAAAGGGGCACACAGTGGGCAGGTGAGCTTTCCCGGTGGCAGGCGCGACCCTGAAGATGCTGGCTTGCAGGAAACAGCGCTTCGCGAAATGTTTGAGGAGACTGGCATTGATGCTCCTGCAATTGAAATGTTGGGTGCCCTTACTCCGCTATATATACCCGTGAGCAATTTTATGGTTTACCCATTTGTCGGTTACACCAACCAGCCTCCACAATATAGTCTCAGTCACGCCGAGGTAGATTATGTGATGGAAATAGCATTAAAAGATCTCTTTGCGCCTGAAAGAAAAACAACCGTCGATGTCACCTCTCCTGCCATACCCGATACTATAAGACAAGTAAAGGCTTACCTGTTGCAGGATGGTACTATCATCTGGGGCGCAACAGCAATGATTTTATCCGAGTTGGAGGTAGTAGCAAAGGATATGATTTCATAATTCCCCTGATTGTCTTACTGACTTTTTCTTGTAATTTTTTTAAAAGGTACTAACCTTTACATATAACCCCTCGTCAGTTATATCACGGCTTAGTATGCGGAAGTATTTTCCGCTATTTCTTTCCCGTTAGATTTCCCTAACAATCTAAAACCACTATCAAATGTCCTATTATACAGTTTCGCGCTCCACGCCCATTCCCGCTATTATACAAACATGCACATACGCAGCCACCGCTGTGTACAGCAATGTATAGCCACTGTTCTATTTCTTGCATTCCACGTACCTGACCTGATTCGTTACCGAACACTATCCATTTTTTAAATGCTTAACCTGGAATTTTATGAAAAGAATTTGTACCTCTCGTACCGCCCTCACGGTACTTTTAATGCTTGCGTCATGGGGCTGCATCACCAATAAAGCCATTGCCCAGGTCAACTGTACTATTACTATGTGGAATTATGGCCTTTATGAGGGGCCGGGATCTAGTTATGCTGCAGCTAAGGATATAACTATAGGTACAACAACGCCGATGTACACATTTCCTGGCCTCACCTCTTATCCTTCACCTTCATCTGGTGTAACTACAGCCGATTATACGGGTAGTGTCTCATTTGCCGTTACTGCCGGTACTACGGTACCTGTTTCAGTCGACATGTATTCATATTCCTTTCTTGGTATGTATGTAGACTGGAACAAAGATGGTGTTTTTAGTACGCCCCAGAACCCAAATAATTCTGCCAATAATAATACTATTGGTAATCCGTACGGTGAATTTATCAGTGGTGCTCTCTTCACTAATCCTAACTATATTTACCCCAGTACGGCTAGTTTTACTAGCGGTAATTTATACGTACCCGGTGGCGTAGCATCGGGTAATTACCGATGCCGTATTATTTATGGTTACAATTCCAGTTCTACTTTACCGCCTGCTTTGTATCAATATTCGTGTGGTGACTGGACTAGCGGAACTATATATAATTTAGGAGCACCCTATGGGGAGGGTGTTTCACTTGATGTTACAATTAATGTTACCAATCCAGCCAGCTGTTATCCACCATTGCCCCCAGCCTTAACTTCAGTTACAGCCGGTGCCGCTACTATAGGGTGGAACGCACCGAGTACTATTACTAATAACTACCAGTGGGTACTTGTACCTGCAGGTGGTACTGCAACGTCACCCTCTATTGCGTCAGGAACTACAACCAGTACCAGTACTTCAATAACCAGTGGTCTTTCTTCTAACACTAGCTATAGCTTTTATGTACGTGCCAATTGCAGCGCTACCGATTCCAGCTCATGGGCAGGCCCTTTAACATTTACTACCCTGGCCCCGCAGTGTTTCGCAACGCCTAATACACCTGCCATAAGCAATGCACCAATTACTGCAGGTGTATGTGCTGCCACACAGGTATTTACCCTTAATGCGACCAATCCTAATACTGCATTTTCAGGCATTACTTACCAGTGGAAAACGGCAACTACAACAACCAGTACTCCACCTGCGCCAAGCGCTTACTCAAATATAACTGGCGCTACAGGTTTGTCTTATACCCAAACGCCAAACTTCCCGGTAAACTATGGTAATACGTCTTACCATTGGTACGAGATCGTGCCCACCTGCGTATTACCACCAAGTACTACCTATACAGGCGCGGCTTCTGCCCCCTATTCGTTTCAAATTCAGTCTTATGGTATTCCATACTACCAGGATTTCAGCACTACTGCCACCGGCGCATTACCTCAGTGTTTTGAAAATGATCCTGCTGACCCACTGGGTTCTTTTAAAGTGCAGCAGTCCTTTACTACTGCCGATGGTACGCCATTTCCGTCCATAGTTGCGGCTTTTCCAACTTTGCCGCAATCAGCAAAAAATGCATTCTTTACCATACCACCATTGGCGCTTACCGCCAATACCACTTATACTATACAGTTCAATTATGGGCGCAGCAATATAACCTACCCGCAGCGCATACAGTTGTATGCAAATACAGCTGACCCCGGTACACTTAACATACCCGGCGCGCCTTTCGTAACAGGAGGTACCAAACTGTTTGACAGCTCATATACCTTTAATTATGTAGGCTTTGAAAAACTAACCTTTACCCCAACCGTTTCAGCTACCTACTACTTCAGCTGGTACGACAGTACTAAGGAGACCAGCGCACCCGCCAACGGTACCGCCCAGGGCATTGGTAATATAGCTATCTATATTGCCTCACCCTGCGTACGCCCAACGGCACAACCAACAGCGCTTAATTTCACCAGCAACGTAAGTACCATCACAGGCTCATTTACCCCGCCCACCACTACGCCTGATAAATATCTTGTGGTGCGCACCCTTGGTACCACCCCGCTCAGCGGCTTTACCCCATCAGATGGTGCATACTATGCCGTGAACCAGGCGGCAGGTAACGGAACCGTTGTATATGTAGGCAAGTACCCTACCTATACCGACCTGTACCTGAGCTCAGGGGTACAATATACTTATACCATATTTGCCTATAACGATCTTTGCTCCAGCGGTCCGCTGTACGATGTGACCAGCCCGCTTACCGGTACCTACCAGACCACAGGTGGCAACACCTATGTATGGAACCAGACCGTAGCGGGCGACTACCAGGCAGCGACCAACTGGACACCCAACCGCATAGTGCTGGACCCAAGCGATGTGCTGGTATTCAGCAACGGCGTAGCCGATACTGTGAACAATGTACCTAACCAGAACGTAGGCCAGGTACAAGTGATCAACAATACAGCAGTACGCATACGCGCCAACAACTCCGGTGCAGCTACGCTGAGTATGCTGGCCACCACCACCAATACCAATGTACTGACCATAGATGCCAACTCATCGCTGGTATCAGATGGCCAGGGTGCAGCCCTTACACTGGCCTTCGGCGGCGCCAATGCCAAAGCAACGATAAACGGTAACCTGGAAGTGCAAAACTTTGGCCTGGTGAATATCCTTAACTTCTACAACTGTACAGCAACCGTAGGGCCCATAGGTACCCTTGCCGCAGGCGGAACCACAGGAACCTCCACTACAGCAGGTATCACATATACCAGCCCTGCCAACCTGATCATGAACGGTACCTACATCCACAAATACACAACAGTTGTGGGCGGTAACATACCGCTGGCTACGTGGAACACAGGGTCTACGGTACTTATCAGTGGCTACACCACCTATAATGGTGCCCCCGGTAACCTGAACAACCAGACGTTCTACAACTTTACTTATAACTGTACCAACCAGACCGCCAACCCATCCAACTGGAATGGCATCATAACAACGAACACGAAGTTCAATGCGCTGGGTACCTTCACGGTCGCCTCAACCGGTACAGGTTCATGGGCATTGGGCAGCAACGGCTATTATATATACAACGTAGGCAACTTTGTACAGACAGGCGGTGTCTTCGACCTGGGTACAAGTTCCCCCACCACCATATACACACAGAGCTTCAATGTAAGCGGCAGCTTCACGCAAAGCGGCGGTACGTTCCAGGCCTCTAACGGAGGTACCACAAACGGCCAGATCCTTAACTTCAATGGTACCAGCGGAGTGCAGAACGTAAGCTTCTATAATGCAGCGCCCACAGGTCCTATTACCTACCGTGTGAGCAACTACAACGGTATCAACCTGAGCGGCACCGGTACCCTTACCAGCGGCAGCAACTTTGCACTGAACACGGGCGGTGGTATGCGCATCAGCACCACATCAACCAACCCGGTAAGCACCTCACTGGTACTGGCCTATGCCAATACAGGAACAGCAGGGGCTACCCTTACCTTCGATACAGCAGCTAACTATACAGCAACAGCAACCGTATGGCCTGTAGCATCAGGACCGTTCAACGTAACGGTGTTCACAGGTGTGAACAATGCAGTGACCATACCCTTCAGCCGTACCATAGGCGGTGTACTTACGTTCACGAGTGGTGACCTGGACATGGGCACCAATGCCTTAACATTGGGCCTGAGTGCAACAGTACCCGGTACTATCACAGCGGTCAATGGTAATGGCTTTATCCGGCTGACCACAGGATCGTTCACCCGTTGGTTCCCCACCAGCAGCTTACCCACCAGCAGTTCATCGCTGGGTGCCTCACTAAGCGGTAGTGGCAGCTATGGTTACTTCCCGGTGAGCTATGGTCCATCCAACAGGAATGCTTCTGTTTACTTTACCTCATCTACCGGCGTTGCAACCGGAGGAACGATAACCGTAAGCCATGCCAGCTCACCCGGCCTGGTACCTGTATCCATCTCAGATGGCAGCTATACGATACAATCCCGCAGCAATGCATCATGGACGTTTAGTTCCACTGGCCTGTCACTGGGCAGTGGCGTAACTATGGGTTTAAGGATTACCCCGGCAAACCTGTTCAACCCGATCACGCCGGCCAACCTGCGATTGATGAAGGTGAGCAGCGTGGTAGATAACTATGTAACCGGGGGTGGGACAACGCCACTGGTATATGCAGAACGTAATGGCGTATCACTGAGCGACCTGACGACAGGTGCATGGTATGTAGGTGCGAACAATGCAGACATAAGCGGCATATGGACAGCGATCACTTCTGGTAACTGGAGTACAGGTTCTATATGGGATCAGGGTAGTGTTCCGCCATTAGCTACAACAATTTGTGTCATTAATCCTAATGTCGTAGTAACGTATAATTCAACCAATCCAACCATCAAAGTACTCACCAACAATGGTACGCTGAATGTAACAGGCAATACACTAACTATAGACAGCGCGTTGTATAATAACGATACAGTAAACTCTACAGGCGGTACCGTAAAAGTAAATGGTAACGGGGCTGTAGCCAATACCGCAGTGGGTATCACCAATGGCGGTCTATTCAATGTAGCAGGTGGTACAGTAACCTTGGGTCCATCAGGTGGAGGTAACAAACCATTTATCAACAACAACAACCTGGTAGTAAGTTCAGGTACATTGACTATCAACGGTAATCTGCTGGTAAATGGATATTACAATTCTACCATTGTTCCTAATTCATTCTTCACACAGAGTGGTGGGGCTATAGTTGTAGATGGTAATGCAGGTGGCGTAGCAGCAGCAAGTGTCAACAGTTCTACAGCCATCGTAAGTATAAGAACTCCAAATCTAAATCTCACAGGTGGTACCTTCACTATAACCGATCCGCACCAGGATAATGCTCCGAATACATTTGAGTACTACGTATCAAATTACAACGCGCCGTTCTACAATTACAATGTGCCTGTAACCAATCTTGCTACAGCCCACACTTTCATATTTGGCGATGGCTTATCCTCCGATGCTGGCGGTAATTCAACTTATGGATTCAAGTTGAATGTTGCTGCAAACAATGGCTATTTCAACTTTGGTAATGTCATTGTAAATGGTCTGTCAGGAACCAACAGGTTTGTAGGTATTTCCAATTCACCAACAGCTATCTTAGGTAATCTTACCATCAATAATGGAGGTGAGTTCCGAGGCAATACTTCTAGCTCTCCAACCAATTCAACAAAATTGGCACTTAAAAATAACCTCACTGTAAACTCAGGTGGTATTTTCACTAGTTCTTATCTATACTTTACAGATTATTCAAATTTTGGAAGTCCGTATTTGCCGGCCAGTCCTACTCAAACTGTTGGTGGTTTGGGTTCCTTCCGTAATGCATCTACGGCGGCCTATTCCACAGCCAACCTTTATTATCTTTGGTTAGCA
>JABDEZ010000051.1:18378-19594 GCA_013286835.1 Bacteroidota bacterium
GTTCCAATCCTACATTCAATGATTCTTTGTCTTTCTCTGGTAGCCTTAACTTTTCAAGCAGTCTGGCGTATCCTTCTTCAGGAGGTTCCATATTAAGCCATATTATTGTACCAAATGTTAGCAACTACAGGCTGGTAGAAATGGCAAACGCAGGTGGCAGTAATACTACTGGCCCTTCAAACGGCTGGGTAGTTGGCGCATATCAAAAGCATGCTAATGCAGGTGGGTTTCCTAATACCTATCCTGTGGGCGATTTATTATACTATACCCCGGTTACCCTTGGCCTTACTTCAGGCAGTGCTGTAACTACAGGTGGCGATGTTTATGTAAGAGTTACCCAGGGGCTAGAGCCTAATATCTCATCATCTACGCTTAACCCGCTCAAAACAGTAAAACGTTATGTTACAGTAGGCACATCTGCCGGTAACCCAATAGCCTTCACAAATGGTGGAGTAACCGTAAATATGAGCTGGGTTACTGCTGACCTTCCGGTAGGCGCTAACACCAATATATTTAATGTAGCGTTGGATGCTATCCCAAGGGGTGGTAACACAGGCACAGGCAGCTGGTCTTATCCAACTTCCATATTCAAACTTGCCAACCAGATCACAGCTACCGGGCTTAATCCAAGTCTTACCGGCAACTATGCTGTTGGTGAAACTTGTCCTCCATCCACCCTTACTCCGTTAGTCCCAGCTACAACCATTTGTGCCGGCACTCCTGATACACTACAAGCACAGGCTACAGGCTTGGGGCTTACCTACCAGTGGTTCCATGCAAATGGCACTCCTATTAACGGCGCTACCAATGCAAATTATGTAATTGCTAATCCACAGCAGGTAGATTCAGGCGCCTACTATGTAGTAGTAACCGGCATATGCTCTGCTCCGTTAACTTCTAACCTTACCACATTAACTGTAAATTCATTACCGGTCATTACAGCTGCACCTGCTTCAGGCAGTGTATGTATCGGCGGTTCTATTACACTTTCTGTAACAGCAACAGGCACTCCACCACTTGCTTACCAGTGGTATAAGAATGGTGTTATCATACCCAGTGCTACATCAGGCAGCTACGCTATAACTAATGCGGTTCTGGGCGATGCAGCAGGTTACACAGTTGCAGTAAGCAACAGTTGCTCATCTGTTACCTCATCGATAGCATCAGTATCTGTTAACCCGCTGCCGGTAGCTTCAATAACAGCATTGAGTTCTAC
>JABDEZ010000052.1 GCA_013286835.1 Bacteroidota bacterium
TATTGTGTTTTTTTAATGGTGTGCCTGGCAGGTGCAGTCTCGGCACAGGTCAAGACTAATCCACCAAAGAAGACATCTACAAATCTTACAGATAATAAAGGGGTACGTATAGGATTGTGGTGGATTACTACTCCTGAGCGTATGGGCGAAGATGCATTTACAGAATTTGGCCACTATGATAACGGTAGCAAAACAGGGCGTTGGTATAAGATGGATGGCGAAAACAATTTGATATCCATAGAAAGTTATAAGAACAATGTGCTCAATGGAGAATCAAAATACTTTGAAAAAGGCAAACTTACCTGTATTGGTCATTATAGAGGCATAAATGAGAGCAATAAATTTGACACCATAGTTGTGGTGAATCCTCAAAACGGCTACGAACTTATAAAGGCACTCCCCGCCGAAAATGCGACCCAACGGCATGGCTCATGGAAGTATTACGACCCGCAAACAGGCAAGTTGGTAAGGGAGGAGGAATACCAGGTGGACAATCTTATTTATCATAAAGATTACATTATTGCAGGTATAGATAGCATGGCGTACCAAAATTATATAAAGAAGCTGCCACACAACAGGCAAGTTAAAACCAAACCCAGCAAAAGCCTTAGTTACCTTAATAATTGATAGCCACACCGCATACCATATTCATGCTTTCTATTAAAATTGCCTCTGCTGACGATATCAATGATATTATAAGCCTGAATTTTAAAATTTGGCCACAAACCTATTCACACATTTTGCAAGAAGATCAGATAGCTTATATGCTACGGCTGATGTATAGCCCTGAAGCCTTAAAAAAGCAAATGGATAGCGGACATACATTTATCATCTGTACCGATGAACAGGAGGAGCAAGTAGGCTTTGCTTCTTTCTCAAAGATCGAAGATGATGTTTACAAACTACATAAAATATACATCCTCCCAGGTAAACAGGGTCTTGGCATTGGGCAATTTATGTTGCATTATATAACAGAGTCGTTACAGGAAAAATATGCTAAATTCCTTGAGCTGAATGTAAACATACACAACCAGCAGGCACAGCAGTTTTACAAGAAAACGGGCTTTATATTATACAGAGAAGAAGATATAGACATAGGTAACGGGTATTACATGAACGACTATGTGCTGCGCAAACCCTTATCATAGTCCAAATGCTATTTCTATACCACCCCACCGGTGGTCTGCCCCGCCTTTAAACTCACTGCTTAAAAACGTTTGGAAATACGCTACATATAGTTTGTGGTAATTGAATACAAAACCGAAACGATTTTCAACCACAGCTCTTTGTATGTTGCTAGCAGAAATTGTATAAGGGCTGGTATGGTTAAAAAGCCCGCCTTGCATAGTAGCATCATAACCAATAGCAAATGCATCTGCGTGATCGTAGGCATATATACGCGCACCCTTACGTCTTACTATATCAGCACTAAAAGGGTTATCAAAGTAACCTGCCATTGCAGTAAGGCCTACGCCTGCTTTATCGCTTAGAGTGCCAGCCCTTGCCTTTCCATCTGCATCTAGCAAAAAGTATTTGGGCATTGCCACTAGTTGCTTTTCATATCCCACTTCGTAGTTCAATACTGCGTCATTATGTATCTGGTTTGGCCAGCCATGGGGCGGTAAATCGTGCAAAGCATGATGAATGCCTGTTTGCATTTCTGCGCCAAATGCCGCCTGGCCCAATACACCCGTGCTTAATGTAGATGAAAACCGTTGTTTGTGTTCAGGATCTGTTTCGATACAAAAAGTTTTAAGGAATAATGCAGCGGTAAACGGTCGGTCTCCATAGAGTATTTTTGTGGGGCTGATATTTGTGGGCGTATAAGCATCATGCTCTACTGTTATACCATACCGCCTATAGCTGTAACCAGGATCTATAAGAAGTTTTGACAGGGGAAATTTTCTTACCCATTGGGCCACCAGTTCCAGGTTTATTCCTTGAGTGTAATAGATGTCTGCCTGCGTAAAAAAATCATTTTCATAAATAATACGGAAGTAGCTGTCTGTATTTATGTTTTTATAAGATTGTGTATTATCAATAGCCTGTGCAAAAACAAATACAGGAAAAGATAGCCAGACTGCGACGCCATATATTACTTTCATAATGCTGTTACTTTTTTTCTAAAAATCATTGTCAACTAAAAAATTGTTATTACCTTTGCCGCCCTGGCAAGTCTTATACGGCCAGCTCCTGCTGAATCCCCCAGGACAGGAATGTAGCAAGGGCGGGCGGTTGTAGCGGTGCGATGTAAGTAACTTGCCAGTTTTTAACTGCTTTTATGTTACTCACAATAGAATATACGGTTCTTTAAGGTTAATAGCTTTAAAGAACCGTTTTAGTTTTCAGCTATACTTTAGCTTTTATATCTTCGTTAATTAATCTTGTCCTAACAGTCGTAACAAACAACTAAACACATATACTAACATGAAATTTTTCATTGATACTGCCAATCTTGCTCAGATAAAAGAAGCAAACGACCTAGGTATACTTGACGGTGTAACTACCAATCCTACCCTCATGGCAAAGGAAGGGATAAAAGGATACGAGGCGATAACCAATCATTACAAAACCATTTGCGAAATGGTGGATGGTCCTGTGAGTGCAGAAGTACTGGGTATTGAATTTGAAGGTATTATTGAAGAAGGTAAAAAACTTGCAGCAATACATAAAAACATTGTGGTTAAGGTGCCCATGATAAAAGATGGCATCAAAGCTATTAAGTGGTTTACAGACAATGGTATAAGAACCAATTGCACACTTGTATTCTCAGCAGGTCAGGCAATACTGGCTGCAAAAGCTGGTGCCACTTTTGTATCACCTTTTATTGGCCGTATAGATGATGGAAGCTGGGATGGTGTTCAACTTGTAGAGCAGATCGTGAATATCTATAATACACAGGGTTTCATGACTGAAGTACTTGCTGCATCCATACGCAACCCTTTACATATTGTACGTTGTGCTGAGGCTGGTGCAGATGTATGCACGTGCCCGTTAAGCTCCATTCTGGGCCTGCTTAAGCATCCACTTACAGACTTGGGATTAGCGCAATTTCTAAACGATGCAAAATCCATGCAATAGTTCTTTTATCCTGTCACATTCTGGCAGGATTTTTTTTGATAATACAAATGACAATTGACGTTTTATTTAAGACAAAAATCGTAACTTTGTAAAAAGGAAAGACATGGCTCAGAAAGAATATAAAATAAACGACCAGTCACCGACTACAGTTACAGAATCAGACACTGTGTATCTTATTGATACCATGCGCAAAGGCATTCCGTTCAATACCTTTAATAAGATAGCTGAGGCAAGCCCTTTTGGCCTTGATGAATGGTCAGGATTTCTTCACTTATCAGAACGCACTATACAACGCTACAAGAAAGAGAAGAAAGCATTTGACCCTATACACTCTGAAAAAATACTTGAAATAACCTTGCTCTTCAACAAGGGTATAGCAGTATTCGGCGAAGAAGCAAAATTCAATACATGGCTCAATAGTAATAATATAGCACTGGGCAATATAAAACCCAAAGAACTATTAGATAGTACTTTCGGCATCAACCTGCTGCGCGATGAATTAACCCGCATAGAATACGGTATTCTGGCATGATAGTTTACCGTTTATCTATGGGTATCCATAAAGATGATCTATCTGGCAAAGGTGCCGAGCTAGCAGGCGGTAGATGGAATAATAAAGGGAAGCCTATGCTTTACACTTCTTCATCAAGAGCACTCTGTACTGCCGAGGTAGCAGTGCATTTACCTCTAGGCATTGTACCCTCCAATTACTATATGATAAACATACAACTTCCTGAAAAAGCACCTATACATGAAGTTCTTTTGGATGATCTGCCAACATTCTGGAAAACATTTTCTGCACAGGCATTTACCCGAAAGCTTGGTGATAACTTTCTGCAAACTAATACGGCGCTAATATTAAAAGCCCCATCAGCTGTGGTGCCAGGTGACTACAATTATCTCATTAACCCTTTACATAAAGATGCAAAAAAAATAAAGGTAATTTCATCAGAGCCATTTGAATTTGATGAAAGATTATTTAAACGAGACTAAACGAGACAAAAAATGCAAAGCAATAAGGAAGTTAGATTTGCCGTACTTATAGACGCAGATAATGTGCCCTATGCAAATGTAAAAAGCATGATGGAGGAAATAGCTAAGTATGGTACTCCAACTTTTAAGCGTATTTATGGCGACTGGACCAAACCCACAGTAAGTGGCTGGAAGTCAGTTTTACTTCAAAATGCCATAACGCCTATACAGCAATATAGTTATACAACAGGCAAAAACGCTACCGATTCTGCCATGATCATTGATGCCATGGATATCCTCTATTCTGAAAAAGTAGGTGGTTTCTGCATCATTTCAAGTGATAGTGATTTTACCCGGCTGGCTTTACGATTGCGCGAGGCAGGTATGCAGGTAATTGGTATGGGACAAAAGAAAACACCATCGCCATTTATAGCGGCCTGCGACAAATTCATCTATATAGAGATTCTAAACCAACCCATAGCTGAAACTGCTACTGAAGACAAAAAAGATGAAGAGGATGCTGAAACAACAGAGACAATCCAAAGCATCGACAAAACACTGATCAACCTCATTTCTTCAACCATAACCGATCTTGCAGATGAAGAAGGCTGGGCCTTCCTGGGAGAGGTTGGAAATCTCATACTGAAAAAACAACCTGATTTTGATCCTCGTAACTATGGCTACAAAAAGCTAGGGCAACTCATTAAATCCATCAAGAATTTTGAAATAGATGAGCGACAGGCAGAAAAAGCAAATATCAAGCATGTATATGTGCGCTTAAATCCGCTTATGGCAATACCAGTTAAAAATAAAAAACTAAACAAGAAGTAATCTTGTTCCATATGTCAAATTTAATATTTTAGTCTTATTTGCTAAACATATATTACTTTAACTTTGCAAAAATTTTTCTATGAATTGGAACATGACTGGTATGATGGAGGAATTGATATCCACATCGCAGAAACTTGCAAAAGGATATGAAACACTTGAAAACATAACAGATGTGGATGTTGCCATTACACCCAAAGATTTAGTATGGCAGCGCGACAAGGTGAAGCTATACCACTACAAGAGAGAAACACCTGCCAAATGCACAACACCGGTGCTGGTTTCTTTTGCTATGCTTAATCGTCATGACGTATTAGACCTGCAACAAGATCGCAGTCTTATGAAAAAACTACTGGACGAAGGTTTAGATATATATATAATGGACTGGGGCTACCCCAACCAAAGTGACAAGTACCTTACTATGGAAGATTACATAGATGGTTATATGAATGACGCTGTGGATTTCATAAGGAAGGCTAATAAAGTAGATAAAATACATAAAATGGGTATTTGTCAGGCTGGCACTTACTCTATGATCTACGCGTCCCTTTATCCTGAAAAGCTAAAGTCACTTACTACATATGTAGCTCCTTACGACTTTTCGACCAACAGTTGCATGGTATTCAGGTGGGCAAAGCACATAGATATTGATGCCATGGTAGATAGCATGGGTACAATATCAGGCGAAACCATTGACAGTTCGTTTGGTATGATGAAACCAAGCATGAACATTTCAAAATACCTAAATATTATTGACTCTCTTGAAGATAAAAGCAAGGTGATGAACTTTTTGCGCATGGAGCATTGGAAAAGCGATCTCCCCTCTATGCCTGGCGAAATGTATCGTAAGTATATAAAAGATCTTTTTCAGGGCAATAAGCTGATAAAAGGCGAAATGGAATTGGGCGGAAGAAAGATAGACCTTAAAAAAATGACCGTCCCTTTCCTCAATATATATGCTACAGAAGACAACATAATACCAAATGAAAGTACAAGGGCTGTAATGGACGTGATCGGCTCAAAGGACAAGCAGGAATATGCTTTCCCGGGTGGCCATATAGGCGTATTTGTTGGGGGAAAATCACAAAAAGAATTAGGGCCTGCTGTTGCCAAATGGGTAATTGCAAGATGCTAAAAAGCAATACATAAAATATCCTAAAAGCGAAAGGTGCACTAATTAGTGCACCTTTTCGTAATCACACACACAACTTTGTTTTCATAGTGAAAGGAAGATGTCTTACTTTCTGTTTTCAGATTAACGGCATCCTTTTCAGGATGCAATAATTTTTCATGGCGTTAGGATCAACTCCCACTTATTTTATAAAAGATTCATTCCAAGACTATCTAAAATAGCACAATCAACACCGTATCAAATCAAAGCATTAATTATCAATACTTTAAAGCATATCTACATGTGAGATTTATATCTTATTTAATAATAAAATTGTAGAAATTGATACACAAAAAGCCCCAATTACCCATTCTTTATTTTTCTTCCAGGTAATTCTTAAGGTTTGTGCCAATGATTTGTGTCCAACCCGCTTCAAAACTTTGTCTTGCAAAATCACGTTCTGCCGGAAAGCTTTCAAGGCCGGTGTGGGTAAGCCTCAACCTAGTCTTACCACCTTCTTCAAATAACTCAAAAGTAACTTCTGAGCTGCCTGGATAATCTTTGTAGCTCCATGTATGAGATAATTTTCTCCCATCTATCACTTCTGTTATCCGGCAAAGGTGAACATATGACTTTTCTTTAGATCCACCTACAAATTCAAATTCAAAACCAAGTTCAGGCTTAAATTCTTTAAGGTCAAAATACCATTCCTTCATCTTGTCTTTGTTGGTAATAGCCTGCCATACTTTTTCAACAGGTGCATCATATACGCGTTCAATCACAAAAGGTGTATTCATTTTTTTTGTTTTTTATGGTTAAGAATTATTTGTTTTCATCTTTTTCTTTTTTAAGAAATACGTCAAGAGCATCCAGCTTCGCTGTCCAGAATATCTTGTATTGTTCTGCCCAGTCAGTCACATTTTTTAATGCGCTTAAGTTGGGGTAACAGTGTCTTTCACGCCCCTGTTGTTTTATTATTACCAGACCACATTCCGTTAATATTCGTACATGTTTTGAAATTGCCGGCCGGCTTACATCAAAATGATCTGCTACATTATTAAGGGATAAAGATCGGTGAGCCAATAAATTAATTATCTCTCTTCTCGTAGGGTCTGCAATGGCTTGAAATACGTCGCGCCTCATAATATAAAACCGTTTGGTTACAAATATAAGGAAACCGTTCGGTTACGCAATTATTTTTATTCTTTTATTCTTCTTGCAACATGGTACCTTTACTCACTGTATGATAAAAGCTGATCTTACCTACCCTACTCACTATATTAAACTATCAAACAATTGTGATATAGCCTATATAGATGAAGGTACCGGGGATAAAACACTTCTTTTTGTACACGGATTGGCCACTTACGGCCTAAGTTGGAAAAAGAATATAGATTTCTTAAAAAAACATTATCGGTGTATAGCTATAGACCTGCCGGGAAATGGCTTATCTAGCAGGGGAAATTTCCCCTATAGCATGAATTTTTTTGCGGGAATTATTTATGATTTCATTGTAAAAGCAGGCTTAAGTAATGTTTACCTCGTGGGGCATTCTATGGGTGCCCAGATTGTACTTACAACCCTTATAAATGCAGGAGATTGTGCCGATGGACTAGTATTATGTGCCCCCGCTGGCTTTGAGAAATTCACCAGTATGGAAAAGTCTATTTACCATGGAACAGTCCAGTTCTTCGATTTTTTCTCTACCGAAGAAAACAGCTTACGCAAAACTATACGCACCAGTTTCTATCAGTCCCCTTCACAGGGCGATGATATGATAGAAGATCTGGTCTCTCTAATGAAAAAACATCCCAGCAGCCAATACAGGCCAATGATAGAAGCTTGTATTGCAGGTATGCTCAATGAGCCTGTATTTGACAAATTGCATCTTATAAACCAACGAACTCTTGTGTTATTTGGGGAGCGAGATGCATTGATACCCAACAAATTAGTACACCCTACTACAACCAGGCAAATAGCTGAAGCCGGTATCCGGCAAATGCCGCATGCAATACTAGAAATGCTACCCCAGTGTGGTCACTTCTTACAAATAGAAAAAGCGGCTGAGGTAAACCATATCATACACCGTTTTATAGACTAGGATTTACTTTTTTTCATCCCCGGAAATTTCATATTGAAACCCTGCAAAGTCTTGCGGATATGTGAGGCCACCTGGTACGATTTGTACCAGTTCTGGTCAGCTGGTATTATATACCAGGGAATGTCGCTACAGTGTTTAAATACATCCTCATAGCAGTTCATATATTTTTTCCACAGCTTTGATTCTTTAAAGTCATCCTCATTATACTTCCACATTTTCTGCGGCTTATCCAGGCGTTCTTCCAATCGTTTTTGTTGCTCCTGATGAGAAACATGTAGGTAGAACTTAAGTATAGTGGTATTATTATGCTCCTTAAGTAGTCTTTCAAAATCGTTGATAGCTTTCATACGGCTATACGCAGTTTCATCATCTATCGTACCATGCACTCTTGTAATCAATACATCTTCATATTGAGAACGATTAAAGATCTGTATCATGCCTTTTGGGGGTGTATGTCTGTGGATACGCCACAAAAAATCGTGAGCCAACTCTTCTACCACCGGTTCTTTAAATGATTGTACATTAACACCCTGAGGGTTCATACTCGTAAATACATCGCGCGTCAGCCCATCTTTACCACTGGCATCCATGCCTTGTATAATAATCAGCAAAGAATGCTTACCCTCGGCATACAGCAGGTTTTGCAAGTCGTCCAGATCTTTTAGTATCTCCTTGAACTGTTCTTTAATCTGTTCTTTATCTATGTCATGAGGGGCACTTGTGTCAATGTCTTTAAGGTGTATATGCATAACTGGTGTCTTTACATGGATGTTTCTGAGCTGTTCTGCATACGTCGGTACGCTTTTATAAATATCGCACCTAAATTCTTATAGGGAGGCACATAATCAGAGAATTTTTCGTGTACATCCGGTTTTTTAGCAAAGTAATCCTCTAAAGTTCTCCAGGTTTTTATCCAGTTTATGTCATTGCCGTTTACCAGGTCCTCATTAATTATTTTTATTATTGGCTCATTCACTGCCATCGTCCCAGTCTGCTTAGACGATATAATATGGGCATCTGGCGAGTGGTCTAACACCACTGAGAGATTATGGTAACCACCACACGACCCTAATATCACAACTTTAACCTGTTTATTGAGCCTGTCCATAGTAAGTGGTAAGTGATAGCTATGCCCCCTGTGTACCATTATTGTTGGATGTATATCATGTTCTGCAAGGTATTTACACAGCTTATCTTGTGCCTCCTCATCATCAGGTTCAGGTATAGGCAGGTTTGCAAATATTACCACGGGTTTTCCGGTAGTCGAGGTGATTGTACTCCAATACTTATCAGTAACAATTTTCCATTTACCATCTTTAAAATTGCCCAGGAAGCTGGAATATGAATTTTTCCCATCCTCGTCCCCAAAAAAGAAAAACTGCTCAAAAACAACATTTGTATCACCTAACAGGCTTTTGTAACTCACCTCATTTATAGGTGGCAGCCCAAGTTTTTTAGACTCATTAAGTGCTGTCGTGTCTGTATTCCCTATATTTTCATTGTCAAACAATAAAGATAAGAGACTATATATGTATAGACCTTTCTTTCTTTTCTGTTTAAAAGACATTTCGAAATTCTTCTTCACCTGCAATTTTAAAAATACAGCTAAAGACGAGTCTTTTATACTGCCATATGCATCGGCTACATCTACGGCATCCTCAAGGTCATCATCATTACCATTTTGTAATCCTGCAATAAAGTCGCTCATCAAGGCGGTTCTTTTATCCTCCTCCATAGTACCTAAAAAGTCACTGAGCGTATTATAGCCAGCACACATGCGCAGGAAAGTGCGAAAGTGATCCCTATGTACTGTATCAAGGAATCGGTCGCCTGTTACTGGTTTCATACGCTCTTGCATACGTTTATACGTACCCAGGAAACTACTGGTATATATTTCGTCCTGGCCGTAAACCATTATGTAATACAAGGCAACAGGATCAAATTTCTCAATGCATTTAAATCGTACAGGGTCAGGAAATTCATGGAGATCATCCATCTCACGCACATACTTCAGCGATCTGTACGCAAGCTCGTCACTATAGGTATCTGATGCAAGTGTATTATTTTCTACTTTCAGACGTACAAGGTTCAGGAAAAACAGATCCGGATCTTCTGTAATTTTATCTATCTCAGCTATTGTTTTTTTACCGGTATATATATCATTAAGAAAAGGCATGGCTTTTAATGGTGAGCGAGACTTGTCTGCTATCTGAACTATTGTTCTCACTAGCGAATCATTACTTCTCCGTACAGCATTCCTCAACGGGTAGTCTGTGGATGAAGCATAATTAAAAACCTCGTTAGGCAGCAATTTTGCCGCATCAGAAATGATATAGGTGGCAAAAGTATCATTAGCAAACTCACTCAAGTGTTTTATCATAACACGTGGATCTTGTTTCCCCAACTGTATATACAAATAAGCACGTATTTCCGGGTGCTGATCATAGAACTGCTGGCAGTTTTCTAAAGTCAGCATATTTACATTAGCATAAGCAAATTCCGGTAGTTTACTTTCATTATCGGCTATGATAACACTACGCATGTTAGCAACTAACTTCTTGTAGTAAAAGGGATCGATCTTGGTATTCTGGTTGTACTTACGCAGCATTTCCCATACTGCAGTAAGGTATCTTATCCTGGTTTGGTTATCTGTTACAGCATCCCTACCCATAGACGGTAGGTTTTCTATCATTATCTGCATGTGGTCCACATCGGTAAGTATGGCCCTTGTAAGCACTGCACTATAGGCAGTATCCTCCGAAAAATAGATCTCGCCATCCACAGCGCCATCCGATACATCGGCACGCTTCTGTTCCTTATCTATACGGTCGTGAAATATTTGACGGTTACGTGGTATAGTGTGGGTAAGTGTATCAATATCATACACACTTATTTTTGTTGTATCAGGTTTTACTTTTTTTCTTCTTTGTGCGCTTGCATCATTACATATCAAAAGCGATAATAACAGGAACAGTACCGGAAAATAAATGATTTTTTTACTCATGCAGATTATATAGGCCTATGCAAAATTACTCTTGTTTTATTTTCAAATAAGTTAAAAAATAGTCAGTAACTATTGTACTTAAAAAACATATGCCACTACTACTTATTGTAATAGTGGCATACAGTTATCAGGCAAAAAATTACCAGCCCGGATACATTGTAAATTGCTCCATGAAAGAATTGATCTCATGTCGTACGTCTAGTGCAAGCTTTTCATTTTCAGCATCCATTATTATCTTATCTATCCAGGTAGCTACCTGGTCCATATGCTCTTCTTTCAGCCCACGGGTGGTAATAGCAGGTACACCAATCCTAATGCCCGATGTAATAAAAGGAGATTTATCATCAAAAGGCACCATGTTTTTATTAATGGTTATATCTGCCTTTACTAGAGCGTTTTCCGCTTTTTTACCACTTATATTTTTGTTCCTGAGGTCTATGAGTAGCAAGTGGTTATCTGTACCTCCTGAAACTATGTCGTAACCTTTATTGCTAAATGATGTAGCCAGGGTCTGAGCATTGCTTATTATCTGCTTTGCATAAACGGTAAACTCATCCTGTAGTATCTCAAAAAACGAAACTGCCTTGGCCGCTATTACATGCTCCAAAGGACCGCCTTGTGCACCTGGAAACACAGCCAGGTCTATCAACTGGCTCATCATCCTTATTTCGCCTTTAGGTCCTTTTAGTCCCATTGGGTTTTCAAAATCGGTCTTCATCAAGATCAACCCGCCACGTGGCCCACGCAAAGTTTTATGTGTTGTGGTGGTCACAAAATGGCAATGTTCAAAAGGGCTATTGAGCAACCCCTTGGCTATAAGCCCAGCCGGGTGTGCTATATCTGCCATCACGAGTGCACCTACCTCATCGGCTATAGCGCGTATTCGTGCATAATCCCAATCCCTGCTGTAGGCCGAGGCACCACATATTATTAATTTAGGCTTGTGTTCTTTTGCCTGGCTATGCATCATATCATAGTCCACTCTGCCAGTTTCTTTTATCACACCATAAAAAACAGGTTTATAATACTTACCAGAGAAATTGACTGGTGAACCGTGTGTGAGGTGCCCCCCCATACTAAGGTCAAGTCCTAATATAGTATCACCTGGTTGCAGTATGGCCATCATTACTGCAAAGTTGGCCTGTGCACCGCTATGGGGCTGTACATTGGCATAATTTACATTAAATATTTCCTTAGCTCTGTCAATGGCTAGCTGCTCGCTTTTATCCACTACTTCACATCCTCCATAATAACGCTTTCCGGGATACCCTTCAGCATATTTATTGGTCATAACATTACCCATGGCTTGCATTACCTGCATGCTAGTGAAATTTTCAGATGCTATCAATTCCAGGCCACGGCGCTGGCGCTCCAGTTCTTCGTGTATGAGGTCAAAAATTGCGGTGTCGCGTTGCATGTATGCTGTTTGTGTTTGCAAATATAACGTACCCGCGTCGTAGTACATAGTAGTTATGCCATCTGCACTACATGCTTTTTTGCCACACCACATTTGCAACTAAAGGCTTTTTATCATCCATATGTCTGTTTGTGCGTCATTCCCAACCATAAAAACATGACTACCAAAAACTTGATACCCTAATTGCTTATAAAACCGTATCGCCTTATCATTATGTTCCCACACGCCTAGCCATATCCCTCTGTATTCATGGGTTATAGCATAATCAAAACAAAACTGCATTAATGCTGCTCCTATTTTTCTGTTTTGGTGCGATCGCAACACATATAACCGTTCAAGCTCTATGGCTGGTAAAATGGAGACCTCTTGTGGCGGAATATTTTTACCCAGTTTGCAATACCCTATCATAGTACCATCCGCATATGCACCGTAAAAAATATTACGCTTATCAATCAGTTCATTTTTTATTTTTTCACTATTCATATTTTCATCCAGATAGGCATTCATATTAGCCTCTGTATTACTTTCGGCGAAGGCCTCAATAAACGTGTTTCTGCTTATACTTGTAAGTATATCTGCACTGTCTTCTCTTATTTGTTTTATTTCAATTAACATTTCCATACTACTAAATATACACTTTATGGCATGGTTTTGTAAACCATATACGAGTACATTATTACTAAAATAAAAACCAAAGCATATGAAAACCTCAAGATTCCTGATTTTTGGCGTGCTGGCTGCCGCCGCTATTTTACTTTTGACTTCTGACCGCGCCGAAGGACTAAGAAATGACATTGCTGACAATGCAGGTAAATGGAAAGACAAATTAAATGACCTAGCTGGTAGCGCAGGAGATAAACTCAGCGATCTTAGAGATAGCGTAAGCAAAGAAGTTGATGGCCTTACCAAAGATGCCCGTATGAGAATAATGGCTATATTGGATGAAAGCACCAAGACCGCAAAGAACATTAAAAATAAAGCTGAAGAATTAGCTTAAATCATTCTAACCATCACCATAAAAACAAAGGGCATACTTGATGTATGCCCTTTGTTTTTATTTTTCTTTCTTAAAATATTAGTTAGCCACAGCTGCTGTTTGTTTGTGCATCACATTAGCCATCGTTATTCCAATATCAGCAGGACTGTCAACCACGTGTATTCCACACTCACGCATGATGGCCATTTTAGCAGCAGCAGTATCATCTGCACCACCAACAATTGCACCTGCGTGGCCCATGCGGCGTCCTGGAGGCGCTGTTTGGCCGGCTATGAAACCAACTACTGGTTTGCGCATGTTGTCTTTCAACCATTTTGCAGCTTCAGCTTCCATATTACCACCAATTTCACCTATCATGATGATGCCATCTGTTTCATTGTCATTCATCAGCAGTTCTACTGCCTCGCGGGTAGTAGTACCTATAATAGGATCGCCACCTATGCCTATAGCGGTAGATATGCCCATACCTGCTTTTACAGCCTGGTCTGCAGCTTCATAAGTAAGCGTACCAGATTTTGATACGATGCCTATACGTCCTGGTTTAAAAACAAAACCTGGCATGATACCAACTTTAGCTTCACCTGCAGTTATAACCCCCGGGCAGTTAGGCCCTATTAAGCGACTCCCTTTACCGTTTATAAATTCACGTGCTTTAACCATGTCTTGCACGGGTATCCCTTCTGTAATACAAATGATCACCTTGATACCTGCATCGGCAGCTTCCATTATACCATCTGCTGCAAATGCAGGAGGTACAAAAATGATAGAAACATCGGCACCTGTAGTAGCCACAGCTTCACTTACCGTATTAAAAACAGGTCTGTCCAGGTGTTTGCTGCCACCTTTGCCTGGTGTAACGCCACCAACAACATTGGTACCATAATCAATCATTTGCCCGGCATGGAAAGTACCTTCTGTACCGGTAAACCCCTGTACAATTACCTTAGAATCTTTATTTACTAAAACAGCCATTAGCTTGCTTTTATTTTAATTGTTATAACGCCGCAAATTTAAAGTAATTGGTGGCAAAAGCAAACCTTAATGTAAAATACTTCTGCCCGGTCATTCCCAATCATTTTCAAACATCTAATATTTTAAAAGAATCTATAGTGCAAAAAACCAACACTTACACCCAACCTTTCTTATATGCTCTTCCGTCTTCAATATTGTATAGGCATTATTCAAAATTATTCTTTTGGGAAAGTCTGTAATGGGTAATCAATTCTAGATTAAAAAGACCGGTTTCTACCGGCCTTTTTTTATTACTTATACTTTGCTTTTATCCCCCATCATACTCATTTCTTTAGCTTTCGACAGGAATTCTGAAGCGAATATAAAGTCGTTCAATTCTTTATCCTTGCTATAGATGATGTCCTTGTTAGACCCCTCCCATTGCTTCTTGCCATGATACATATATACAATATGGTCACCGCTTTCCATCACCGTATTCATATCATGGGTATTAATAACAGTGGTCATGTTATACTCTATCGTTATCTCTTTCACCAGTTTATCTATCACCAAAGATGTCTGTGGGTCAAGCCCTGAATTGGGTTCATCGCAAAACAAATACTTAGGATTTAGCACTATGGCCCTCGCAAGCGCCACACGTTTTTTCATACCCCCGCTTATTTCATCCGGAAATTTACGGTTCACATCAGCCAGGTTCACACGGTCCAGCACTTCATTCACACGCTTTCTTTTCTCTTCTTTAGACAAATTGGTAAACATATCCAGCGGGAACATCACATTGGTCTCTACGTCCTTACTGTCAAACAAAGCAGAACCCTGGAATAACATACCAAATTTCCTGCGCACATTTTTCAGTTCCTTTTCATTCATTTTGGTAATATCCTCGCCCTCATACAATACTTCACCACTGTCAACACTGAGCAGGCCTATCATTATTTTCATCAATACCGTCTTGCCGCTACCGCTAGTACCTATTATAAGACTGGTCTTGCCGGGCAGCATCTTCGCCGATACGTCATCAATGATCACCTTTCCCTCAAAACTCTTCCTTACATTCTTTATTTCGATCATCTACAAAATATTAATACTCAAATTCAGTATAAATTTACAATATAGAAAACACTATAAGGACTATTAATCCTTATATCTGGAACACTCCCAGCTTAAATTCTTTTTCAATAGGTGCATGGTTAGCCGCATTTATCCCTTCAGATATTACACTTCTTGTTTCAGCGGGGTCTATGATCTCATCAACCCAGATCCGGGCTGCAGCATAGTAAGCCGATGTCTGGGCCGCATATTTATCTGCAATATCCTTTAGCATAGCTTTTTCTTTCTCAGGGTCTATTTCTTCACCTTTAGCCTTTAAAGATGCTACCTGTATCTGCAGCAATGTCTTAGCTGCCTGGTCGCCACCCATCACTGCTATCTTTGCATTGGGCCATGCATATATAAAGCGTGGATCGTATGCCTTACCACACATAGCATAGTTGCCTGCGCCATAAGAATTACCAATAATGATGGTGATCTTAGGTACCACCGAATTAGCTACCGCATTCACCAGTTTAGCGCCATCCTTTATAATACCCGAATGCTCGCTGCGGCTGCCCACCATAAAACCCGTTACATCCTGCAAAAATACAAGCGGTATTTTCTTCTGGTTACAGTTCATAATAAACCGCGCTGCTTTATCAGCGCTGTCATTATATATCACGCCTCCTATTTGCATTTCCCCCTTGCCACTCTTCACTATTTTGCGCTGGTTGGCTACTATACCCACAGCCCAGCCATCTACACGGCCATAGCCACATACTATGGTCTTACCATAGTCTTGTTTAAACTGGTCAAATTCAGAGTTATCTACAATGCGCTCTATTACATCCACTACATCGTAGGTCTTGTTATTATCTACCGATACTATACCGTAGATCTCTTTTACATCCTTTGCCGGCAATTGCGGTTTCACCCTGTCAAAACCAGCTTTAGGTTGTGCACCAATTTTATCTATTATGCGGCGCACCTGGTCCAGGCACTGCTGTTCAGTATCAAATTTATAGTCAGCTATGCCACTTATTTCGGTGTGCATCTTAGCGCCGCCCAGGGTTTGTATGTCTGCATCTTCACCAATGGCAGCCTTAACCAGGTACGGCCCTGCAAGAAATATTGATCCATTCCCTTCCACCATCAATGTTTCATCACTCATTATAGGCAGATATGCACCACCAGCCACACAACTGCCCATTACTGCAGCTATCTGGGTAATACCCATCGCACTCATCTGGGCATTGTTTCTGAAAATACGGCCAAAATGTTCCTTGTCAGGGAATATCTCATCCTGCATAGGCAGGTACACACCCGCACTATCCACTATATATACAACAGGCAAATGGTTTTCCATGGCTATCTCCTGCATGCGCAAATTCTTCTTACCTGTTATCGGGAACCACGCACCCGCCTTTACAGTATTGTCATTAGCTACTATCACACACTGGCGGCCATGTATGTACCCCAACCCAGCTACGGTGCCGCCTGCAGGGCAGCCGCCATGCTCTTTATACATCTCATATCCGGCAAAGGCACCTATTTCGGTAAACGCACTATCCTTGTCTATAAGGTATTCTATGCGCTCACGCGGTGCCATTTTACCTTTCTCCCTGGCCTTCTCCATGCTTTTTTTACCACCACCCTGGCTTATCACGGCATGGCGTTGTTTCACCTGGCTTACTGCCAGTCTCATAGCATCTTCGTTTTTATTAAATTCCAGGTTCATGTTACTATATATATCTTTTGAGAGCAAAGGTATTTTTAAAAACCAGTAAAATAAAAATGAGATAATAAGCAATATTCTTCCCCGTTTTAGCTTTATAACAATGTTTATCTAATTTATTTCTACTTTCGTCATTATATAGTAAACTTCTAACCCTGCATACATGAAGCAACTTAAATGTGTTTTACTATCCTTGTCGGTAATGCTTGGCAACAATATGCACACATTTGCCAATCACATTTTTGGTGGAGAATTGCTGTATACTAACATTTCTGGTAATACTTATAGAGTTGCACTTACCCTTTATGGCGATTGCGCATCTTCAGTTATTGCAAACCTATATACCAATAGACCACTGATACATATTTACAACGGACAAAATTTATATGAAGATGTTCAATTATCTCCCGAAGTAGTTGGAATAGAGGTATCGCCAGTATGTCCGGGACAGATAAACCAGACTACCTGCAACGGGGGAACTTTGCCAGGAGTAAGAAAATTCATTTTTTCAGATACCGTAACATTATCAGGTACATCAGCTAATTGGCGTTTCATTTTGACTGGATTTATGGGGTTTAGTGTAACATCGTCGAACCCACCAGATTCTGTAGCCAATTATGCTGGTAGAAGTCAAAATATCACAAATATACAACAGTCATCCAATGGCAGTATTTTGTACCTTGAGGCCACATTAAACAACTTGAACGGACCTAATAGTTCGCCGCAATACTCCACAATCCCCACACCTTTTTATTGCATTAATATTCCCGAATCATATAATCAGGGAGCAGTCGATCCCAATAATGATTCACTTGTATTCAGTTTGGTGCCCGGACTCGACTCCGTTTCCGCGCCTACTTCTACCAATCCTTATGCGTTCACAACAACGCCGGTAACTTATTTAACGCCATATACTGCAACAGCACCACTTTCAGTTGCAACAGGTACATTTAGTTTTAACGTGCTAAATGGTCAAATGAATTTCACACCAAATATTATTCAAGACGCATTGATTGTAACGCAGGTATCGGAATACAGGAACGGAGTGCTTGTTGGTACAAGTAAACGTGAACTCACATTCATAGTTCTTGATAACTGTACTGCTTCACCCCCAAATGCCAACATAATAAAAAGTACATTAACCGGTGGCACCATTGACAGTAACAATGTATTCTATGTATGTGAAGGAGCGCCTAGCATCGGGTTTAATGTAAAAACTAGTTCTCCCAGCAACGATACCGTTACTGTAACAATAAACAACGCACTGCCCAATGCAACCATTACCGTCTTCAACAACAATACCGATAGTCCACTCATCAACTTCGCATGGAATACTTCCGCAGTAAAAGCTGGTGTATATAATTTCTATGCCACATTAAAAGACCATCACTGTCCCATTTCAAGTACCCAAACATATGCCTACACAATCTATGTAGTAAAACCCAATACAGATACTGCTGAGCAACTCTCTGCAACTGGTTGTGTGCACACTGCTAATGTAGCTTACCTCTTTAATTACGGTTTATTACCACGCACTGTTACTGTCAGTAAAGGCAACGAAGTATTGCATACTTTTACCGATAGTACAGGACACGTACTCGACAGCCTAAGAGCTGGGAAATACACCATAGAGGTTTCATCTCCTCACCTCAACTGCCCAACCTATTATTTCCTTACGGTTGTTGATAGCGGCGCACTTCCAGCGCCTTACCACTATAGCTTTTCAAATTGTCTCAATGACAAGCCTGACACTATACGATTTCTGCCCTTTGTAGGTGCTCATGTAGTATGGCATAGCATTGACGGATCAATTTTGCCCGGCTCTCCTACTCCTGATAATTCAATCCCTGGCCAGCAGAAATGGTACGTGATACAAACATACAACGTATGTGTATCCTATGCCGATACCGTAACCGTAACCGTCAACAACCTGCCAAACATAAAAATAACAACCAACCCTGGCCCTGTATGTCTCGGCGACAAGGTATATTTCACTGCAAGCGGCGGCGAAGACTATACATGGACCAGCACGGCAAATAAACTATTCACAGATACTGGCGGAGTTTACACAAATGTTTTGCTCCAGGATATTTATAAAGTTGTAGCACACGATACAAATGGCTGCATCAACAGCGATTCCTTGAGCCTTGATTCAATAGAAAACTGTTGTCGGTTCTCCTACCCAAACACTTTTACACCCAATCAGGATAACATAAACGACAAGTATCACGTAGTGCTTTACGGCAATACAGATGCCTTCGAGATGGCCATATATAACAGGTGGGGCCAACGTGTATT
>JABDEZ010000053.1 GCA_013286835.1 Bacteroidota bacterium
CTTTGCAACTGCCTTGCCCATATATTCTTTTACGTCGTCCGGAACAAAAAATGGTTCCTCAGGCCAACCATAAAACTCTTTAGTGAGCGCAACTTCTTTTTCGCCCAATGGCGAGCCATGCACTCCGGAAGTATCTTGTTTATTGGGTGAGCCATAGCCTATATGGGTCCTCAATATAATCATGGAAGGTTTGTCTGTTACTTCTTTAGCTTTTTGAAATGCATCAGATATTTTATCGATATCGTTCGCTACATCTCCAAGGTCTTGCACATGCCAGTTATAAGCTTTAAATCGCATTTGCATTACATAAATTAACAAAGGACACATTATGATGACCATAGAAGAAAAGTGCATTGATGCTATACGTTGCCTGGCTATTGATGCCGTAGAAAAAGCCAATTCAGGCCATCCGGGAGCACCAATGGCATTGGCACCCGCAGCTTTCGCATTATGGATGAAACACCTGAGATACAATCCACACAACCCTGCGTGGTTCAACCGCGATCGTTTTATTCTTTCCAATGGGCACGCATCCATGTTGCAGTATGCTGTACTTCATCTTACTGGTTATGCGGTTTCTATGGATGACCTGAAACAATTCAGGCAATTGGGAAGCATTACGGCAGGGCACCCGGAACATGGCCTGACACCTGGGGTAGAAACAACTACTGGCCCTCTGGGGCAGGGCTTTATGACGGCAGTGGGAATGGCGCTTGCAGAAGCGCACCTGGCAGCGGTTTTTTCGGTAGGAATACGCAATCTGTCTAATAAATGACCATCCGTACTTGCCATCGCAATTTCAATCTTAGTTCCGCCAAGATCAACTTCAATGCCCAATTTTTGCATGATTACAAAAGTCTGATGTGGTTATTATTCTGGTCCTTATTTCTTTTTCACGATTGCGTTATCTAAACTACAAAATCATGCCCTTAAAGTATGCTTGCAACATAAAGAAATTGTTATACCTGTATAGTTAACTTGTTTACTTTTTATCAACTACATGAAAGCTACACGGATACTCACATCTTTCACCTTATTACTTATCAATAAGTTTATATGCAATTAAAAATATAACACATAGACACTGGCTTACCTTATTTGCTGGATTGAGTTAGAATACGTTTCATTACAAAACCCGGCATATTCTGCCAGGTTTTGCAATAACATAGATATATCATTTCTATAGACGCGTTAATTATAGCGTTTATTCCTTTACAAATTTTCCAGATTTTTTAGTGCCATCTTTACCAATAGTTTGCACTGTATATAGACCCGCAGCAAATCCTTTCACGGGAACAACAGCATTATTACCTGTTACTATAGTATTGTAAACCTCAGCCCCCACCAGATTATAAATAGCTACCTGGTCGTTTTGTTTTGCGGGAATGGTTACTACATTTTGTGCCGGATTAGGGAATGGTAAAATTGTAGTTGATTTACGCGGGGTGAAGATACCGGTATAACCAAGAATGACCTTACGTATTACATTGTTGTTCCAGTCAGCAACAAACAAATTACCCTTGCCATCCAGCAATACACCTGTAGGATTATCAAATGTTGCTACATCTTTCAGCCCATCAAAGCCACCAATGATCCCGGGAAGTCCCACCAGCGTCATCACTTGTCGGGTAGGTGTTATCTGCCTTATAATATCATTGCCTATTTCTGCCACATATAAATTACCACTGCCATCAATTGTAATACCATATGGTGCGTTAAATGTTGCTGCAATACCGGTATCATCAGCACTACCCGCGATTGTAGAACCTGCTATAGTAGCTACAACACCAGCCGTGCTTATTTTACGTATCATATTATTAGTTTCGTCCGCAATAAACAAATTACCGCTTTTATCAATGGCTACCCCGGTAGGATAGTTAAAACTTGCCTTGGTACCGGTATCATTATTGCTGCCAACCGTAAGATTACCGGCAAAAGTGGAGACATAACCAACAGGTGTAATTTTGCGTATCATGTTATTTTTAGAATCCGCTACATATACGTTACCGGTATCATCAACAGCTAATCCGTTAGGATAGTTAAATGTGGCAGTTGCGCCGGGACCATCGGTATTACCAACAAGACCAGAACCTGCAAAAGTGGTTACTCTGCCTGCAGGTGTTATTTTCCTTATGGTGTTATTCTTAGAGTCTGTTACGTACACATTACCGGCAGTATCAATTGCTATGCCCAGCGGGTGATTAAACCTGGCCGCTGTACCAGTATCGTCTGTAATACCGGCTGTGCCATTACCTGCAAAGGATGTAACTGTATTAGGAGTGATGATTTTGCGTACCATGTTATTATCAGCATCGGCCACATACATGTTCATATGCTTGTCGAATACAATACTGATTGGCCAGTTAAAAGCTGCATTTGTACCAGTATCATCTGTATAGCCGGTAGTATAGTTTCCTGCAAATGTGGTTACAAGCTGTGCTTGGGCTTGTATAGCCCCCAAAAGTGAGATACAACTTATTAAGATAACAATTTTAGATTTCACGTTTTTCATATTACAACAAGATTTTATACCATTAATAGCATGAAAACAGCATAGTTATTCCATGTTTACGCCAAAATAAAATAATTTTCCCATTATAAGGAATGGATAATACATTTTAAATAAGAAGATGCAAATCGCATGGGATAGCTTTACAACATAAAAAAACCCCAGTCTGTTTGACTGGGGAGAAATATATATGAAATTAAGTTCTTGAAAAACAATAGTGTGGCTTTCCAAGAGAAAAAATTGAATTACTAATGAATGGAAATATCCTTACAAGGTCTTCCTTACCTTCACAGCACTAAGGCCCTTGGGGCTTTGTTCTGTTTCAAACGTTACCTTATCTTTTTCCTTTATTGGTTCAGAAAGTTGGTTGGCATGTACAAACACACTTTCCTGGCTTTGTAAGTCGTTTATAAAACCATACCCTTTAGCTTCATTGAAGAAGGTGACTACGCCATTACGGATAGGATCATAATCTTCAGCAACATGCTTGGCCACACCTATTTGTATGTCTTCGTGATTAATTACCTTCTTTTTACGTGGATCTGGTGGAACAGCAGATATATTGCCGTTCTCATCTATATAAGCCATCATATCTTCAAGGCTTTTACCCTTGCTGTTATTGGCTTTACGGTCTTCTGCCCGTTCTACTTTTTCTCTCTTTTTTTGAGCTTTCTTCTTTTCTTTTTCTTTTTTACCTACTGTTTCCTGCGATCTTCCCATAATTGCTATTAAAAATTGTCTTTTGATTCCTGCAAAGGTCGGCATTTAAATTGACATAAAAATTTTTTTCAAATAATGGCAATATAAAAGCGTCAATGCAAAGGGGCAGCCTATGTAACCTATTATTTATGACCATTTAGCAACTTCCAGAGTATCTGTACATTCTTCTAAAAGCTCAGCAATTGTTTTATGCAATACAGGGTGCACCATGGTTGGCGCTATCTCAGCCATAGGCACTAAGGTGAAGCGCCTTTTCTGCAAAAAGGGGTGTGGTACTTTCAGGTCTGGAAGTGAGATCACATCACTATTATAGAACAAAATATCAATATCCAGCGTTCTGGGTCCCCAGAGCACCTCTCGCTGACGGCCAAGATTGTCTTCTATTGCCTGCAGCTTTTTGAGCAACACTTCTGCCAGCAGTCTAGTGTCAAGCTGCAACACTTTATTCAAAAAAGCCTCCTGGTTTTCCATTCCCCAGGCTGCTGTTTCGTAGATGGATGATTCCACAACTATTTCTCCACAGTTATCTGCTATTTGTTTTACAGCCTCTTGCAATAGTACTTCTCGATTCCCCGCGTTGCTGCCTAACAGTAAGTAAATCTTATTCATTATGAAAGGCAAAGGTAATAGAGAAAATTTAACCTCATAAATCACACTGTTACCTTGCAACTATTTAATGTGCCTTATTATTTAGGAATGTATATTTGCCGGGTATAAAAGAGTCAATATATTTTTATGAAACAGTTCTTTAAAATGTTTTTTGCCTCGCTGCTCGCTATGATCATTGCCAGCGTTATTATTGTCGGCCTTATTATGGGAGCTATCATTGGTTTGGTGGCCAAAGCGTCGTCCAGCGAGGGTAAGGAAACTAAAATAAACTCGGCCAGCATATTGGTAATAGATGTAGCCAAGAAATACCACGAGCAGGGTATGAATAACTCTTTTGCTTCATTTAGTAATGAATCCTCTTATTCATCAGGATTATATGACCTGACACAAGCCATAAAATATGCAAAAACCGACGACAAAATAAAAGGTATTTTACTAAAACTAGGCGGGAGTGCTAACGGCTGGGCCACGCTGCAACAGTTGCATATGGCATTAGTTGATTTTAAAACCTCGGGGAAAGCAATATATGCATACGGCGAATCTATATCGCAAGGCGCATATTATGTAGCGTCGGCAGCAGACAGCATTTATTTAAACCCAGTTGGGAGTATTGAAATAAAAGGATTTGCTACTGTAATGCCTTTTTTTAAGACTACCCTTGAAAAGCTGGAAATACAACCTGAAATATACTATGCAGGGAAATTCAAAAGTGCTACAGAACCTTTCAGGGCAGATAAAATAAGCGACCCCAATAGGCTGCAAATACAAGCTTACCAGCATGACCTGTGGAGCGAATTTGCAAGTGCGGCAGCTAAGCATGCGCATACAGATACCCCAACTATAAACCAATGGACAGCTACTGGTGCAATACAATTTCCACAAGATGCTGTAAAATATAAACTCGTAGATGGCTTGCTATATTGGGATGAAGTAGAACAACGTCTTCGTACCAAAACAGGACAAAAAGAAAAAGAGGAGGTAAAGTATGTGAATGTTGACGACTACAGGAACAATGTAAAAAGCGGCAGCAAAATAAGCGAAAACAAAATAGCTATACTATTTGCTGAGGGGGATATTGCTGATGGCGAACAGGAAGATGACTACCAAATCGGTTCAAAAACATTGGTTGAATCAATACGCAAACTAAAAGATAATGACAAGATAAAAGCTGTAGTACTGCGTGTGAACAGCCCCGGGGGCAGTGGCCTTGCGAGTGATATTATTCTGCGCGAATTAAATTTACTAAAAGCTAAAAAACCCCTTATTGTTTCTATGGGCGACTACGCTGCATCAGGCGGCTACTTTATTGCATGTCATGCTGATAGCATATTTGCCCTACCCAATACTATTACCGGTAGTATAGGTGTATTTAGCGTACTGTTCAACTTCCAGGGCTTGTTGAAAAATAAACTTGGTGTGACATTTGATGGAGTTAAGACCGCACCGTACGCCGATTTTCCAACAGTATCGCGCCCATTAAGCCCAGAAGAAGGTGCACGCATGCAAGCATCGATAGACACCTTCTATTCTATGTTTAAAAGCAGGGTGAGCCTGGGCCGTAAGATAAGTGTTGGCGATGTAGACAGCATAGCACAGGGCCGTGTATGGACTGGGCGTGCCGCTTTGAATATACACCTTATTGATGCTTTGGGCAACCTGGACCGTGCGATATTAAGTGCATCGAGAATGGCAAAAATAACCGACTACAAAGTGGTAACCTACCCTGAACCCGGTGATAAGCTGGATGCATTAATGCGTCGTTTCAAAGGCAACTCAGCATCGGCTATGATGAGTACAGCCATTAAAGAACAACTAGGTAGCGACTATGAATGGTACAAACAAGTAGCCGGCCTGCGCAAAATGAATGGTAAGGCCATGATGGCTATGCCATTTTTAATAAATGTTGAGTAATTTTTTCGCGTGGTTATTACACTAAACTGAAAGTTACACTGGACAATGAGAAAATATTTTTACGTTCAGCAAATCCAAAAACTTCAGTACATCGTTAGTAATTGTATCAAACAAATTACTTAACCACGCAAAACTAAAAAGTTTATGAAACGTATTTTTTTAATTCCAGTAATGGCCCTCGCATTTTTAGCGGGTAACAATGTAACCACATTTGCACAAATGAAGACAGTAATGGTAGGTGGCGCAGCCATGTACCCTACTAAGAACATTGTTGAGAATGCAGTTAACTCTAAAGATCATACTACACTGGTAGCAGCTGTAAAAGCAGCTGGCCTTGTTGAAACACTTGAAGGCGCAGGTCCATTCACTGTTTTCGCACCTACCAACGAAGCATTCAACAAACTACCTGCAGGCACTGTTGACAACCTGGTAAAACCTGAGAACAAAGCAACACTTACATCTATCCTTACTTATCATGTTGTTTCAGGCAAGCTGGATTCTAAAGCTCTCATGGCCCAGATAAAAGCAGGTGGCGGGTCTGCAATGTTGACTACTGTGAACGGTGAACAGCTTACTATAATGATGAAAGGCAAGTACCTTGAAATAAAAGATGCTAAAGGTGGTGTAGCCCGAGTTACCATTAAAGACGTGTACCAGAGCAATGGTGTAATACATGTAATTAACAAAGTATTAATGCCTTAATTTATAAAGCATTCATAGTATCTTTGAAGGGTGGAAATTATATTTCCACCCTTTTTCGTTTCAATATATATAGTTAGTAAGTGGCAAGAGAAAGCATTTCAGTATTCGACATATTTAAAATAGGAATAGGGCCCAGTAGCTCGCATACACTAGGTCCATGGCGTGCAGCACAGCGCTTTGTAGATGGGCTGCCGACTTACAGCAGTTCCAAAGTCCGATCGGTAAAAATATTATTGTATGGTTCGCTGGCTAAAACCGGCAAGGGGCACGGTACCGATGTGGCAGTGATATTGGGCATATGTGGCGAAGATCCTGTAACTTTTGATGTAGAACAGATAACACCCCGCCTGCAGCAATTAACCGAAGAGAAAACACTGTTACTTAACGGTAAACAGGAAATACAATTCGACCCTGCCGAAGATGTTGTTTTCCTTATGAATGAAAGCCTTCCCTACCACCCTAACGCGCTTACTTTTCTCTGTACATTTGAGGATGGGCAAGAGATAGCTGAGACCTATTATTCCATTGGCGGCGGTTTTGTGGTGAAGGAAGGAGAAACCAATGGTAGTACAACAGCCATAGGACTCCCATACCCCATAGAAACTGCTGAGGACTTGTTAAAATGGAGCAACCAATCGAGATTAAGCATTTCAGGTGTTGTAATGGAAAATGAAAAGACCTGGCGTACCGAAGAAGAAACCAAACGCGGTGTATTAAACATCTGGCATACCATGCGCGATTGTATATATCGTGGTTGTCATATAGGAGGCACGTTGCCTGGTGGCCTAAATGTCACTCGCAGGGCATTCCTGCTCAACAAAAAGCTAATTGCAGGTAAACCTTACCAAAACTATAACGAGTGGCTTACTGCTATAAAATCGGGTGGACAAGGTTTTAAATACACATTGGACTGGGTAAGCTGTTTTGCCTTGGCAGTAAACGAAGAAAATGCATCTTTTAGCCGCGTAGTTACCGCCCCCACCAATGGAGCTGCTGGGGTGGTACCCGCAGTGTTAGCTTATTTTATTGCCTTCTGTGATGGCAATGATGATGACAAAATTGTAAAGTTCTTGCTTACCGCTTCTGAGATCGGAAGCATATTTAAGAAAGGGGCTACCCTTTCTGCCGCCATGGGCGGTTGCCAGGCCGAAATAGGCGTATCATCGTCTATGGCTGCAGCTGCACTTACAGAAAGTATGGGCGGTACGGTGCAACAATGCCTTATGGCGGCAGAAATAGCCATGGAGCACCACCTGGGTCTTACTTGCGACCCCATAGGTGGCCTGGTGCAGGTGCCATGCATAGAACGCAATACTATGGGGGCCATAAAGGCCATTACGGCCTGCCAACTTGCACTGCAGGGCGATCCGGATACGGCACGCGTATCGCTGGACGCAGTAGTAAATACTATGTGGGAAACCGCACTTGACATGAATCATAAATATAAAGAAACAGCAGAGGGAGGCTTGGCCCTACAATTGCCCATTAGCCTAAGTGAATGTTGAGTATGGAATTTTCTTGAGTATTTTAATTGGTTTAGGTTATTTTTAATGCATGGGGCAGATTTGGGATTTTTTTCAAAATCTATTCAATACTTCAGGATTTCCACCAAGGTGGCATTGCGGTAAATGGAGCGATTTTCATGGATGGCTCTACATTATCAGCGACCTTTTGATATGGTCTGCTTATTTTGCAATGCCCATTATCATAGTAAGGTATATATCCAGGAAACAAGGTCTTCGTTTCGAACGCATTTATTTTTTATTCGCAGCCTTTATACTTGCCTGTGGCACCACTCACTTATTGGATGCTATTATTTTTTGGTACCCTTTTTACAGAATAAGTGCATTGGTACGCTTTGCAACCGGCATCATCAGTTGGATCACGGTTTACTACCTCGTAAAGATGATGCCTACCGCTTTCTCACTAAAATCAGCCGAACAACTGGAAGAAGAAGTAGAGCGCAGGAAAATAGTAGAAGAGCAGTTACGTATAAATAATAATCTGCTTACAGAAACACAAAACATAGCTCATCTGGGGCACTGGCAATGGGATGCTACCAATAATAAGATTATCTGGTCGCAAACCTTGTGCGATATATTTGAAGTACAAAACCCCAAAGACCTCACCTATCAGAGCTATCTGACACTGATACATCCGGAAGACAGGCCATACTTGCAAGAGATAATAAGCAAGGCAATAGAAACAAAGATATTTCCTGAATTTTACCACAGGCTAATCGTAAAAGATGGTACAGTTAAAACAATACATGCAAGAGGACAGGTGATCACAAATCATAAAGGAGAAATAACACTTATAGGCACAGCACAAGATGTTACAGAGCTGAAAAAGAACGAACAGGAGCTATTGGCAAAAACTAAAGCGCTTGAGGCATCTAACGTGGAACTTGAAAAATTCGCTTCCATTGCATCGCATGACCTGCGGGAACCTTTAAGAAAGATCAGCGCGTTTTCATCTATGCTGGAGCACGACCAAAAGGACGCTTTGAATGAAAAAGGGAAAATATACCTTGAGAAAATACAAGGAGCATCTGCAAGAATGCAAAAACTCATAGATGACATTCTTCATTTTTCGCTGCTTACCACAGAACTGAATGACTTTAAAAAGGTAGACCTGAATGAGGTAATTAAAGAGGTACTTTCAGACCTTGAAGTGCTTATTGTAACAACACATGCAGAGGTAATAACAGAAAATTTGCCAGCAATAGAAGGCAATGCCAGCCAATTAGGTCAGCTCTTTTTTAACCTGATGAATAATGCTATAAAATTCTGTAAACCTGGTACTGTTCCTCAAGTAAACATCTCGTCAGTATTCATTAAAGGCAAAGAATTGCCTGCTGATCCAATGAAGCTTGCTCAATATAAATTTTCAATTTTAGGTAGTCCACGCTATTGGGAAAACGAGTTGTTCTGCCAAATATCTATAACTGATAATGGAATAGGGTTTGATGAGGCTTACCTGGATCGGATATTTACAATCTTCCAGCGGCTGCATGGCAAAACAGACTATGAAGGTACCGGTATAGGCCTTGCTGTATGCAAAAAAGTAGTAGATATACACCATGGCAGTATCACTGCGCGCAGCACATTGGGTGTAGGTACTACATTTATTGTTTTGCTTCCTGTATCACAGAAAAATTTTATAGTCACTTCAATGCAATAGGCATTCTGCACCATAAACCATATGTTTGTATTTTAACACACACAAACATATGGTTGCCATCAAACACATACTTATCCCGGTATGCGCACTATTTATAGTTACCACCTCAGCGCATGCACAAAAAAAACAATTTACCATAACAGAAGCCACCAATGGCATTAGCACCACGCTTGCACCACAAAGTATAAAGCAACCAACATGGCAACCGGTAAAAGATAAACTATACCAGGTTGAGAAAAATGGCGACGAAGATATGTGGACAGCTATCACATTCCCATCTGGTAAGAAAGATACTGTTATTACCCAGAATTCGCTTTCGTCTGCGTTGAGTGAAACATACAAGTCAATGCCTGTTATAAAGTGGCTGGATGAAGATTACGCTTACTTTACCAAAGGGCGCAATGTAACATTGGGACTACAGCATGCTGGTGGCTTCAACTGGATCCCTTGGGCTTCCCTGCCTGCAGATGCCGACAATATGACCTATGACAAGCACAGGCTGATAGCCTACACAGTTGATAACAATCTGTGGATGGTGAATAGAGACAAAAAAAACATACAGGTTACTAACGAACCTAACAAAAACATACTAAATGGGCAGGCAGTACACCGTAATGAGTTTGGTATAGAAACCGGTATTTTCTTTTCACCAATGGGCAATTACCTTGCTTATTATCGCATGGACCAAACAATGGTAAACGATTATCCTATTATCAAATGGGATACTGTGCCGGCTCATGCTGATATTATAAAGTATCCAATGGCAGGCGGAACATCGCACCAGGTTACATTGTGCGTTTATAATCCGGCAACAGGAAATACCGTGACTATGAAGACGGGCACTCCTAAAGATCAATATCTCACTGCAGTTACCTGGAGTCCAGATGAAAAATACATATACATAGCGCTTCTCAATCGCGATCAGAATCACCTCCGGCTCAATAAGTACAGCGCAGAAACAGGATCGCTCGTTCAAACATTATTTGATGAAAGCAGCACTAAGTATGTACACCCCACACATCCTCTTTACTTTTTGCCAGGACATAACAATGAGTTTGTATGGTGGAGCGAACGTGATGGGTATGAACACTTGTACCTGTACAATACCACGGGCAAGTTGCAACATAAACTTACAACCGGTGATTGGGTAGTAAACGAAATAACAGGTTACAACAAAGACAACGATCAACTTATCATTACTGCATCCAAAGAATCGCCACTGGAAAAAGATATATATACTGTAAGCCTGAAGGGCAAGCTGGAACGCATAGACAAGGGTACAGGTATGCATACAGCTTTGTGCAGTTCAGATGGCCGATACGTATTAGACGTGTACAATGGCGCTGGTATCCCACGCAAAACTGTAGTGCGGTCAACCGATGGTTCGTTTAATAAAACACTTTTAACCTCCAAGGATCCGTTGGCTGACTATGACCGCCCAACAATTAAGAACATCACCCTGAAAGCAGACGACGGTACCCCACTCTATGGCAAGCTGATACTGCCTACTCATTTTGATGCCAGCCGTAAGTACCCCGTTATTGTCTATCTGTACAATGGTCCCAATGTGCAGTTGATTCACAATTCCTTTCCGGAAAGCGGCAATTTGTGGTATGAATACATGGCTCAACGTGGGTACATTGTATTTACAATGGATGGACGTGGCAGTTGGAACAGAGGTTTAAAATTTGAACAGGCCACCTATAAGCATTTGGGTGATGTAGAAATTAAGGATCAGCTTGTAGGTGTTGACTACTTAATGTCGTTACCATATGTAGATCAAGAACGTATGGGACTGCATGGCTGGAGCTTTGGTGGTTTCATGACCACGTCTATTATGCTGAAGCACCCGGGCATTTTCAAAGCGGCAGTAGCCGGTGGCCCGGTAATAGACTGGAAAATGTATGAGGTAATGTACACAGAGCGCTACATGAGTACCCCCCAGAAGAACCCAGAAGGATATGAGAATGCCAACTTGCTAACTAAAGTGAAAAACCTGAAAGGAAAACTACTGCTAATACATGGAACTGCCGATAATACTGTTGTTTGGCAAAACAGTATCGACTTCATTAAGAAATCTGTTGATGAAGGCGTACAGGTAGATTATTTTGTGTACCCGGGGCACGAACATAACGTGCGGGGTAAAGACCGTGTGCATCTGATGCAGAAAGTAACAGACTACTTCGACCTGCATCTAAAACCATAAATTTCAAAGAAAAATTCAGTATTTAATTTTCATATACAACGCCCAGTCAATGGTCTTATAAAGCAAAAATTTATTTCATCATTTCTAATTATGTGTAAAATATTTCACAATTAATACAAAATGATGACAATTTTAAATATGGTATGTTTTAGCCATTCAAACAAATACGCTAGATTTGCGTAATTCAAAAATAATTCATGAAGAAAATTGTCACAGTTTTTATAGTAATGGCATCATTAGGTAACGCTTACGCAAAGCCTGTCGATGTAAATACCGCAAAAAAGATCGGGTATTCATTTCTAACCAGGAACACCAAAGTTGCTCTGGCTAATGGTGCTGACGACCTGCAAGTTGCTTATACTGCAACTTCTGATATTAATGGTACCACCACACCATGCTATTACGCATTCAATACAAGTGCGGCAAATGGTTTTATAATTGTATCTGCAGACGACAACGTGTTGCCAATACTCGGCTATTCTGATGAAGCAACTTTTGGAGTAACTTATATGCCATCCCAAATAAAAGGGTGGATGGATGGTTACACGCAGCAGATAAGCTATATAATTAAGAACAATATCCCTGCTTCAAGTATTACTACTGCAAAATGGAATGATCTTTCTGCATCTACGCCGCTAAGTAAATTGACTAAAACAACCAATGTTGCACCACTTGTTACTACCCGTTGGGATCAGACACCATATTACAATGCAATGTGCCCTGGCACTTCTGGTGCAAGCCAAACCGTAACTGGCTGCGTAGCAACTGCAATGGCACAAGTCATGAAATTCTGGAACTGGCCAGCTACAGGAGTAGGATCACATTCTTATAATGATGCTCTTTACGGGTTACAGTCTGCAGATTTTGGTGCCACCACTTACTCATTTGCGTCAATGTCATTTATGCTTACAGGCCTCAGCACAGCTGCATCTAAAACAGCCATTGCTACCCTTATGTATCATTGCGGTGTAAGTGTTGATATGAACTACAATACTGCAGCCAATAATGGTAGCGGAGCATATGTGGAATTAGCGCAAAGCCCTACCAACGATTGTGCTGAAACTGCACTTCCTACCTATTTTAGGTATAAGCCTACCCTGCATGGCGATGTGCGTGCACAATATGCTTCTGAACAGGCTTGGATAAATGCACTTGAAACAGACCTTAATGCAGGCAGACCTATTATCTATACAGGTTTTGGCTCAGATGGCGGCCACTGCTGGGTTGCAGATGGCTATGCTACCAGCACAACAGGAACTACAATACATTTCAACTGGGGTTGGAGTGGTGCATCAAATGGTTATTTTTCGGTTGACAGCCTTGCTCCACCAGCATTAGGTACTGGCGCTGGCAGTGGTAATTTCAACAGTAGCCAGGCTGCTATCTTTGGTATTGAACCAGACTATCCTGCCGCGGTTTCAAATGTTTTTAAAAACAATGCAGTAGCTATGTATCCTAACCCTGCAAATAATGTAGTAAACATTGATTTGCAAGGAGCTAAAGCAACTGCCATTAATATTATGGACATACAAGGCCGTATAATAAAAGAAATCACACCTGCTAGTAGCGCAATTGTAACTATTTCCACTGCTGATTTCATCCCTGGTATCTACATGGTACAAATCCATACAGATGCCGAAGTGATCACAAAAAAACTTAGTGTTGTTAAGTAAGCAACTATTAAAAAATACTTCTCTTTACAAATCCCGGCTCATTGGTCGGGATTTATATTTCCGACCTGTTTGATTTGATGAATATTAATGTTGAATACCTATACAACTTGGGTGAGTAACAATATAAAAGGCACAGATGGCATAGTTATCCATTGCGCACATACTTGTCTATATAGCTATACTTTGGGTACACTACCGCTAAAGGTTTCAGATAACAAAGTGTAAAATAAAATATACCACTATAGGTATTAGGTGTGGACTATACTCCACCCTTTATACTTGCACTAAAAAGATGGAAACAGAAATCTCAGTAAAATCACATGTCGATTACCTTATTCGTAACAAACTGCTTGACCAAAGAAAAATTTTCCTTTGGGGGCAAGTAGATGATCAAAGCTCAAAAATAATAGTAGAACAAATAACTTACCTGGAGGCTATGCAGCCAAGAGTACCCATACATATGTATATTAATTGCCCGGGTGGCATGGTAACTGCAGGCAATGCTATGTACGATATAATGCAGGCTGTCTCCTCCCCGATATATACTTACTGTATAGGCTTTGCAGCCAGTATGGGCGCCACACTCTTATCGGGTGGCGCAAAAGGTAACAGGTATATATACCCTACAGCCGAAGTGATGATACACCAGCCCTCTATCGGTAGCTTCCAGGGCAACTCAGCTGATATAGAGATAAATGCGCGACAGATAATAAAGGCAAGAGAACTAACGGCACGCATACTTGCCCAAAATTGTGGGCACAGTAAAGAAAAAATACAAAAGGATATTGACCGTGACTACTGGATGAATGCTGAAGAGGCCCTGGCATACAGCATTGTTGATAAAATAATAGCTTAGGCAGCCGTCTTCATTTCTGGCAGGGCAATAATATGCCCTGTCTTTTTATGCAACAAAAGCTGGAACTCCCTGTTCAGTCGCAACTTCATCTCATGCAGTTTTTCTATTTCAGCATTTACCCCATTTATCTTTAACTCCAATACATGCAACAATTTAGAAAGATCTAGCACTTGTATGGATTGTAATACTAAAAGCTCACGTATCTCTTCAAGTGTAAAACCAAGTTCTTTATACTTGCGTATAGCATTCAACGTATGCACCACGTCTTCCGGGTAATCCTTATAACTATTGTCCAGCCGTGCTTTTTTAGCTAGTACAATCAATCCGATTTTTTCATAATACCTTATGGTGTCTTTCGAAAAACCAGTAAGCTTGGATAATTGCCCTATCAACATATTGATTCTCATTTCTCTTAGGTTATAAAATTACAGTGTCTGCATTTAGCCGCAAATTAAAAATTCATTCGATTTATAACATACCCAATATAGTTTTACGGTGCAAGCATATTCATTATCAAAGTTGTCAAAAAAAATCCCTTTCCCCTCATTTTTAAGAGTGTATAAAATCCTACTTTCGCCCCTATTAAAGATCAGTGCGACATGACCATGAACGACCAGATTTACAAGCAGGTAAATACATTCTTCGACGCTTACGCCCATGCCTTAGAAAACCACGATACCAAGCTGCTGGCCTATCATTACCATATACCTTGCACACTGATGTCTGATGACAATACCACCGCATTCAGCGAATCGAGCAAGCTGGAAGGGCTGTTTAATCAAGGCGTTGTTTTTTATAAGCAGTTTGGCATAGTACATGCACGCCCTACTATATGGAACAAAGATGTTTGGACCGATAAAATAATTAGAGTAAGGGTAAACTGGCAGTACTTTGATGCACAGCAGCAACCTGTTTACGACTGCGATTATCACTACGTGATGAGAGAGGTAAAGAATGGACAGCTTAAGATAATATGTTCAGTGTCGGTAAATGAAAAAGAGAGGATGAATGAATGGATGAAACTAAAACAGACCAAATAGCATTATGAAAAGTATCAGAAATCTACAGTCCATTTATGGAAAAGGATATGGTGCACTCGTTTTTGCATCGTGTTTGTTTTTCTTGCTTGCCGGCGTAATTTGGTTTGGGAAAATGCTAATTGTCAATAAAGAATTTAACACGACTGCTTTTGCAATGATGCTGGTATTTGCAACATTACTTGTGTACCACAAAAAGCTGGCAGCGCTTGTGGCAGGCATTATAAGCCTGTTTTTTTCCCTGTTCCTATTTATGGGGATAGCGGCCAATAAGGCATCGTTGTTAGGTGTATTTGCCATAGGTATAATAGTTTCCTTGTTGGCAGTAATTAGTTCAGGGATACTTATTTTCAGCTTTCTGAAAGCGTTCAAGCATTCCGAAAACTTATGATAACTAACTGACTCAAATCGGCTTGATTCAATGAAACGAATCCATATAATTCTTGTCATTCTGTTTTTCACAACACACCTATCCTATGCCCAATCAACAACTATTATTCCCCAAAAAGCATTTGATTATTACAACGAGGTTGGCGTCTGCATCCATCTCAGCTGGGATACTTCAATCTACTATACCCATTTCGATGACATTATTTATCCTGCCCTGCAAAAACTGGGTATAAAGAATATACGCACACCGCTTCCCTACAGCAGCTTTATACCGCTTGCAGATACATTGACGATTAAAAATCGGATCATTAAGCTGCACGATTCATTGGGTATAAAAATGTGCTTTCTGCTATCGGACCGACAGGTAGCGGATACGCCGAGGTTTAAGGACTCTGCAGATTACTTGTCCGTACTTGAAAATTCATCAGAACTGTTGAATGCAACCAAATATCTGGAAGGTTATAACGAACCGGATATGAATATCTACAACTGGTATCCTGACAAATGGGATACACTCACTTACAGTATGCAGCAAGGTCTATATAAGAGAACTAAATCCGGAACCCTATCATCCATCCCTATATTGTCGCCTTCATTTATCGAATACTGGACTACCCCATCACGGACTAATCAAATCGCAGAGATATCCCCGCACATCAGCACCTTTTGCGATTATGCCAATTTCCACACCTATGATACGGGTATCGATAGTACTACCATGTTCCCTGGTACCTATCATGATATTACGGCTGGTCGGCTAGATACGATCAGACATTCCAAACCGTGGGTAATAACCGAGGCTGGCTATGAAAACGCGAAATACTGGAATCTGCCGTTTAGCGGAACTTATGCCCCTTATGGCAATCACTATTTATCTGAGCTGGCAACCGCCAAATACTATTCAGTGCTCTTTATGGAGATGTTTGGCCGCGGTGCAAAAAGCATTTATACTTACGAGTTTATTGACGAAAACACTACGGATTCTGCTAACGACCAAATGAATTTTGGCCTGCTACATACCAACGGTACTGAGAAACCAGCATTTACGGTGATCAAAAATACATTACAGTTGTTTAAAGATACTTCAGCTGTCTTTCAGCCTAATCCATTGCAATTCATAATTTCTGGCGACACTACTGGTATAAAGTACGCTCTATATCAAAAGTTCAATGGTGATTATTTGATTGCTTTGTGGCAAGGAAGAAGCAAAGGTATTTGTTACGACTTTTTCAATTTTACCGATCTCGCTGGCGATAGCCAATCGGTGCAGATTACCTTCCCTTTTCAGTATGACACGGCCTATATATATAGTCCATTAATTTCAACCCAGCCTCTTTTCTCTTATACGGGCAGTAATGTATTAAATCTCAATATTCCGAATAATTTGCTGGTTGTAACATTAAAAGCACCAATATTAGCAATACCTGCTGTTGCATCGGTTAATTATCAGTATCACGTATTTCCTAATCCTGCGAACAATACACTTTATATTGATAAGCAGTTACAAACTGGAGAAAAATTCTTTATATATACCCTCGAAGGAAAGGTAGCGGAACTAGGAGTATATGATAATGGGATATCTGAAATTGACTGTTCAACACTTCCGCCTGGACTATTTATTTTGAAGCTACAAAACCCTAATGGATGCGTTGACTTAATCACTAAGATTACCATTATCAAATAAGCGAAATGGCTGAATACTCAACCCTTTCGCTTATTTTTTTGAATACTATTTAAATGCATTTATACCGGTAACATCCATACCTGTTATTAACAGGTGTATGTCGTGCGTACCTTCATAGGTCACAACAGACTCTAGGTTCATCATGTGACGCATGATACTGAACTCACCGGTTATACCCATACCACCCAATATCTGGCGGGCTTCGCGGGCTATCTTCAAGGCTACATCGCAGCTATTACGTTTGGCCATAGATATTTGCGCAGGTGTTGCCCTGTCCTCGTCGCGCAATACGCCCAATCTCCAGTTCAGTAACTGGCTTTTAGTGATCTCTGTGATCATCTCTGCCAGTTTCTTTTGTGTAAGTTGGAATCCTGCAATAGGTCTGCCAAACTGTACACGTTGTTTACTGTAACGCAGGGCTGTGTCATAGCAATCCATAGCGCATCCCAACGCGCCCCATGCTATACCATAGCGGGCACTGCTGAGGCAGCTTAAAGGACCTTTAAGCCCCTTCACGCCGGGCAATATGTTTTCCTTAGGTACTTTTACGTTATCAAATACCAGTTCTCCTGTAGCAGATGCCCTCAGCGACCATTTGCCATGCGTTTCAGGTGTTGAGAAACCTTCCATTCCACGCTCTACAATCAAGCCTTGTATCTCACCGGCTTCATTCTTAGCCCATACTACGGCTATTTGTGCAAATGGAGCGTTGGATATCCACATCTTAGCGCCATTTAATACCACATGGTCACCGGCATCTTTAAAATTGCTTTGCATGCTTGATGGATCAGAACCATGATTGGGTTCTGTAAGTCCAAAACAACCCATCCACTCTCCTGTAGCCAACTTAGGCAGGTACTTATGCTTCTGCTCTTCACTCCCAAATTTGTAAATAGGATACATAACGAGAGATCCTTGAACCGATGCTGTAGAACGTACGCCAGAATCTCCGCGCTCTAGTTCCTGCATCATAATACCATAAGAGGTATAGTCAAGTCCTGCCCCACCATATTCCTGAGGTATAAAAGGTCCGAAACATCCCAATTCACCGAGTCCTTTTATTATTTGGTCGGGGAATTTCGCATTTTGGGCATATTCTTCAATAATAGGGGAAATGTCTTTCTTAACATAGGCCCGTACTGAGTCGCGGATCAACTTTTGCTCTTCAGTGAGTAATTCATCTACTAGATAATAGTCCGGCTGCTGATAAAGATCTTTTTGCATATTGTTAAAATTGGCAGAATTTGCCGCGCAAAGGTAGCATTTTTGACATATTGGTATAATTTTGCGCCACCATTTCCGTTAATATATTTATAA
>JABDEZ010000054.1 GCA_013286835.1 Bacteroidota bacterium
ACGCGTGGTGTCGGCGATTGTGCTATTGCTGATAATGAACTACTTACAGTCATCAACAAGAAAAATAGTTTTTTCATTTTTATAAATTTTTAATGTTGAAGATTTAGTTTTTGGTGAATTTTGATATCGCTATTTTAATTCCGTCACGATAGCAGGTAATCAGGTAAGATCCTGCAGGTAGCATTTCTACATTCACACTGGCCTTGTTATTTGTGGCAGTTGTCATGCTTAGCATCTGTCCTGTCATGTTCATTATCTCCACTTGCATTTCACCATTGATAGCTGAACTGATCACTACATTCACAACACTGCTTGTCGGGTTAGGATAAACTGAAAGACTTGCTGCACTATTTACATTTTGCACACCGGTCGGTATAGTGTAGTATGTTTTCTGTAAACAACCACCTATGTTGGTCATTACCCAATAATACTTATTTGCGAAGTCGGCATTTGCATTCAGGTAATCCTGGTTGATCTCTCCTGTAAGTATTGTAGAGTCAAGTGTTATTGCATCGTCATAACCCCATTGGTAAGAGTTTTCGTTATTAGGCGTACACACAAAATGATAGTTAAAATAAACCACGCTTGGTATCTCGGCTATACTTGTGCCTACAGTTATGGGTATTGTTTTTTCGTTTGTACATCCAGTTCCGGTTAATGTTGAATGCAGCATCACATATGCATTGCCTGTAGTATCAAAAGTTACCAGTGAGTATTGGCGATTCAAACCCTGTGCCCAAACCTTAGCGTTTGTTGCTGTCCAGCTATATGTAGTGCCGGTAGCTGGTGGTGTCGCTGTGCCAAAGTTTTGGTACTTGGTATCCTTACACACATTTGCTGGTGCCTGTGTTGTTATGGCCGGTACTACAGGTAGTGGGTTTACAGTTATATCATGGCTTGTAATTGCAGTACCACAAACATTTACCACTGTATAGTATATGGTGTCTTGTCCTGTAGCATTTGCAGTTACTGTTCCGCCAGTTACGCTCGCGTTATTGTTGCTGGTACTCCATGTGCCTCCTGTTGCTGCGTCCGTTAATGTTATAGTTGTGCCATAGCATACACCCGTCGGGCCTGTTATTGTACCTGCGTTAGGTAAGGGATTTATTGTGATGGTTTGTGTCGCTGTTGCGGTACCGCAAACATTGGTTACAGAATAGATAATGTTATCTGTTCCGGCTGTTACTCCACTTACAACACCGTTCAATACTGTTGCATTTGTATTGCTTGCACTCCATATACCACCTGTTGTTGCATCTGTCAAGGTGATAGACGAACCCACACAAACGCTTGATGGTCCGGATATACTGCCCGCATTTGGCAATAGATTAATGGTCATAGCATGTGTCGCTATTGCTGTTCCACAAACATTGGTTACAGAGTACATAATGTTATCTGTTCCTGCTGCAATGCCGGTCACAAAACCGTTCACAACCGTGGCATTAGTATTTGATGCACTCCATATTCCACCGGTAATGGCATCTGTCAGTGTGATAGTCGAACCTATGCACACACTGTTTGGTCCTATTGTAGTTCCTGCTGTAGGCACTGTATTAATAGTGATGATTTTTGTTGTTGCAGCTGTTCCGCAAGTGTTAGTTACAGAATAGGTAATGGTGTCAATACCTGTTGTTATTCCCGTTACTAGCCCGTTAATAACCGTAGCCTTGTTATTACTTGCACTCCATGTTCCTCCTGGTATAGAATCCGTTAGTTGAGTAGTTGTGCCGGCACATACACTTGGCGATCCTGTTATTGTGCCGCCATTTGCATTTACAGAGATGGTTTTATTAGCAACGCAACCTGTTGCAGTTAGGGTGTACGTTATGAATGGTGTTCCTGTTGATACGCCTGTCACAACACCCGTAGTGCTTACTACTGTAGCCTGCAATATATTGCTGCTGCTCCACGTACCATTTGGTGTAATGTCATTTAGTGTTATTGTTGATCCCGAACATACAAAGCCTGGACCTGTTATCGGTGCAGGATTTGGGTTAACAATAAACCCTGTTGTACTTACGCAAGACGTAGGAGTTACATATGTTATGGTCGTATTACCAGCATTTATCCCACGTACGGTACCAGATATAGAATCGATTGTCGCAATCAAGGGATTGCTGCTGCTCCATCTGCCGCCGGTTGTGGTGTTACTAAGTACTGTGGTGCTATTTGGGCACACGTTGTTGTTTCCTGTTATAGGTGGTGCAGTGCATGCAGCCGTGGTAATAGTTATGTTGCTCGATTGGATAGTTACTGCGCCATCAGTGGTAAGCGCTCTGCCGTTTATGGTGTCGTTTAGGCCAAGCTGTATTGCGCCATTGTTGGCAACCATAGTGCCATTAAAAAGTGAGTTCCCGGCTATATTCACTGCGCCGTCTATTTTCCAATATACATTCTTGGCTTGCGTACCATTAATAAGTACTACTCTGCTAAAGGTGCCCGATGTAAGTGCCCCATTTATTTTTATAATGAAAACAGCATTGGCATCTCCTTCTGCATCCAGGTACACCGCACCGGTGAAGGTAGTTGCAGCATTCATCAGGTAGGTATGGGGTGTAAGGGTAAGGTCATTCCCAAACTGTGCAGGGTATAATAATTCAATATCGTAAGGTATCGTGTTCAGGTAGTTATAAACATTGGTAAGGTCAGCTGCACATGCAGCCGTAGATGCATCAGGTATAGGGTGTATAGTTCCTGTTACAAATAATGGATTGAAACCCGTAGTCAATCCGAGGTTCGACCCCACATCGCCGGTAATATGCGTCACTCCCGTGTTGGTCACCTGTCCGTTACCCGAGAATACACCATATGCAGCTGTCGATGCAAGTGCTGGGGCTGCAGGTCCTGTAAGATAAGTACTGCCGCAGCCTATTGGTGTATATGCAACAACACCGCTTACAGAAATGGCTCCTGCTGTAGATAGCGCCCTGCCCTCAAGGGTGTCGCCTGTGCCTATATTAATAGCTGCATTGTTCGCTATTATGTTTCCCCTCATGGTGCTGGCCGTAGCTATGCTTACCAATCCTTCTACTTTCCAGAATACATTGCAGGCAAGTGCTCCGTTCAGCAGGTTCACCCTTGACAATGAATTTGCAGACAGTGAGCCATCTATTTGAAAAATAAACAGTGCATTCGGATTGCCCTGGCCATCTAGGTTAAGTGCTAAGTTTAATGTCGCAGCGCTGGTAATGTGATACACTCCGGCCACTAATGTTGTACCATTGCCTAGTAATGATGATGGTGTGGCAGTTGGTATAGCTATGTTCAGTTGGTGATAGGCAGTAAGCAAGTCTGCTGCACATGTGGCTGTAGCACCGTTATTATTAAGCATTACGCCATTCACGTTCCCAAACCCGGTGCTCGATCCACTGTTCGATCCCACATTCCCGGTTATATGCGAACTCCCCGAGTGGGTCACTGCCCCAACTCCGGTAAAAAGAACAAAATTGGCAGCAGTCCCTAGGTTGGGCGCTTGTGCAAATATTAAATTAGGAATGGTTAATAATACTGCTGCTACTAAAAAAGCAGATAGTTTCCGTTTAAATCGTTTGTGACTACTTTTTTTTGCAGTAGTACGAAGTTTTGATAATTCGCTGAAGTATAGATTTTCTCTCATAGCCTTGAATGCAAATTGTATTGCATGAACTACGGATAGGCAACATCCATGCCATCGGATTAAAAATAATTTTTAATTAAAAGAAAATTAATGACATACGTTGTATAATTATTGCTATATGTAAAACAATTTACATGATAGCATATTTATTATATGATGGTCAATTTAATAAGAGACAGTCCCTATCGGCTTGGTTCTTAAGTCGAATAGATAAATAAAATGTCAGCCCAACAACTCACATTTTATTTGCTGCGTTTAATTAAGATTTAAATTTTAATTGCCAATTTCTTTCCAGAACATCTCGCACATCTAGATCATGTATTTTCCACTTGTGCTATTTAAGCAGCAATCTTTTTGGCTTGCATCACAAGTCCCGTGAAACACTTCACCCCGTGAAACAGTGCATAACTTCTTCAATGAAATACCAATTACCAACGGTACCTTGCACCTGCATATATAACCTGTAAACCCTCGCGTCAGTAGGGCACAGTATAAAATATTCGCTCAGTTCTTAAAAATTGCTGAATCACAAATGTCCTCCAACGGACATTTTAAGACATTTTTCAAGGTGCTTGTAAAATTAAATATAAGCCACTACAGCATGTTTCAGGCTATATCCCAATCCAAAATGTCCATTTCTCAATCCGTTTTTTGCAACAGACATTTTACAAGCACCCCTTTTTTCAACGAGGGGTGGCCAACGGCCGGGGTGGTTACGCTCGCAAAATCTTGAAAATGAAGGGGGCTATATTTCATAACCCAAATCAAACCAGACAGCACCGGACACCACAGACAGTTTAAAATAAATGCATAATAGCTACCACCTTATATTTCAGCTCTGCGTAAATTGCCCCTGTCCGTTTTTTGTTTTTAAATCAGACAAGACAACCTCACAAAAATAGGCGTTATTTGGGGGTGCGATGCAACCGTTCGTAATGTGAACTTTGCAACATCATTATCTACGCCTATATTAAAACTCTCACATAACGTAATGCGTGCCACCACGTCATCTTATTTCCACAACATCATCCAGACATTTTAGTTGTCACACCTCAAACAGACATTTTCACCCAAACCCTTACCCATAACATATTAGGTCAAAAACACAAAATGTCTGTCGCAGACATTTCTGGACATTCTGGAAGATTTACACAAAATTCTAAATAATACAGACCAAGAAAAATCCACCTAAAAACTTTTCGTTTAGTACCTTTGCGGGCACAATTATAATATTTTTAAGTTAATAAATGGTACGCGAAGAGCCGATAAAAGCAAGATGGCTGATGATATCACGTCTGAAGGATTATAACCAGTTACTTAAGCTCAATCTGAGTGGTATGGTGGTTTTCAGCAGTGTTATCGGTTATCTCATGGCTCCCGGTATTACAGTTGGTTGGAATGCTGTAATTCTTTTTATAGGTGGCATGCTGGTTACTGGTGGTGCCAATACTATTAACCAGATATTGGAAAGAGACAGCGATAAGCTGATGAAGCGTACCATGAACCGGCCTATGCCCGATGGGCGTATGGGCACTACCGAGGCATGGATATTTGCCATCTTCACTGGTATCAGTGGTGCTTTATTGCTTGGTTTATATTTTAACCCGCTGGCTGGCATATTAAGTTTCCTGTCATTACTCTTGTATTCTTTTGTGTACACCCCTATGAAGAAGATACACCCCATATCTGTTTTCATAGGTGCCATACCGGGTTCATTACCCCCGTTAATTGGCTGGGTAGCTGCAACAGGCACCATATATTCAGCAAGTACAGGTTTGGGTGGTATTGTATTATTTGCAATCCAGTTCTTTTGGCAGTTCCCGCATTTCTGGGCCATTGCCTGGGTCGCATACGATGATTATGCGGCGGCTGGTATGCGTATGTTACCTACCCGCGAGCGCGAAACTAGGTTCACCGGCCTTCAGTGTATGTTTTATAGCATAGTATTGGTGCCTATGGCCATACTGCCAAGGGCAATAGGGCTTAGCGGCACCATAGGGATGTTGGTATGTATGGCCTGCGGAATGTTCTATTTTATTTCATCCATTATATTTTATTTCAGGAACGATCATAAATCGGCGCGCCGGGTGATGTATTCTTCCTTTATTTACTTGCCAACAGTATTGCTGGCGTTGTTGTTTGATAAGTTGTAATTTATTTTTGTATGAGTATGACGCAGCCGGTAGAAAGAAAAAAAATACACCCGCATAAGTTTGCGCTCTATGTGGCCATGGGCAGCATCGTTATGATGTTTGCAGGGCTCACCAGCGCATACATTGTTCGCGAAGCTCAGGGCAATTGGGTGTATTATAAATTACCGGCTATATTCTGGGTTTCCACCTTCACTATATTACTAAGCAGTGTCACCATGCATCTGGGTGTGCGTGCTTTTAAGAATAGAGAAATGCCAAAGTATCGTAGCCTTATAACAACTACATTACTCTTAGGGGTTCTGTTTGGCGTATTCCAGTATATAGGTTTCACTCAATTGTACGCACATAATATCAAAGTAAATGGTAATCCCAGCGAATCTTTCCTGTTTATTATTACAGGTTTGCATTTAGTCCACATACTGGGTGGGATTATTGCGTTATTAATTGTATTTTTCCGCGCATTCAGAACACACGTAAAGATATACAATGCAACAGGTTTGGAGGTAGTGGCCAGTTACTGGCATTTTGTAGATGCATTGTGGATTTATTTATTTGTGTTCTTTCTGGCAAATCAATAAAATGTTTCGAAATTTGCACCCGAATAATAAACAGGCTTAAACTAAACTATGTCACAAGCAACAGCAACAGCTACCACGGCAACTGAACCCAAACTATGGGGCGGTGGCCATTCTCCTTTCAACGTCAGCTATGGAAAAATGATGATGTGGTTCTTCCTGTTATCAGATGCGTTCACCTTTGGCGCATTATTGATAGCATATGGTACCACTCGTTTCTTTAGTGCCGTATGGCCAGATGCCAACCAGGTGTTCAAGTCTTTCCCTTTCCTCGAAGGAATGAACCTGCCATTGTTGTTTGTGAGCTTAATGACGTTCATACTCATCATGAGTTCTGTAACTATGGTGCTTGCGGTACATGCCGGTCACTACGGTGATAAAAAAAATGTAGTGAAATGGTTGTTGTGGACCATCGTTGGGGGTATTTGCTTCCTTTCTTGTCAGGCTTGGGAGTGGACACACCTGCACCACGAAGGTGGCTGGTGGGGGTCTTTCACTGCCGATAATACACCACTGTCAGCTTTTCAGGGTTTCTTCGATATAAAACGCGATGGCTTGGCTACAGTCGCTGCAAGTGGTATGCGTTCTACGCACGATTTCTTTAATTACTTCTTTACTATTACTGGTTTCCATGGTTGCCACGTACTTTCTGGTGTGTGCTTCAACATCATGATATTGGTAAATACGGTTAATGGTACCTACCAGCGCCGCGGCCATTATGAAATGGTTGAAAAATGTGGTCTTTACTGGCACTTTGTAGATCTGGTATGGGTATTTGTATTCACTTGCTTCTACCTCCTTTAGTCGTAACAACTCTTTATCACAACCGAACAAAATAGCTCAAATGTCACATCATAACGAAAATAGTATTCAGCATCTGTACGAAGGCGACCAGTCTAAATTATACTCCGGTGTTATGTCGCATCACAGCGATGTGGAATCTACAGAAAGTAAAAACCAGATAAAAAGGATTTGGAAAGTGTTTTGGGTATTATTACTCATAACACTGGTGGAAGTTGTGCTGGGTATGTTCTTCAGTCACGAAATGCCAAAGGTACTTGTTGCCTTTCTGTTCCTTGCGCTTACATTGCTTAAAGCAGGTTATATTGTAGCTATATTTATGCACCTTGGCGATGAAGTTAAAAATTTCATAGTCACTGTAATGATACCGCTGGTATTGTTCATTTGGTTCATCATAGCATTTTTAGCCGATGGGGGTTTCTGGTTGCACATGAACCAATCTTTCCGTTAGTCTAAGTGAATAGAGGAGTCCTGTAGCAGACGGGAAAATAAAAATGGCAAAGAAAACATCCAATTATAGGTTCTTAGGTGGTTTAGCGGTAGCATTTGTGCTACCGCTTTCTTTTTATTTTATAGCTAGGGTCATGTCAAAAGACAAACTGCATATGCCCCACTATTATATAGCAGAAGGCTTGCGCAAAACCCACGAAAAAGGAAAGAATGATACCTTATTTCATCAGGTTACAGACCTGCGGCTCACCAACCAGTTAGGGGCGTCCGTATCACTAAATAATGATCTGAAAGGGAAAATATTGATAGTAGATTTCTTCTTTGTCAACTGCCCCACCATATGCCCGCGGCTTACCGGCGATATGCGTATGCTGCAAAAAGCATTTCATAAAAATCCTAAAATGGAAAGCTCTCTGGATACTGCCGTACAGATTATTTCCATTACCGTTAATCCAGCTCACGATTCGTTTCCTGTACTGCGCAGTTATGCAGATAGATTTGGTGTGGACCACGACCATTGGTGGTTTTTAACAGGCGATAAAAAAGATATTTACAATTATGCACGCAACCAACTGTTTGTAGAAGCGCAGCCTGGTGATGGCGGAGCAGAGGATTTTATACATACACAGAAAATAGTGGTGCTGGATCAAAACCGCCATATTCGCGGCTATTACGATGGCTTGGATACAGCTGATATAAAACGCTGCGCTGATGATGTGGTGTTGTTATCGTTAGAAAAAGCAAAATAGAATAGTTAATTATACAAAAGCAGAATTATGCTTACACCATCCATTAAGAAAAACGATAAACAGGCAAAGCTGCTTATCTATATCGTTTCATTTGTTGTTTTCGCTGCAGTAGTCATTATGTCGCGTTACAAGCTACCGCTAGATTTGGGCTTTAATGTGCATTATTTTGCGCTGTTTAATGCTGTTGTTAACTCATTGGTATCCATATGCCTGGTAACTGCACTGATAGCCGTTAAGCAAAAAAGCTATGTAATGCACAAGAAACTGATGATGACGGCTATCGTTCTTTCCGTCTTATTCTTGGTGTCATACATCTGTCATCACTTATTTGCCGGCGAAACCAGGTTTGGTGGTGAGGGCACTATACGTTATGTGTATTATTTCATATTGGCAACACATATTCCCCTGGCGGCTATCATATTGCCATTCATACTTTTTACTGCCTACAGGGCTTTAATAGGAGAGTTCCCTGCACATAAAAAGTTGTCTAAATATACCTGGCCTTTATGGCTGTACGTAAGCATCACAGGCGTGTTAGTTTATTTGATGATATCGCCTTACTATGTACCGCATATATAAATAGACATTGAAAAAGGGTCATCATTTCCCATTTAGTTTGTAATTTCATATAATGAGAAAGTACTTGCTGATAATATTGCTTTGTGTGTTGGTAGTGCCTGTGGTGAATGCGCAATGTTCTGTATGTACCAAAACTGCTGCAGGCTTGGATGATAAAAGTGCTAAAGGCTTGAATGGCGGCATAATATACCTGGCTTTCATTCCCCTTACTATAATGGGCTCGCTGGGCTATATATGGTGGCGGTACAATAAGAATGCCTAGATAGTTGTAAATAGTATTTAAATACAGTCGTCATGAAAAATGTATTTCCGTTATTGTTGGTCTTGGTGTTATCATTAAGCTCGTGTATGCGCAATGTTGTGAGCGGGTCAGGTGCACAAGTGGCCGATATGCGTTCTGTAAAGCCCTTCGCTGCTATTGAAGTTGGTGGGGCAATAGATGTCACTGTTAACTTGCAAGATGGCGCTACACCTTCCGTGCAGCTATACGGATATGAAAACCTACTGAAGTATATAAAAACTGAAGTAAAAGACAATACACTGAATATATATACTGTGGAGGGCACTGAACTGAATACGGATCAAAAAATAAAAGCTGTTATCACACTTCCAAGTATGGCTTCTCTATCTTTAAGCGGCGCTACATATGGAGTTATTCACGGCAATGTTAAAGGGAGCGATTTTAAACTGGAAGTATCGGGGGCATCAGATGTTGTAGCAGATAATGTGAGTGTTACTCATTTTTCAACTGAAATTTCAGGAGCTGCCAAAGTGAAGGTTAGTAGTGGAGCTGCTGAGTCTGCAAACTATGAATTGAGCGGAGCTGCAGTATTGAATGCATTCAATTTGGTGACAGATAATACAACAGTGGAGTTGTCTGGCACAGGCTTAGCTAATGTAAATGCACAAAAAACGCTTAATGCACACCTTAGTGGTGTAGGAGCTATACGTTATAAAGGCCATCCCGCCGTTACATCTGAAAAGTCTGGTATTGGGTCTATTGCCGATGCCAATTAATAATACCTAAACGTCTATATTTTATGCGCAGTAAATTGGTATTTCTTGTTTTACCTTTTGTTTTTTTGATGTTGGGTAGTGAAGCGTTAATGGCTCAAACCGACCGTATAGAGGGTTTGTGGTATAATGCAGAGAAAACCGCTAAAATACAAGTGTACAAAGCTAAGGATGATAAGTTTTATGGCAAGATAGTTTGGCTGCAAGAACCAAACCGTGACGGTAAACCCAAACTGGATATATATAACAGTGATGAGAGCAAACGTAACCAGCCTGAGATGGGGCTTCTGGTATTGAAAGGCTTTAAAAAAGATGGGGATATACTTTATGATGATGGTACCGTTTATGATCCTAAAAACGGGAAAACCTATTCGTGCAAAGTAACTTACAAAACTGATCACCTGGACATAAGGGGCTATGTAGGAATTTCTCTTCTGGGCAGAACAACGACATGGACTAAAGCGGAATAATAAGTGGGAGTTATTGAAAATGTCTAACAAAACACGCAATGTAATACTGATAATAGTGGCGTTAGTTTTAGCTCGTGTTGCCTGGTATTTTGTTGAAAAGAATAACTTAGCAAAAGACAAAGCAGAAAATACAAAACAGATCTATTTTCCAAAGTACTTATACGGTGATACAGCTACGTATGATACCTCATTTGTTCTTACCGTACAGCCTAACTAATATTGTGCATTTGCAATAATTAGAATGTATTTATATCTGGAATTACCGGTGGTGGTTAAGCTGGAAATCTGGAAACAAAGTAAGGGCAATTATATAGCCGCAACCTTACCCAGCACACACACTTGTGTTGGTGTTGGATTGCCTCCTTCTTTCTCAAGAGAGATAGCAAATGCCTGGCTGCCGGTTGCTAACATTGGGAGCTTATTCATGCCGTTAACAGAGGCTATCATATCATTGGGTATAACCCCCATATCCACTGGCTTGCCATCTTTTATCATCCACATCTGGTATTGCTTACCTGCAGGTGGCATCGGCATCTTATCTACCATCAGGTAGGTGTCACCTTTGGCCTTGCTCCAATAAATGGTAGCAGCCATGGGCTTGTCTTTAATAACAGTCTGCATCACTATGGTTTGCATACTGGTGTCGGCCATCATGTCTTTTACCTTTTGGAAACTGGCAACGGTGGCAGTTAACTTTTGGTGCTGTACCTGCATACTATCGGCCTGTGACCTTGAAAGTGCAACCTGCTGGTCGCTCTGGCTTTTCTGATTCCAAAGTATGTAATTGGTGGCAAGGCTGCCCACCAGCGCTATCCATATTGCTGCGCGCTGCCACTGCACATCGTGTGCCTGGCGTGGTAACACAATAGCTTTGGCTTGGGGCCTATGGTCGGTTAATGGTGTTTGTGCCTGGTTGTCTTTACTTAAGACCTGCCATATTTGCTCCTCCATATGAACGGGCGGCTGTTCTGCATTGCTTTCTGCAAACTTCTGCATTGCAGCCTCTATAGCCGCAATCTCTGCAATAAGTTCAGGATACATAGCAATATTGGCTGCCACTTCAGCGTGCTCCTCTGTAGAGAGGGCACCTAAGATATAGGCTTCCAAAATTCCTGATTCTATGTATTCCTGTATGTTCACTTTGTTTAAATAATTCTTTAATTATTAAATTTCTGCCGCAGCAGGTTTATAGCACTTCGCATTCTTGTTTTTACAGTGCCAAGCGGTATTTCAAGCGTTTTAGATATCTCATCCAGTGTATAACCTTTAAAATAAGCAAGGTTAACAATGGTCTGATATTCTGGTTTTAATTCAGATACTATCTTCTTTAATCCTATAGTGTCAGTAGATTGCTCCGTCTTCATCCCCACATGTACATTATTTACGACATCTTCACCAGTTTGGATTTTACTTTTCATTATTTCACCCTTCGAGCGCAGCTTGTCTATTGCAGCGTTGCGGGCTATGTTAATCATCCAGGTATATATGCGCCCTTTTTCTGGATTATATTGAGGGATGTTATGCCATATTTTTACAAAAACCTCCTGTAGCACATCTTGCGCGATCTGTTCATCGTAAACTACCTTATTCACAATACCATAGAGCACCGCAGAATATTGGCGGTATAAATAGTTGAATGCGTCCCTGCTTTGCTGTTTTAGCAGCATTACAAGTTCTTCTTCGCTATATGTGGCAGCTATTGGCAAAAACTATTTTTTAGGAATTGTTGCTGAAAATACATTTTTATTTCACATAAAGCATCTTATAATCCACTTTTACTCTACCGGAACTAATGTCATCCAACTTTTTCTTTATCAATCTTTTCTTTAAGGGGGGTAAATAATCTATAAAAAGCTTGCCATCAATATGATCATACTCATGTAGTATGACGCGAGCGGTGATCCCTGCAAATTCTTCTTCATGTTCTTTAAATTGTTCATCTACGTAACGGATGCGCACTTTTGCATCGCGGGTTATGTTTTCTCTTACCTTGGGAATGCTCAGGCAGCCCTCATTATAGTCCCATGGCTGACCGCTTGTTCCTGTAATGTGAGCGTTTATGAATACTTGTTTTATAGGCTTTTCGTTGGGATACAGTCTTTTATCTTCATCGTCAAAACCTTCCACAATCTGATAGGTATCAATAACAAACATGCGTATTGCTTTGTTTATCTGCGGAGCAGCCAAGCCTACACCATTACTTTTATACATGGTTTCCCACATATTTGTTATAAGTGTTTCCAGCTCAGGGTAATCGGGAGTTATGTTATCTGCTACTTTACGCAACACAGCATGTCCATAAGCCACTATGGGTAGTACCATTTATTTTGATGGTTTTTTTGCAAAGTTATATATTCAAAGCCGGCTTTCAAGGTGTTCCTGCAACATTATGACAGCGCTGGTTACATCTATCAGCTCTTTCTTTTCCCTATCTTTCTTTTTAAGTCCCATGCCGGCTATTGCCTGGCTTGCCATGGAAGATGTAAGGCGCTCATCTATTTTTAATATAGGCATGTTGGGAAATACGGCGCCAAATTTTTTCATGAATTTTTCAACCAATGGTGTAGCATCTGTAGGCGTATCATCAAAATTAAGCGGGTAGCCAATTAAGATCAGTTCTACAGGCTCTTTAAGCATGTATTTTTTCAGGTATCCTATCAGTTCATTGCTATCCACGGTATCAAGCCCTGTGGCTATGATCTTAAGGGGGTCTGTGACCGCTATTCCTGTTCTTTTTTTGCCAAAATCGAGCGCTAAGATGCGAGCCATATGAAATTTGGTGTTATTTGCATATCTTACAAACGTTTATAGTCATTTTACCGTCTTTTGAATCTGTATGCAGCTGCGAAGCTATACAATCAAACTTGGTTTAAATTGATATTTTAGCAAAGAAAATATTTACAATGTCACACACACTGAAAGCATTATCATTACTGGTATTTATGGGATGGCTAAATACCACTGCCTATGGCCAGTGCGCGCTTACCATTGGCAACTTGCCAGACACCATAAATACCTGCAAGAATACTACGGTGAACCTTTCTCCTACGCTTATACCTATAGGCTCATCAACTGCTTTTGTAAATATTGATACTGTCTGGACACCGGCCTTCAATCTTTCCAGTACCAGTGCACTGAACCCCACGGCTACTTTGGGTACTGCTTCTATAAAGTACAAGTTGAGTATTACTTCTATAACGCAACAGAACGGTGTTGCTAACGGAGATTTTAGCCAGGGTAATGTTGACTTTACCAGCGATTACCGAGATACCACAGGCCCAGGTTCCCTCTGGCCTGAAAGTTATTATGCTATTACCACTAATCCGTTTCTTGTGCATCCTAACTTTGCCAGCTTTGGGGACCATACCAGTGGTACCGGAAATATGATGGTTATAAACGGTGCTGGTGCACCTGTAAACATATGGTGCCAAACTATAGTAGTGTTGCCAAATACACAATACGATTTTTCTGCCTGGGGAGCCAGCTGCACTCCAACCAATACGGCTCAAGTACAGTTTGAGATCAATGGAGCACTTATTGGTACCACACTTTCGCTGCCCTCGACAACAGGACAATGGACAGAATTTCATACAGTATGGTATAGCGGTGCTAATACAAGCATAACTATTTGCATTCATGACCAGCAGACTGCCTTGAGCGGGAATGATTTTGCGCTTGATGATATATCGTTTCGTGAGATATGCACAGTGACAGATTCTGTATATATTCATGTTACTAATATGGAACCTGCTATTAATGCTAACATAAAGCTAGGTTGCATGCAGGATACTGTGGACGTGACCGCAGGTAATAATGCCGGTGACCAACCTAACCAATACAAGTGGGATTTTGGAGATGGTACCTACAGTACCCAGGCAAATAATGAGCACATATATGCACAGCAGGGACAATATACTTTGAAGCTTGTAACATCTAACGCGGGCTGTGGTGATTCTATAACCAAGAAGATAGATACCCGTCACCCAATGTCGGTTGGGTTTACTGTGGATAAGGATACGATATGTGCCACCCAGTCTATTACATTTACCAATACTGATGCTACCACGGGGCCTGCTACCTACTACTGGAACTTTGGGGATAGCAGTGCAGTAGACGTGACAGGCTCCCCTGTGCACCAATATAACAAGCCGGGTACCTACCTGGTAACGCATGTTGTAAGCGACCAGATACCTTGCCGTGATACCATAACTAAAACTGTACTGGTGCAACCATTGCCACAAATAAAGCTTACGGTAAATGACAGTGTGCTTTGCCAAGGTACAACCTCTTTGTTTTCGGGGGCTTACACATCGGGTACCACTTTTGTGAATTGGGATTTTGGAGACGGTGACCAGATAGTAAACCCAGGGCCAATTAACCATGCTTACTATATGGCGGGCAAATATGTGGTGACGCTTACTGCAAACTATAAGCAATGCCCAGCGATAACTGATACTAAAAACATTACTGTACTTAATGTGCCTAATGTGAACATAGGGCCGGATACAACCATGTGCCCTTACTCTGACCCGGTACCACTGGTGAACACAGTTGCTAACAGCGGCAATGTACAATACTTGTGGAGCACCGGCGATACAACGAGTTACACACAAGCCACCCAGCCGGGTATTTACTGGCTGCAGATCAGCAATGCAAGCGGATGTTTTGCTGCTGACAGCGCCCAGGTTTTCCAGTCGTGCTACATGGATATACCTAATGCATTTACGCCGAATGGTGATGGCGCTAACGATTATTTTTTCCCGCGCCAGTTGTTGGCCAAGCAGGTGACAAAATTCCATATGGAAATATTTAACCGTTGGGGAGAAGTTATTTTCCAAACTAATAACATTAGTGGCCGCGGATGGGATGGGATGTTTAACGGCAAAGCTGAACCTGAAGGTGTATATATATACAGTATAGATGCCCAGATAAATGGTTATCCAGAAGAAAAAATAAAGGGCAATGTAACGTTGCTGCGATAGTTATTCATATTGTTATAGTTTTTAAGAGCCAACCCAGAACAGGGTTGGCTTTTTGTTTGTATTTTAAGAATGTCTTGAAATGTCTGTTGATGGACATTGGGGTTGGAACTGTAAAGCCTTACCTGGTGCGGGTTTGGGGTGTAAATGTCTGTTTGTAAGAAAAAATAAAAATGTCTTGGATGGATTGTTGAAAATTGATGAGGTAACAATGACAGACATGTTGCTGATGTTCGAGGGATTTTGAGGCGATCGTGTGTCCGGCCTGTCCGGTGACCGGACAGGGTGTTTTTGGGAAAGCCTTTGCTGGTAAGGGTTTGGTTGGGGTGTCTTGTCTGGTTTTGAAAATGAGGCGCTATGGTTTCTTTTGTTTGTGGTTTTATGGTGCACTTCTATTTGCATCTTAAATTGTTTTTCCTACCCACGTTGTCCTTTCTTTTTTGCTTGGCCAAAAAAGAAACAAAAAAGGTCACTTTTAAATCAATTGCTCCGCAGATTTAAAAGATAGCTATGCTGCGTATTATGTATTGGTTCCTTTACTGTCCTGTCTGGTTTTTGAAGGGAAAGCGGACATGGATGGTGTGTTGTGGCTAAAATACAAGCTAGCAGGTAATATGTGTTTTATTTAAATTGTATGGTGGTGTCCGACCTATCTGGTGACCGGACAGGGTGGTTGGGGGGAAACGTTCTATGCCAAGCTCTGTCTAACCAGCTTTAACAGCGCAATTTAAGAATGAAAGATAGTAACTGCCTCAACAAGATATGCACTGTTCCACAAGGGGGAGTGTTTCATGGTGTTGTGATGCAAGGCGATAGGCTTGTCGTTTTAAAGCACAAATAGAAATCACTTACGCTAAATGTGGTTTAGGCATCAAGAAGCATGTTTTCAATATTGATGCGGGACTAGTAGATAAATTTTGGTAATGGCCTACTTTTTCAGCAGCTTAAATACTACTGTGCCGTGTTTTTTTACGATCTCTTTTTCGAGCTGGCGGAGCTCGAAGTATTGTTTTTGGATGACGGCTTGTTTTAGGGGATCGAGCTCTTTCATTAAAAGCGTGGCCACCTGCTCTTGCAGGAGAATGATCTTTTTCAGCTCGAAGTAGGCGATGGTGCTTTCTACATCATTTATATAGTTCATTTCGCCATGCTGCGATTCTATACCGTAGTTGAGCTTCCATTTAGGGCTGATCTCGTTATTGGTTTGCAACAGGGTTACAACGCGCTGCTGGGTGGCGGTATCCTGGTGGTTGGTGAAGTAACTGGCAGCGGGACGTATGGGAGCCAGATCAAAGTAATGCTTGTATATATTGCGGGCCTGATCGTTCTCTATCACATCGGGATCGATGGTCTGATATACAAAGTCGGCAGCATCGATATAGCCTTCAAAAGGTTTGTCACCATATTCCACCAGAATGCGTATGAGTTGCCATTCCTGCTCTTCGTCTTTTGTTGCCTGTGCTACAGTTTGTTCCTGCTCCTGCTGGTACTCTGGTATGGGGGCAGGTAGTTCTTTTTCTTTGCCGTAATGTTTGTTCTCTTTATCTATACGGTCGCGAATGTACTTGTTGATGAGGGTGACCATGCCATTCTCACCCACATCGAGCTTGCGCGAAGCTTCGCGTATATAGTGGCTTTGGAGTGCAAAATCTTCGGCCTTGTTGATGCGCGAGATACTCTCGGCTATCTCATTTACCAGTTTTGATTTTTTAACCGGATCATCGCCAGCATCTTTAAGGCCTACCTCGAGGCGGAAGCCAATGACATCTTTTTTGTGCCCCTTTACATACTCGTGAAACTGCGCTGCTCCAGATTTCTGAATATAGCTATCGGGATCTTCGCCTTCGGGTAACAATACCAGCTGCACATTGAAGCTCTGACCCAAGGCCATATCCAGCCCACGCAGGGCGGCCTTTATGCCGGCTGCATCGCCATCGTACAGGATGGTAAGATTTTTGGTGAGCTGTGCTATGAGGCGCAGCTGATCTTCTGTAAGAGAAGTGCCGCTGCTGGACACTACATTCTCTACACCGCCCTGGTGCAGGGATATAACATCGGTATAGCCTTCTACCAGAAAACATTCATCGAGCTTGCCAATGGCCTGGCGACTCTGGTACATACCGTAGAGTACGCGGCTCTTTACATACAACTCGTTCTCGGGCGTGTTGATATATTTTGGGGCCTTCTCATTGCTTTTGAGGATGCGTGCACCGAAGCCGAGGATACGCCCCGTCATGCTCTGGATGGGGAAGATAACACGGCCACGATAGACATCATAAAAACGATCGTTACGGCTTTTTACCAACCCAGCCCTATCAAGCATGGCTGCATTTTGACCTTTTGCGATTGCGGCTTTGTAAAATGAATCGCCACTCTCGCTATTGTAACCCAGCCTAAACCGTTCTATAATATCTTTACGAAAACCACGCTGTTTAAAGTAGGAGAGGCCGATGTTTTGCCCTTCTTCAGTCTGCAACAGGTTTTCGTGAAAGTATTGTGCAGCATACTCGTTGAGTATGCGCAAGCCCTCTTCTGCTAACTGCTGCACCTGCTGCTCAGGGGTGCGCTCGCTTTCCTCAAGGGTTATTTTGTAATAGTCTGCCAGCCAGCGGATAGACTCCGGGTAAGAGAGCTTTTCGTGCTCCTGGATGAATGTGACGACGTTGCCCCCTTTGCCACAACCAAAACACTTGTAGATGCCTTTTGCTGCAGAAACGTTGAAGGATGGTGTCTTCTCGTTGTGAAAAGGACAATTGGCAATGTAGCTGGCCCCCCGTTTCTTTAAGCGTACAAACTGGCCGACAATATCAATTATGTCGGCACGGCTGAGTACTTCCTGTATGGATTGGGGGGAGATCACGCCGCGAAGTTAATTAAATAACAGGGATGAATATTATCTTGACACAGTTGT